>NZ_CP091804.1:2032433-2372366 GCF_022024275.1 Sphingopyxis sp. BSN-002
GGTGCGCAAGCGCCCCGGCATGTATATCGGCGACACCGACGACGGGTCGGGCCTGCACCATATGGTGTTCGAGGTGTCGGACAATGCGATCGACGAAGCGCTCGCGGGGCACTGCGACCTCGTCCTGATCACGCTCAACAGCGACGGATCGGTCAGCGTCGAGGACAACGGTCGCGGCATTCCGACCGGCATCCACGCCGAGGAAGGCATTTCGGCGGCCGAGGTCATCATGACCCAGCTCCACGCGGGCGGGAAGTTCGAGAACACCAGCGACGACAATGCCTACAAGGTGTCGGGCGGCCTGCACGGCGTCGGCGTTTCGGTCGTCAACGCGCTGTCAGAATGGCTGGAACTGACGATCTGGCGCGACGGCGAAGAGCATTGGATGCGCTTCGAACATGGCGATTCGGTCGCCCCGCTGAAGGTCAACGGCCCCGCCCCGGCGGGCAAGAAGGGCACGCGCGTGACCTTTCAGGCGTCGACCGAGACGTTCAAAAATGTCACCGAATTCGATTTCGAGAAGCTCGAGCATCGCTACCGCGAGCTCGCCTTCCTGAACTCGGGCGTCCGCATCAAGATCGTCGATGCGCGCCACGCCGAGCATGTCGCGCACGACCTGTTCTATGAGGGCGGGATCGCGGCGTTCGTCAAATATCTCGACCGCAACAAGACGGCGCTGCTGCCCGATCCGATCGCGATCAGCAGCGAGCGCGACGGCATCGGCATCGACGTCGCGCTCGAGTGGAACGACAGCTATTACGAAAATGTCCTCTGCTTCACGAACAACATCCCGCAGCGCGACGGCGGCACGCACCTCGCAGCCTTCCGCGCCGCGCTGACGCGTACGCTCAACGGCTATGGCGAAAAGTCGGGGATGCTGAAGAAGGAAAAGGTCAGCCTGACCGGCGAGGATATGCGCGAAGGCCTGACCGCGATCGTGTCGGTCAAGCTGCCCGATCCGAAGTTTTCGTCGCAGACCAAGGACAAGCTGGTCAGCTCCGAAGTCCGCCAGCCGCTCGAAAGCCTGATGGCCGACCGGATGACCGAATGGCTGGAAGAAAATCCGGCGCACGCGAAGGCGGTGATCCAGAAGGTCATCGACGCCGCCGCGGCGCGCGAGGCAGCGAAGAAGGCGCGCGAGCTGACGCGGCGCAAGGGCGCGATGGATATCGCGAGCCTGCCCGGCAAGCTCGCCGACTGTCAGGAGCGCGATCCCAGCAAGTGCGAACTCTTCCTGGTCGAGGGTGACTCGGCAGGCGGATCGGCGAAGCAGGGCCGCGACCGCCATGTGCAGGCGATCCTGCCGCTGAAGGGCAAGATCCTGAACGTCGAGCGCGCGCGCTTCGACCGCATCATCTCGTCGAAGGAAGTCGGCACGCTGATCCAGGCACTCGGCACGGGCATCCGCGACGAGTTCAACATCGAGAAGCTGCGCTATCACAAGATCGTGATCATGACCGACGCCGACGTCGACGGCGCGCATATCCGCACGCTTCTGCTCACCTTCTTCTATCGTCAGATGCCCGAGATCATCGAGAACGGCCATCTCTACATCGCCCAGCCGCCGCTCTACAAAGTCGCGAAGGGCCGGAGCGAGGTGTATCTGAAGGACGATACCGCGCTCGAAAACTACCTCGTCGATGGCGGGATCGATGCGCTGCTGCTCGAAACCCCGGGCGGCGCGCGGTCGGGCAACGACCTGCGCGACCTGATCGAGCATGGCCGGCGCCTGCGCGCGCTGATGCGCTATGTGCCGCGCAGCCTGAACCACGGGCTCGTCGAGGCGCTCGCCTTTGCCGGGGCGCTCGACCCCGACCTCGACACCGCGGGACGCCATAGCGCTGCCGCGACTTCGGCAACCTGGCTCAATGCCGCCGAGGGCGCGCTGACCGGCGGCGGCGAAGCCGTCTGGACTGTCGAGGCGGTCGAAGGCGGCGGCTATACGCTCGAGCGCCGCTGGCGCGGGGTCAGCGATCTCCACGCGGTCGATGCCGCATTCCTGCAAAGCCAGGAAGCGCGCCGCCTGCACAAGCTGGCGAGCGAGCAGGCCGAAACCTATGCGCGCCCCGGCCGCCTCGTGAAGGCGAGCGGCGCCGCGGCGGTCGAGGTCGAGACGGCCGAAGGCGAGGAAGAGGATGTCCCCGCGGCGACCAACGCCAAGGCGATCCCGGTAACGCGCCCGTCCGAACTGCTCGACGCGATCTTCGCGCACAGCCGCAAGGGCCTCGCGGTCAGCCGCTACAAGGGGCTGGGCGAAATGAACGCCGAACAGCTGTGGGAAACGACGCTCGATCCGTCGAACCGCTCGCTGCTCCGCGTCCGCACCGAGCAGGCCGACGTCGCCGACGGCATCTTCGAACAGCTGATGGGCGACGAGGTCGAGCCGCGGCGCGACTTCATCCAGACCAATGCGCTGAGCGTCGCCAACCTCGACGTCTGATCGTAGAAACTGACCAAACCGGCGCGGGCGGCTTGCACAAGGCCGCCCGCGCTGTCTTTTGGCACATACCCAACAGGGGGAGGCACATATGCGGCGCTTGATCGCGATAGCCCTGCCGCTGCTGCTGGCCTTGCCGGCAGTCGCGCAGGAGCAGGACGGCGGTGACGATGACGGCAGCGTCAGCGGCGAAGTCGTCAACGGCGAGGATATCGGCAGCGGGATGGCGAGCTATTACGGCCGCGAGCTCGCCGGAAACCGCACCGCAAGCGGCGAGGCCTTCGATCCCGACGATTTCACCTGTGCGCACCGTTCGCTGCCTTTCGGCAGCAAGGTCCGCGTCACCAACCTCGCCAACGGCCAGAGCGTCATCGTGCGCGTCAACGACCGAGGTCCGTGGGGCCGCGGCCGCGTGATCGATATCTCGCAGGCCGCCGCGAAGGAAATCGGCATGCACCGCAGCGGCACCGCGCGGGTCCGCATGACGCTGCTCGACGACTGAGCCGCCTGCGCGTCAGGTGATCCAGCTGCCGATCGTTTCGATCTGCCAGCGATTCTTCTCGAACCGCAGCCGGAAAGTGCCGCCGGTCCAGCCCGCCGACCATTCGACATAGCCGCGGTCGCGCGCACGGTTGAAGACGATCTGCGGCATCGTCACCGGATGAAAATCGGGACTCTTTCCGGCAAGGGCGCTCTGGTGCTCCCGCGAATAGACGATGATCGGCTGGTCGCTCTGCAGGCAGGCGAAATCGGCCGGATCGCCGAGCAGGAAGATCGGGCGCGCCGCGCCCATCGTCGCCGTGCCCCATTTCTCCATCCGCTGGCCGATATCGGCTCCCGACATGTCGAGCGGCTCGACGATCGGGGCCGCGTGAACGTCGAACAATTTTGCCAGCAGGGCGATCCGCGCGCCTTGCGCGTTGCTCATCGGCCCGCAGGTCTCTGCCTTCGTCGCGCCGATCAGCATCGGCGCGCCCACGCCGGTTCGATCGAGCAGCAGGTGCTGCGCCGCAATGTCGGTAAATCCGTCGCCGTCGGAATCGCGCGCGAGATCGGCGATCGGCAGACGGAGATAGAGATCGCTTTCCTTGCGGCGGGTAGCGAGGGCCACAGGCGGATAGGTGATCGAGGCCGTGTCGAGCAAGGCCACCTCGACTTCGAGATTGATCGCACCGTCCTCCGCAAGCAGCGGCATGCGCGCTTCCGCCGGGACCACATAGGGAAAGCGGTCGGCAAGGCCTGTATAGAGCGGCGCCTTCCAGTGGCGCCCGCCATCGTCGGACAGGTGGAGCCAATAGCCGCCGCCCGAAACCTCACCGACCGGATCATAATTCTGCGACAGGCTGATCGCCGCCGCGCGCATCCCCTCGCGCTCGAAACGCACGGGCCGGAAATCGGGGGGTAATGCCGCCGCGTCCTTCGGCCAGGCCGGCGCCCGCCGCGCCGCCGAACGTATCGCGTCGGGCAGCGGTCGCGCAGCAAAGGGCAAGGGGTCGGGATCGACGCTCGCCCGCTCCGCGCGCACGATATCGTCGTCCGGTTTCAGACGCGCGACGACCGCACGCAGCGCCGTGTCATAGGCTGCGCGGCGCTCGACGAAAACCGGCAGCCCGAGCGCCGCCAGATCCGCACTCAACGCCTTCTTCTCTTCGGCGTCATAATGTTCGCCGTCGAGTTCGGTCGCATAGACGATCGACCGTTCGGCATCCGGACAGATATCGGGGAAGGCGGCGGGATCGAAAATCCGGCATGCAAGCTCCGGAATCGACTGGCCGTCCGCAACATGCCCCGAAAACCCGGTCTCGGCGAGCGGATAGGGGTCGTCGCCGGGATGATCGAGTAGCTGAACGAGCATCATCTGGCCGAGCCAGTCCCGGTCTTCTTGCTCGCGGCAAGTGGTCGAGGCCTTGCCTTCGGCCGCAGAGTTCCAGCGACAGCGAAACGCCCGTTCGGCCGCCGCCCGGTCGCCGACCTCGGCGAAGAGCGCGGCGGCATCCTCCCGGCGGCCGGCGAGGGCATAGGCCGATACGAGATGGAGCATCGTCGCGCGGGCGTTGTCCTCCTTGTCGAGCGTCATCGGCACGCCGTCGACGGTCGCGGTTCCCGCACCGATCTGTCCGGTGCGCAGCAACGCCCTGACCGGCGCAGGCCGGGAGTCGATCAACGCGATCGCCGCATCGGCCTGTCCGGTATTGAACAGCTCCTGGGCATAGCGCAGGGCGAGCCGCGCGTGCAGCGCGTCGCGGTCGCCGTCGGCAACCCGCGCAAGCGCTTCGGGCGATACGAGCCCGGCATAGAGCGCCAGCGCATCGACCGGTGCCAGGACGCCATAATCGGCGGCGCGGATGAGCGGCGGCAGGAACGGTGTGTCGCCCATACGCGCCGCGCGAAGGAAATGACCGCCGCAGGGCGCGCTGTTCGCGATCAGCCAGGCATCGCGGCGGCGGTCGGTGGCCCCCGCGATCAGCGCGTCGAAATCGGCGGCCTGACATTCACCGATCCGGTCGAGCGCGACCGCCGCCGCCTCGATCACCAGCTCCGACCGGCCGGTCTCGCCGACCAGCGCGAGCATTCTTTGCCGGATCGCCGCCTTCGCGGACGGATCGGGCTTCGCGGCAACAAAGTCGAAAGCCGCGCTGTCGGACCGGACCCACAGGCTTACCAGTTCGGTCATCTGCGCTTCCGAAAGGCCGTAGCGCGAAGCCAGTGCCGCAACGGCGGCGTCGCGCTTCTTCGCGCGCAGCGCGGCGCGGACCTCCTCGTCCCACCGGGTCAACGGCTGCGGTTTGTACGACGAATAGGTGCCGCCGGTCAGGAAATCGTCGACCTGGGCCGTCGACAGCCCAAGCCCCGATGGCGACGCCGCGCCCCCGAGCAGGACCGCCGCCACCAACGCCATTGCATATCGCTTCATCGCGCCCCTCCCCGTTGAGGCGACGATGTTACACTGTCACATGGAAGGCGCAAGCCCCCGCAAAATCTCAGTCGAAAACCGACCAGCCGGCCGCATAGGCGAAATGTTCGAGCGCGATCGCGCCGACGAGCGAGGTTCCCGCCTCGTTGAGGCCCGGCGACCAGACCGCGATCGAACCCTGTCCGGGTGCGATGCAGAGGATGCCGCCGCCGACGCCGCTCTTTCCGGGCAGGCCGACGCGGAAGGCGAATTCGCCGCTGTTGTCATAGTGACCGCACAGCATCATGATCGCGTTGATCCGCCGGGCGCGATGCGGTTCGATCAGTTGCTCGCCGGTCAGCGGATCGCGACCCTCCATGGCCAGAAAGAGCCCGGCTTTCGCAAGCTGGCGGCAATTCATCGCAATCGCGCACTGGCGAAAATAGACTCCGACGGCGTCTTCGACCGGATGGCGGAGATTGTCGAACGCCTTCATGAAATAGCCGAGGCTGCGATTGCGCGCGCCGGTCTGCGATTCGGACGATGCGACCTCCTGATCGATCGCGACGCCGTCGTCGCCGGCGCGGGCGCGCAGGAAGGTGAGGATTTCCTCGACCGTCGCATCGCCATCGCGGCCGTCGATCAACCGGTCGGTCGTCGCGATCGCGCCGGCGTTGATCAGCGGATTGCGCGGGATGCCTGCCTCGCTTTCGAGCTGGACGATCGAATTGAACGCGCTGCCCGACGGCTCGCGCCCGACGCTGTCCCAGAGCGAACTGCCGACGCGGCGCAGCGCGAGCGCCAGCGTGAAGACCTTCGACACCGACTGGATCGAGAAGGGAATATCGGCGTCGCCCGCGGTGTGGACGGTACCGTCGGGAAGCGCGAGCGCGAAGCCGAAGCGGTTCGGGTCGACCTTGGCGAGCGCCGGGATATAGTCGGCGACCTTGCCCTGCCCGCGATGCGGCAGGGCGACTTCATAGGCTTCGGCGACGCAGCGGGCGAGATCGGTCATGCGCATTTCCTAGCAACTTCGCTCGCGATTGCATGTATTTTCATTTTTGTGAAAATATTATACATATGAGAAACCAACTGCACGACTCGGGAGACGAGATATGGCCGACCATCCGCGATCGAAGGGGCTTTCAAGCGCCGTCTGCTACAAGGACAGCAAGGCGGCGTTCCGCTGGCTGGAGCAGGCGTTCGGGTTCGAACCCGTCTTCGCGCTGCTCGATGCCGACGGCAATCTGGCGCACAGCGAAATGGAATATGGCAATTCGACGATCATGATCGGCAACGAATGGTCCGACGATCACCGCAGCCCCGCGAACCTCGGCGGCAAGAACACGCAGACGGTGCATGTCCAGCTCGGCACGGGCGAGGACATCGACGCGCATTGTGAAAAGGCGCGTGCCGCGGGCGCCGCCATCATCGCCGAACCCGAAACCCAATTCTATGGCGACCGCACCTACCGCGCAAAGGACCCCGAGGGGCATATCTGGACCTTCGGCGTCACGGTCGAGGAAAAGACCGCCGACGAATGGGACGCCGAGGGCGGCTTCACCACGAAGACGCGGCTCGACGATTGAGCGGCGCGGTCGACCGGATACTCGGCGCGCTCGCCGATCCGGTGCGGCGGCGCGCCGTCGAACTGCTCGGACAGCGTCCGCGCAGCGCCGGAGAGCTTGCAGGCGAGCTTGGCCTCGCGCCGCCCGCGATGAGCCGGCATCTGCGCGCGCTGAAGGAAGGCGGGCTGGTCGAGGACGGGCACCCGCCTTTCGACGCGCGCGTCCGCATCTATTCGCTGAAGGACGGCGCGACCGACGAGCTGAAGCGCTGGATCGCCGAGACCGAGGCGCGCTGGGCGCATCAGCTCGCGGGGTTCAAGGCGCATGTCGAGGGCGGCAAATGAGCGCGGCGGTGATCGTCGCGCTGCGCGTTGCGGCCACGCCGCAGGCGGCGTTTGCGGCCTTCACGGATGAAATCGGGCGCTGGTGGAAAAGCCATCCGCTCTTCCCCCTGTCGCCGAAGGGCGACGGGGTGCTGCGCTTCGACCCCGCAGGGCCCGACGGGCGGCTGGTGACGCGCTTCGACGATGGCGAGGAATGGGAGATCGGGCCGGTGCGCCACTGGCTGCCGGGCGAGCGGCTGACCTTCGGCTGGCGTCTGCCGAGCTTCGCCGCGGATCAGGCGACCGAGGTCGATGTGCGCTTCGAGGCGGTCGGCACCGAAACGCGCGTGACCGTCGAGCATCGCGGCTGGGACATGATCCCGAAGCAACATGCCGCACGCCACGGCTTCGAGCTGATGCTGTTCCAGCGGCGGCTGGGCGAACATTGGCGGGGGTTGCTGAAGGAGATGGCCAAGGCGAGCTGAAGGCTTGCTCCCGCCCATCCGCCGCGCCACATCTGGACCATGGTCCTCCCCGCCCCCTTTGCCGATTGGTTCGCCGCGCGCGGGTGGCGGCTGCGGCGGCATCAGGCCGAGATGCTGGTCGCGGGGCGGCGCGGCGAAAGCGCCCTGCTCGTCGCCGCAACCGGGGCCGGCAAGACGCTGTCGGGGTTCCTGCCGACGCTGGTCGATCTTGCCGAACATCCGACCGACCGGCTGCACACGCTCTATGTGTCACCGCTGAAGGCGCTGGCGGCGGACGTCGAGCGCAACCTGCTCGGCCCGATCGCCGACATGGGCCTCGACATCAGCGTCGAGAGCCGCAGCGGCGACACGAGTTCGGACAAGAAGGCGCGTCAGCGCAGCCGGCCGCCGAACATCTTGCTCACCACCCCCGAATCGCTGTCGCTGCTGCTCTCCTACCCCGACAGTTTCGCGATGTTCGCAGACCTGAAGACCGTCGTGATCGACGAGATCCACGCCTTTGCGCCGGGCAAGCGCGGCGACCTGCTGAGCCTCGCGATGGCGCGGCTCGGGCAGATTGCGCCGGACCTTCGCCGTGTGGGCCTGTCGGCGACGATCGCCGATCCGCTGCAATATGCGGCGTGGCTCGCACCCGACGCCGATGCCGGCAAGGTCACGCTGGTCGAGGGAGAGGCCGGCGCCGAACCCGACATCCGGATCTTGCTGCCCGAGGGCGCAGTGCCGTGGGCGGGCCATTCGGGCCGCTATGCGGTGCACCAGGTGATGGAGGTCGTCGCGGCGAACCGCACCACGATCATCTTCTGCAACACGCGCGGGCTTGCCGAGCTGATCTTTCAGGAGCTGTGGAAGGTCAACGACCTCAGCCTGCCGATCGCGATCCATCACGGCAGCCTCGACCGCGAGGCGCGCCAGCGCGCCGAAGCGGCGATGGCGGAGGGGCGGCTGCGCGCGCTCGTCGCGACGGCGAGCCTCGATCTGGGCCTCGACTGGGGCGACGTCGACTGCGTGATCCAGATGGGTGCCCCGAAGGGATCGTCGCGGCTGCTCCAGCGCATCGGCCGCGCAAACCACCGCCTCGACGAGCCGAGCAAGGCGCTGATCGTGCCGGGCAACCGCTTCGAATATCTGGAAGCGCGCGCGGCGCTCGATGCGGTCGAGGCCGGCGAGCGCGATGCCGACCGCTTCCGCCCCGGCGCCCTCGACGTGCTGGCGCAGCATGTGATGGCGCTCGCCTGCGCCGCGCCGTTCGACGAAGCCGAACTGCTGACCGAGATTCGCAGCGCCGCGCCATACCGGTGGATCGACGCCGAAACCTTCGGCCGCCTGCTCGGTTTCGTGCGCGACGGCGGCTATGCACTCAAAAGCTATGACCGCTTTCGCCGCCTTGCCCCCGACGGACAGGGGCGCTGGCGGATCGCGCATCCGCGGATCGCGGCGCAGCACCGGCTCAATGCCGGGATCATCGTCGAGGCGCCGATGGCCGACGTGCGCTTCCGGAACGGGCGGCGGCTCGGCAAGGTCGAGGAATATTTCGCGAGCACGCTGACGCCGGGCGACACTTTCGCCTTTGCGGGGCTCAGCCTCGAGGTCGAGTCGATCCGCGACACCGACCTGATCGTCCGGGCGACGACGCGGCCCGCGCGCATTCCGAGCTATATGGGCGCGCGCATGGCGCTGACGACGCGGCTCGCCGACCGGGTGCGCGGCTTCCTGGCCGACCCCGAAAGCTGGCAGCGTTTTCCCGAGGATGTGCGGTTCTGGCTGGAGATGCAGGCGCTCCGTTCGGCGCTGCCCCGCCCCGGCGAACTGCTGGTCGAAACCTTCCCGCACGAGGGCCATCATTATCTCGTCTGCTATCCGTTCGAGGGCTGGAACGCGCACCAGTCGCTCGGCATGCTGATCACCAAGCGGATGGAGCGCGCGGGCATGCAGCCGCTGGGCTTCGTCGCATCGGACTATGCGATCGCGATCTGGTCGTTGCGTCCGGTGACCCGGCCCGAAGGCCTGTTCGACGCCGAGATCCTGTCGGACGAGTTCGTCGAATGGGTCGAATCGTCGCACCTGCTGAAGCGTGCGTTCCGCGAGGTCGCGGTGATCGGCGGGCTGATCGAGCGCCAGCATCCGGGCAAGCGCAAATCGGGCAAGCAGGTGACCTTTTCGACCGACCTGATCTTCGACGTGCTGCGCAAATACGAGCCCGATCATCTGCTGCTCGAGGCGGCGTGGGCCGATGCGCGCGAACGGCTGACCGACGTCGCACGGCTCGGCGATCTGCTCGACCGCGCGGCGGGAACGATGCTTCACCGGACGCTCGACCGGATCAGCCCGCTCGCCATCCCCGTTCTGGTGCTGATCGGACGCGAAAATGTCGCCGCAGCCGACATCGACGACGCGCTGCTCGGCGAACTCGCGGATACGCTGGCGGAGGAGGCGATGCGTCCCGATTGACGCCGGCGCTGTAACCGGCGTTTCGCTTGCCGCGAACCGCGATGAGGCGTAGATTGGCGCAAAATATACAGAGGAGGGATGCTGCGATGACCCATATCCTGAAGCGGTCGGCTCCATTGGCGCTGCTGCTCGCAGCACCGCTGCTGACCGGCGCATCCCAGCCTCCCGCGCCTGCCCCGACACCAGCGCCCGCCGCCCCCGCGACCCCGCCCGCCGACGCGATCGCCCCGCCGGTCACCGTCACCCCCTTCATCCAGCCGTTCGATCTCGACGCGACGCAGCGCATGTCGGTCAAGGTCATGGTCGGCGAGAAGGGGCCTTTCTCCTTTCTGGTCGATACCGGCGCCGAACGCACCGTCATCTCGCGCGAACTCGCCGAGCGGCTGAACCTCGCCGAAGGCGGCAAGCTGCGGATGGCGACGATCGGCAGCTCGACGCTGGTGCCGAGCTATCGCGTCGCGACGCTGCGCATGTCCGACCTCCATCTCGCGGGCTTCGATGCGCCGGCGCTGTTCGGCCGTCACATCGGCGCGGCAGGACTGATCGGGGTCGACATGCTGGAGGAGCGGCGCGTCCTCATCGATTTCCGCAAGCAGAGCATGCAGATTCTCGAAACGCGCAAACGCGCGGCGCCGATCATCCGCGACGACGACGCGATCGTCGTGACCGCGCGCAATTCGGCGGGGCGCCTGATCCTGTCCGACGCGCGCCTCAACGGCAAGCGCATCGACGTCATCGTCGATACCGGCGCGCAGACGAGCGTCGGCAATCTGGCGCTGCAAAAGCTGGTCGCCGACCGGCGCGCGAACCGCTTTCCCTTCGTCCCGACCGAGCTCGGCGCGGTAACCGGCGAGACGGTTCCGGCAATGCGCACCGCGATCAAGCGCATCGTGATCAACGGGATGGACGTCAACGACCTGTCGGTAAGCTTTGCCGACAGCCAGGCCTTTCGCGCGCTCGGCCTGAACGAGCGGCCGGCGCTGCTGCTCGGCATGGACAGCCTCGCTCTGTTCGACCGGGTCGAGATCGATTTTCCCAACAAGCGCGTCGTCTTCGACCTGCCCGACCGCGCCGACCGCGACACGAAGCTTCGCTTCGCCGCAAATCTGGCGGTTCGCGGCGGCTAGGGCGCTTGCCGAGCGGAGACCGCGTCGCCATAGCGGTGCGGTGACCCGCGCCGCGACCTTCGACTTTGCGGGCCAGCAATTCCATATGCTGGCCGACCGGGCGCTGTTCTGGCCGCGCCACGCGGCGCTGATAGTTGCCGACCTGCACCTTGAAAAGGCGAGCTGGTACGCTGCGCACGGCCAGCCGCTGCCGCCCTATGACAGTCACGATACGCTCGACCGGCTGGCGGCGCTCGCTTCCGAAACCGGCGCGCGCGCGATCTGGTGCCTCGGCGACAGCTTTCACGACCGCGATGCCGCGGCCCGGATCGTCCCCGCGGTCGCCGAACGGCTGCACGAACAGGCGGCACTCACCCGATTCCTGTGGATTGCGGGCAATCACGACGGGCTGACGGCGGGAGCATGGGGAGGCGAGGTTGCCGACGAACGGGTCGTCGACGGCATCGTCTTTCGCCACCAGAGCCTCGCGCACGAAACGCGTCCCGAAGTTTCGGGGCATTTCCATCCGAAGCTCAGGCTGTCGCTGCGCGGACGGCTCGTCTCGCGCCCCTGTTTCGCAGGTGACGCACAGCGGTTGATCCTGCCCGCCTTCGGCAGCCTGACCGGCGGACTGGCATGCGAAGACCCCGTGATCGGTGAAAATTTTCCGGGGCCGTACAGCGCGATGCTCGTCGCGCGCGGGCGCGTGCTCGCGGTGCCGTGCGCGAATGACGCTACGGCAAGTCGCAAGGCCGCCGCGCGCTGACGCAAGGCGGGCCGCCACAGGCGGGCCTTTCCTGTGACCAAAAAGCCTCACCCCCTGAAAAATGATGCAAAAACGGCGCAAACGGGCGTTCCGTGCGCTTTCGCGGCGGAGCAATTTCGATATGTTCGGCGGGCAACAAAAATAATGAAATGTTGAGAGGAGTGCCCACCATGAAATCATCTTCCCTTCCGGCTGCGCGATTTATGCGCAGCACCGCGCTTGGCGTATCGCTCGCCATCGCAACGATCGCGGTTCCGGCCTTTGCACAGGATGCGGCCGACACCGATACCGCCGACGACAGCGGCAACAGCGAAATCGTCGTCACCGCCCAGGGCCGCGCGCAGCGGCTGGCCGACGTTCCGGTCGCGATCTCGGCCGTCAGTTCCGAAACGCTGCAGAACAGCGGCGCGAACGACATTCGCCAGCTGAACCAGGTCGCGCCGTCGCTGCTCGTCTCCTCGACCGGTTCGGAAGCAAACGGCTCGGCGCGTATCCGCGGCATCGGTACGGTCGGCGACAACCCCGGCCTCGAAAGCTCGGTCCCGGTCTTCATCGACGGCGTCTATCGTTCGCGTTCGGGCATCGGCCTCAACGAACTCGGCGAACTCGACCGCATCGAGGTCCAGCGCGGCCCGCAGGGCACGCTCGGCGGCCGCAACTCGTCGGCGGGTCTGATCAGCATCTATTCGAAAAAGCCCGACTTTACCTTCGGCGCCACGGGCGAGATCACCTATGGCAATTATGATTACTGGCGCCTCGGCGGCAGCGTCACCGGCCCGATCAGCGACACGCTCGCCGCGCGCCTCGACGGCGTCTGGGTGAAGCGCGACGGCTTCCTGCGCGACACGGTCAACGGCCGCGACGTCAACAACCGCGACCGCTATTTCCTGCGCGGCCAGCTCCTGTTCGAGCCGACCGACGCGCTGTCGGTCCGCCTGATCGCCGACTATACCTACCGCGACGAGGAATGCTGCGGCGCGACCTATGTCAGCCAGTCGGTCAATCCGTACATCGGCAACCTCAACAATCCGAGCACCGTCGGCGTCGCACCGACCGCGACGACGAACAACATCGTCAACGTGCTGCGCGATCTCGGCCAGCCGCTCGCGGCGTTCAACCAGGGTTATGACCGCAACATCTCGGTCAGCCCCGGTCGCAGCTTCGCCGGCCAGACCAAGGACTACGGCTTCTCGGGCCAGATCGACTATGATCTGGGCGGCGCGAAGCTGACCTCGATCACCGCCTATCGCGAATATCGCTCGGGCCAGGCCGGCGACGTCGACTATAACCAGGTCGACATCCTCTATCGCGCGCCGAGCGACGACAGCTATCGCCAGTTCCACACCTTCACCCAGGAACTGCGCCTGCAGGGCGAAGCCTTCGACGGCAAGCTCGACTGGCTCGTCGGCGGCTTCTACGCCAACGAAAAGCTGCGCGTGCGCGACAACCTCCGCTTCGGGACGCAGTACGGCCGCTTCGCGACCTGCCGCATCATCTCGGGCGGCGGCCTTGCCGGTCTCTATTCGCCGACCAACCCGCTGTGCGTCGCACCGGGCGTCGGTCCGGCGACGATCGCGGGCGCCAGCGGCGCATCGGGTCCGGATATCGTCGCGGCCTTCACCGCGCTCGACGGGCTCAGCGACAAGGGCAGCATCGACGACCAGTACGCCCAGAACGGCAAGAACTGGGCGCTGTTCACGCACAATATCTTCCACATCACCGACAAGCTCGATTTCACCTTCGGCCTGCGGTACACCAACGACAAGAAGAAGTTCGCCGCGACCTTCACCAACGACAACACGGTCTGCACCACGGTGCAAGGTCTGGTCCTCGACGATCTGTCGAGCACCAACGCGACCGCGCGCGCGCTGGCGGGCGGCCTGATCGGCCTTGCCTGTCAGGGCAACTCGACCGCCGAGCTGAACAACGTCTCGATCAACGACAAGCGGAGCGAGGACGAGTTCACCGGCACG
This sequence comes from Sphingopyxis sp. BSN-002, assembly GCF_022024275.1. Lineage (NCBI taxonomy): Bacteria > Pseudomonadati > Pseudomonadota > Alphaproteobacteria > Sphingomonadales > Sphingopyxidaceae > Sphingopyxis > Sphingopyxis sp. BSN-002. Next base: position 2,046,433 of record NZ_CP091804.1, read on the forward strand.
GCGATCCTGTCGTACAAGCCCGTCGACGACCTGATGGTCTATGCGAGCTATTCGCGCGGCTACAAGGCGGGCGGCTTCAACCTCGACCGCTCGGCGCTGAAGTCGCCGATCCTGCCGTTCGCGGCGACCCCGGGCGGCGCACAGGCGCTGGTCGGCAACCTGCAGTTCGATCCGGAAACGGTGAACAGCTACGAACTCGGCGCCAAATATGCGACGGGTCCGTTCAGCCTCGGCCTCACCCTGTTCCGTTCGGACTTCTCGAGCTTCCAGCTGAACACGTTCAACGGCACGGTCTTCCTCGTGCAGAACGTCAACGGCTGTTCGAGCAGCCTTGGCGGGGGCGACCGCGACCAGAGCAAGTTCACCGGCGCGCCGAATTATAATGCGGCGGCGGCGACCACGGGCGCCTGCCCGTCGGGCGACGTCGGCTATGGTGTCCGGTCGGAAGGCTTCGAACTCGAAGCCTCGCTGGTTCCGGCACCGAGCTTCCGCATGACTGCGGGCCTGACCTATGCGAACACCAAATATCGCGGTCAGCTGGTCGGCAACAAGTCGGGCGCTCCGCTCGATCAGGCGCTCCGCCTGCTTCCCGGCAACAATCTGTCGAACGCGCCCGAACTGGTCGCGACCGGCAGCGTCGCCTGGACGCCCGACATCGGCAGCAGCGGCCTGACCGGCCTCGTCTATATCGATGGCCGCATGACCAGCGATTACAACACCGGTTCGGACCTGTTCCCGCAGAAGGGACAGGACGGCTATGCGATCTTCAACGCACGCGTCGGCGTTCGCGGCCCCGACGAGAAATGGGGCATCGAATTCTGGGCGCAGAACCTGTTCAACAAGCAATATGCACAGGTCGCGTTCAACTCGCCGTTCCAGGAAGGCGGCACCTCGACCGGCACCGCCTTCGCCGATCCGCAATATCCGGGCGGCCGCCAGCTCTTCTCGCAGTTCCTTGCCGAACCGCGGACCTATGGCGTGACGCTGCGCGGCAAGTTCTGATCGCGCAATCAGGGTAAAGGGGCCGCCCGCTCGCTTCGGTGAGCGGGCGGTTTCTTTTTGGCTGTTATCTGGCCCGGGCGGCCTGATGCGCGATATCAGTCATCAGCTTGCGGAACAGCACGGCGCCCGCGGTGCCCGAGGATTTGAGCGCGCGCTCGCAGTCGAGCAGGCGCGTCATCAGCCGCGCGACGCGGACCGAATCCCAGATATGAAGCTGCGCGGTCACCGCATCGCGTTCCTTCCAGAACACCCCGCTGCTCTTCGCCGCAACGACGGTCGCGGGATGTGCGCCGGCATCGACCTCGGCGCGGAGCCGGGCAAGCTGCATCGCGCGGATACCGAGCGCGCGGATGATACGAATCTCGGCGACCCCGACCGCCGCCGCCGTGCCCAGCATCTCGGGAAGCTCGCGCACCTTGCCGCCGAGCGCGACGTTGATGCACTCGCTGACATCCTCCTCGTGCGTCGCCGCGCCAAGCGCCGCGATATCGGCCGCGGTGACCTGTCGCTGGCGATCCGGGGCCGCGTCGAGATAGAGCGCGATCTTCTCGATCTCGCGGCGCATCAGCGCCTGATCGCCCGACACAAGATCAACAAGCAACTGCGCCTCCGCATTGCCGAGCCGCAGCCCCTGCTCCTGCGCCGCACCCATTGCGATGCCGACGAGCGCGCGGCGATCGGGCTGGTAGCAGATCGCGGCGACCGCATGGTTCGACCCTTCGACGAGCTTCACCAGCTTCGATTTGGCGGTGATCGAGGCACCGCTGGCGATCACGGGGTTGATCGCAGTCTCGGCAGCGAGCAGCGCCTCGACCGCAGCCAGACTGTCGTCGCCGCTGCCCGATATCTCGAGCCGGATCACCCGCGCGGGCGAGAAAAGCGACATCGACGCGGCCTCGGCGGCGAGCAGCGACGGATCCTGCGACACTTGCGATCCGGTCAGGTCGAGCCGTTCGGCATCCTTGCCCGCCAGACCGATCAGATGGCTGGCCACGGCCTCCATCGTCGCTTCGTCGGGGCCGGTCAGAAGAGTGAAACGAACCGCGGGATCGAGGCGCGTCTGGCGTTCGAGTTCGTTCGGCTTGACGCTCTTCATTGCCCGGCGGGCGCGGGCGCGTCGGCAGTGCGTCCGCCGCCGCGGTCGGCGAAGACCGCAAGCCGCGTCACGATCTGGTCGGCAACCGCCGAGGCCAGCCGTTCAAGCGCCGAGGATTCGGCGGCAATCGTCGCATATTCGCTGCCAACGACGTCGATCCCCGCATCGGAAAAGGCGGTCGCGTCGAGCAGGACCTCGCCGGTGCCGGCATCGACGAGCTGATAGCGCGCGCGCAGCGTCCGCCGTTCGCGCGTCACGGCATCGTCGGCGCGAACGCCGAAGCCGGTGATCGAATCCTCGAGCCGGACGTCGAGGCGAAGCCGGTTGCCCGCGCCCTGGCCGCCCTGCGTCGCCTGCAGCCGGTCACGAAGCGCATTGCGGACAAGGAAGCCCGAATGTCCCTCGATCGGCGCGACGTCGACGTCGGCGAGCACTTGCGCCACCGCGCCCTTGCTTCCGTTCGCATAGAGCGGACGCAGCCCGCAGCCGCCCAGAGTGAGCGAGGCTGCGACAAGGGCGGAGACGAGAAGGCTGCGCATCAGGGTACGATATTGACCAGACGGTCGGGGACCACAATCACCTTTTTGGGTGCGGCACCCGCAAGCAGCTCGACGATGCGCGGGCGCGCGAGCGCGGCGGCTTCGGTCGCATCCTTGTCGAGGCCCTTGGCGATCGTCATCGTATCGCGAAGCTTACCCGCCATCTGGATCGCGATTGTCACCTCGTCATCGACGAGCAGTGCCGGATCGGCGACGGGCCATGCGGCATCGGCGACCATCGCAGTCGTGCGCTGGCCTATCGGCAGCGCCGCCCACGCCTCTTCGGCGAGGTGCGGCATCATCGGCGCGACGAGCAGGATCAGCGTCCGGCACGCCTCGGCGCGGGTCGCGGAGGGCTTCGCCTTCTCGATCTCGTTGGCAAGCGCGTGGATTTTCGCGACGGCCTTGTTGAAGCCCAGCGCCTCGACGTCGGCGGCGACGCCGGCGATCGCCTGATGGAGCTTGCGCGCGAGCGCCTTGTCTTCACCGCCGTCGCCGATGTTTTCGGTGTCGCCGAACAGGCGCCACAGGCGCTGGACGAAGCGCCACGCGCCCTCGATACCCGCCTCGCTCCACGGCAGGTCGCGTTCGGGCGGGCTGTCGGAGAGCATGAACCAGCGCACCGCGTCGGCGCCATACTGGTCGAGGATGGCGTCGGGATCGACGACATTCTTCTTCGACTTCGACATCTTGATGACGCGGCCGACATCGACCGGCGCGCCGTCGGATTCGAGCGTCGCGCCGTCGGCGGTGCGGACGATCTCGTCGGGCGTGAAGAAGAGCGGGGCATGGCCCTCGCCCTGCTCGCGGCTGTAAGTTTCGTGCGTCACCATCCCCTGTGTGAACAGGCTGGCGAAGGGCTCCCTGATGTCGATCATCCCGAGCTTGTTCAGCGCGCGCGTCCAGAAGCGCGCATAGAGCAGGTGGAGGATCGCATGTTCGATACCGCCGATATACTGGTCGACGGGCAGCCAGCGGCGGATGACGTCGGCGTCGAACGGCTTGTCCGCCGGGGCCGACGCGAAGCGCAGGAAATACCACGACGAATCGACGAAGGTGTCGAGCGTGTCGGTCTCGCGCACCGCGTCGCCACCGCACGACGGACAGGCGACATGCTTCCACGTCGGATGACGATCGAGCGGGTTGCCGGGGACCGAGAAATCGGCGTCTTCGGGCAGCACGACGGGAAGCTGGCCCTTGGGCACCGGCAGCAGCCCGCACGCATCGCAATGGATGAAGGGGATCGGCGTGCCCCAATAGCGCTGGCGCGAGACGCCCCAGTCGCGCAGGCGCCATACGGTCGTGCCCTTGCCCCAGCCCTCATGCTCCGAGCGCGCGATGACGGCGGCCTTCGCCTCGTCGATCGTCATGCCGTCGAGGAAATGGCTGTTCACCAGCTTGCCGGGGCCGACATAGGCCTCGTCGCCATGGAAGACCTGGCCGGTCTCGTCGCCGTCGGCGATCACGCGGTGGACGGGCAGGTGATATTTGCGCGAGAAATCGAGGTCGCGCTGATCATGCGCCGGGCAACCGAAGATCGCACCCGTGCCATAATCCATCAGCACATAATTCACGACCCAGACGGGCAGGTGCCAGTCGGGATCGAGCGGATGTTCGACCGAAATGCCGGTGTCGAAGCCGAGTTTCTCGCCCGTTTCGAGCTGTTCGGCCGACGTGCCCTGACGGCGACATTCCTCGATGAACGCGGTCAGTTCGGGCGAATCCTTCGCGAGGCGTTCAGCGAGCGGATGGTCGGGCGAAATCGCCGCGAAGCTCGCGCCGAACAGCGTGTCGGGCCGCGTCGTGAAGACGTCGAAGCCGACCGCACCGCCTGCGAGTTTGAACGAGAACTCCAGCCCCTGCGACTTGCCGATCCAGTTTTCCTGCATCAGCCGCACCTTGTCGGGCCATTTGTCGAGACCATCCAGCCCCTCGAGCAGCTCGTCGGCGAAATCGGTGATCTTCAGGAACCACTGCGACAGCTTCTTCTTTTCGACCAGCGCGCCCGAGCGCCAGCCGCGACCATCGATCACCTGCTCGTTCGCGAGCACGGTCATGTCGACGGGGTCCCAGTTGACGTAGCTTTCCTTGCGCGTGACGAGGCCATGCGCGAACAGGTCGAGGAACAGCGCCTGTTCCTGCCCGTAATAGTCGGGTTCGCAGGTCGCGAGCTCGCGGCTCCAGTCGATCGCGAGGCCGAGGCGCTTCAGCTGGCCGCGCATCGAGGCGATATTGTCGCGCGTCCAGCCGCCGGGGTGGACGCCCTTTTCCATCGCCGCATTTTCGGCCGGCATGCCGAACGCGTCCCAGCCCATCGGGTGGAGCACGTCGTGGCCGGTCATCCGCTTGAAGCGCGCGAGCACGTCGCCCATCGCATAGTTGCGGACGTGGCCCATATGGATGCGCCCCGAGGGATAGGGGAACATCTCGAGGATATAGGCTTTCGGCTTGTCGGCCGCGTCGGTGGTCACGAAGCTGTTCGCGGCCTCCCAGGCAGCCTGCCATCGGGCATCGGCGGCCAGGGCGCCAAAGCGCGTTTCGCGGGTCATTCGTTGCTTACCCCGTTAGTCTGTCTGGGCGGGCGCGAACCGCGCGCGCCGGATTAGCCGTCGATGGCGCTGCGGCGCAGGTCGCGGGCGCGGGTGAGGATGATTTCCTCGAGCTTCTGGACCGTCGCCGCCTGCACGGGTGCGTCGACCCAGCTGCCGCCCTGTGCGACCTGGCGCGACGCCGCGACGCGAAGCGCATCGGCGCGAAGGTCGCGGTCGAGGATCGACACGGTGACCTTCATCCGTTCGCCGGGGTTCGCCGGATTGGCGTACCAGTCGGTGATGATGACGCCGCCCGAGCTGTCGGCCTGAAGCAGCGGCATGAACGACAGAGCGTCGAGCGACGCACGCCACAGATAGGAGTTCACGCCAATCGTCGTCACCTGCGATGCCGCAAGGTCGGCCTTCGGCTTTTCCTTGCCGGCGCAGGCCGACAGGCCGAGCGCCGCGACGCCGAGCAGTGCCAGCGTGGCCGAACGCGAGGCAAGGAGGGTAAGCTTGGACATGCCGAACACCTTATCTTTCAAAGCGCCGCAAAAGGCCGCGCTGCCGGAAATTTCCAGCGTCTCTATCGCCCTTGCCGCCGTCCGGCAAGCGCGGCAATTCGCTCTTTCCCGCCGTTCATCGTGGGGCAAGCTTCGGGGCGCACTGTGGTGTTCGCGCAACAACTTCGGCGAAAAGCCGGAGAGGCGCGATATTATGATCGGGAATCACTGGAATTATCCCCGCCGGAGTCCTATCTGACGACTCAATCGGGGTTTGGAGTCGCAGACATGGCGCGGATGCCGCGACATCTTTGGAAAGCAGGGCTGTTCGCCGGCGCGGCGATTACGGTTGCGCTTCCGCCTGCGCTCGCCGCGATGACGCGGACCAGCAGCACCAGCGAAACCTCGATTTCCGAAACGCTGCTCGGTCAGTTCACGCCCGCGTCGGGCGACGCGCGACTGATTGCGCGATACAAGAATATTCCCGTCGAGGGGCGTGACGGCTTTGCCTTTACGCCGGCCGCGATCGACACGGGCCGCAAGAACCGGGCGATCACCGTCGTGATTCGCGCCCGCGACGAAGCATCGAGCGCCGCCCGCACCAGCGGACTGGCCGCCGGCCGCGTCAACGCACCGATCGCGATCGCACCGGTCGCCTATGATCTGGGCGCTTCGCTCGGCTTCCAGAAGTTCGTGACGCCGGCCCTGCCGCGCGGGATCGACCTGCGCAATCTGCCGGTCGCCAAGGCACCCGAGCAGGCCGAGAAGAAATCGCGCTTTGCGACGCGCGTTATCAATCGCCCGAGCGACCCCGCCGGCGCGACCGATCGCGTCACCTCGCCCGGCGACGACCAGAATGTCGATGTCGTCAGCAGCTATCGCCTGACCAAGAACCTCGATGTCACCGCCGGGGTGCGGTATCGCACCGACGACCGCGCCCAGCCGCTGACCGATTCGCGTCGCGACAGCCAGGCGGTCTATGTCGGAACCGCCTTCCGCTTCTGACGCGTCCGGCGCCTCGTCGCCTTTTCTTCCCACGCATCGATCGCCGCCCAGCCGGAGTCGAGTCCGCTTGCGCGTTTCAGTTCGCGCGCTCGCGCGCCGGACATGCCGCCGAGCGCGATCGGCTTTGCCTTCGCCAGTCGCGCGAGCCGCAGCCACGCGGCACGGCCGATTGCAGCGGCGCCGGGGTGCGAACGGGTCGGATGGAGCGGCGAGATAAAGGCGCCGTCGGCTTCGGCGCGTTTCGCCGCCCGCGCCTCTAGCGGGGTGTGGACGGGCATGGTGACGACAAGGCCGATGCGACGCGCCTGTCCCGCTTGCCCGGCACGATGCTGGCGAAGATGGACGCCATCGGCCCCCCATCGCTTCGCCAGCGCCGGCGATCCGGCAAGCAGAAGCATCAGATTTCGGGTCCGCGCCGTACGTGCGAGACGGCGCAGCAGTCGCCAGCGCGCGCCGGGCTTCAGGCTGTCGTGGCGCAGCACGATCCCGCTGCCGGGGGGCAGGATTGCGGCGAGTTCGGTCATCGGGACGGCAAGACGCTCGTCGCTGAACAGCCAAATTTCGGGGAGAGGGTGGCGCCGGACCATCGTGCTTTCTATAGGCACGCCGCGGGCGCACGCAACGCGCCCTTCAAGGGATCGATTATGAGCGACGCGGCAGACCGGCTGGCCGAAGTAAAGGCGAATATCGCGGAGGCGGCGAAACGCGCGCAGCGCAAGGCCGGCGATATCTGCCTGATCGCGGTATCGAAAACGCACGAGGCGGACGCAATCCGCCCGCTGATCGCCGCTGGTCAGCGCCATTTCGGCGAAAACCGCGTTCAGGAAGCCGCCGCCAAATGGCCCGCACTGCGCGCCGAAGCCGGCGACATCACGCTCCACCTGATCGGACAGTTGCAGTCGAACAAGGCCGAGGAAGCGGTGGAATTGTTCGATGCGATCCATTCGGTCGATCGCCCGTCGCTGGTTCAGGCGCTGGCAAAGGCCTGCGCGAAGGCGGGCAGGCGGCCGCAGATGTTCGTGCAGGTCAATGTCGGCGACGAGGAACAGAAGGGCGGCTGTGCGGTCGCCGACCTCCCCGCGCTGCTGGCCGAAGCCGCCGAAGCCGGCCTGACGATCGACGGTCTGATGGCGATCCCGCCCGCCGACGTCGAACCTGCGCCTTATTTTGCGCTGCTCGACGAACTCGCCGAGCGTCACGACCTGCCGCTGCGCTCGATGGGGATGAGCGGCGACTATGAAACTGCGGTCATGCTGGGCGCGACACATGTGCGCGTCGGGACGGCGCTGTTCGGGGCGCGAGACTAACGCTGGCCGGGGGCGGCGCGGAAAACCACCGGATCGATAAGCGCGTCGGCAACGACACGGTCCATCATCCAGCCGCTGTCTGGCACGCTGCCGTCGTCGGAGTAGTTCCACCGCGACACGATCAAATCCCGGCTGAAATCGTCCTGCGTCGAATAGCAGACAATCGTACCGACAAGGCCGTCGCCGAGATCGAAGCATCGGGCCTGTACACCGGCGACTTCGCCCGAACGGCAGCGGCTGAACCAGCTGCATTTCGGCTGCTCTTTGATCCAGTCATCGGTCAGGAACCTGCCGCGTGGTCCCGGCTTGATCTCGACGCTGCGGCGAAGCGATATCGAGGCGGTACAGGCATCGGAATCGGTCGCGATGGACGGCGCGTCCTCGAATATCGCGAGACCGGCAGAGCCGCGGTAGATCCGGCGGACACCCTCCGAAAGGAGATCGCGTCCCGCAATCCGGGGTTCGATCCCGCGCTCCCTGCACGTCGCCTCAAGCGTTTCCAGCCTTTCGTTCACGTCGGCCCGGCTGAAACGAAATTCGGCATAAAGCCCCCGAATCGGAGCCTGTTTCGAGCCCGCAGTCCCTTCGGGTAACGGCGCAAGCCAATCCGCCGCACTCGCGGGCGAGGCCGTCAGAGCAAGGAAGAGGGCCACCAGGGCCGCAACGATCGGCTTCATGGCGCAGACATAACAGCTGCAGAACGGCGGGTCTTACTGATATTCGACCGTAACGGGGATACGGCCGCGATAATCGCCGCCGCTGGCGCCGGCGACCTGGAGCCGGCCGCCGAACCGGAATTGCAGGCGGCCGTCGGGGCCGAGGCGCGGAGTGGGCGAAAGATCGGTCGCAAGGCCCGTGACACGCGCGGTGCGGCCGTCGCCGCTTTCGAGATCGACCGTCGCGGGCAGATAGACGCGCACTTCGGCGCCGGGTTCGCCGCTGACGGTGACGACGCCGGTCAGCGCAAAGCCACCCAGATCGACGACATTGCCGCTGAGACGGCGCGCGCCGGTCAGCGGGTCGATCGCGACCTCCCCGCCGCCTGCGCCTGCCGCGACGCGGCCCATATCGAGCTGGGTTTCGACCTCGACGCGCAGCGGCGTTTCCGCCTTGTGCCTGACGAGCGTGGCGCCGCCCTCGTCCTTGCCGCACAGCATGCACTGCGCCGCCGACGGAGACGGCGCGGCAAAAAGCAGCGAGAGGCCGAGGATCAGGCGCAGTTTCACGTCCGCCACCCTAGACCGTCATGGTTAACCCGCAGTAAAATGACCGCCGCGCCATTCCGCTGGCGGCAGCCTGCATTTGGGTCTAACCAGCGGCCGATGAGCAGCTCCCGGCTCCCCCTGCCCCGACTCAACGCCCTCGCGACCGCGGTCCCGACTCACGATATCCATCAGGCCTTCATCGACTGGGCGACCCCGCGCCTGACCGACGAGCGCGTCCGCGCACTCTTTTCGCGGATGGCGACACGGTCGGGAATCGCGCATCGCTGGTCGGTGCTGCCGCCAACCGCCGATGGCGGCTCGCCGGTCGCGCGGGGCGGTTTCTACGACGTCCCCGGCTTGCCCCCGACCTCCGCGCGGATGAGCGCCTATGCAAGCCACGCGCCCGATCTGGCGATGCAGGCGATCGCGAAGCTGGGCGATGCGTTCGATCCGGCGCGGGTGACACATATCGTCGTCGCGAGCTGCACCGGCTTCGTCGCGCCGGGCATCGACCAGATCCTTGCGCGGCGGCTGGGCCTGCCCGCTACCGTTGAGCGCGTGCTGATCGGCTTCATGGGCTGCTATGCCGGGGTCACCGCATTGCGCACCGCGCGGCATATCGTCCGGTCGCAGCCCGACGCGGTGGTGCTGGTCGTCAGTGTCGAGCTTTCAACGCTGCATCTGCAGCTCGAGGACAAGCCCGAGCCGCTGCTCGCCATGCTTCAGTTCAGCGACGGCGCCGCGGCGGGGATCGTTTCGGCCGATCCGGCCGGCCTCGAACTCGGCGACGGCATCAGTCTGGCGCTCGACGACAGCGCCGACCTCATCCGCTGGGACATCGGCGACACCGGCTTCGCGATGCACCTGTCGGGCGAAGTGCCCGGGCGGCTGCGCGAGGCGCTGTCGGCACCCGCGGTACGGGGGCAACTTTTCGACGGAGCCGGACCGCCCGGATTGCTGGCGATCCATGCGGGCGGGCGCTCGGTGCTCGACGCGGTCGAACATGCCCTCGCCGTTCCCGCCGAAGCGCTTGCCGACAGCCGTTCGGTGCTCGAACGCTTCGGCAATATGTCGTCGGCGACGATCCTGTTCGTGCTCGCCGAAATGATGGCGCGCGGCGCGGAAGGGCAGGGGATCGCGATCGCCTTCGGCCCCGGCCTTGCCGCCGAGGCGATCCGGTTTTCGGCGTGAACCCTTTCGCCAGCCTCGCCGGGCCGATCGCGCGCGAGGAGGAGATGGACGCCGCCGAACTGCCACCCGTCCGCTATGCGAAAGTGCTCGCCGACCTGTCGCGCGTCAACGCGCTGACCCTCGCCCGGCGGCCGACGGTCGGCTTTCTGGAACGCGTGCGGGCGCGGGGCATCGGTATGAAACCGTGGCGCATCCTCGACGTCGGCTTCGGCGCTGGCGATATGCTGGCGCGGATCGCGCGCTGGGCCGATGCGCGCGGCGTTCCGGTCGATCTCGCCGGCGTCGACCTCAATCCGAAAAGCGCGCCGGTGGCCGAAGCGGAGCTCGGCGGCCGCGCGACGCTGGTTACCGGCGATTATCGCGATCTGGCGGGGCAGGGGTGGGACATCATCCTCTCCAGCCTCGTCGCGCATCATATGACGCCGGCGCAGCGTAGCGAATTCCTCCGCTTCATGGACCGCGAATGCGCACGCGGCTGGCTGGTCAACGACCTCCATCGCCAGCGCCTGCCGTTCATGGGTTTTCCGCTGCTCGCGGTGCTCGCCCTCGCCGACCCGATCGTGCGCCGCGACGGTCAGCTTTCGGTCGGGCGCAGCTTTCGGCGCGCCGAGTGGCAGGCGATGCTCGCCGAGGCGCTGCCCGATACGGCCGGCGCATGCCGGATCTTCCGCAGCTTCCCCTATCGCCTCTGCGTCGAGCGCATCCGGTGATCGGATGACCGCGACCGACGCGATCGTCGTCGGCGCCGGCCCCGCCGGCTCGGCAGCGGCGATCGGGCTGGCCCGCGCCGGGGCAAGGACGCTGCTGCTCGAACGGTCGCGAGAGACCGGCGATGCGCTGTGCGGCGGATTTCTGAGCTGGCAAACGCTGGCACGGCTCGAGGCGCTCGGCATCGACCGCGCGGCGCTTGGCGGCCAGCCCGTCGGCCGCGTACGCCTGCTTGCGGGCGAACGGCGGAGCGAGACGCGGCTGCCCTCGGCAGCGATGGGAGTGTCGCGGCTCCGGCTCGATGGCGCCCTGCAGGCGATCGCCATAACCGCCGGAGCCGGGCTCGAACGTCCGGTGCATGCGACTTCGATCGAGGCGGGCAGCGTCCGGACGCGCGACGGCGCAATGCTGGCTGCGCCCTCGATCTTTCTGGCGGCGGGCAAGCATGGTTTCCGCGGTTTTCCGCGCGAACCCGCCGCGTGGCAGCGCGGCGACCCCGCGATCGGCCTGCGGCTCAGGCTTCCGGCGCATCCGGCGCTCGACCGCCTCGTCGGCGACGCGGTCGAACTGCATCTTTTGGATCGCGGCTATGCCGGGCTCGTCCGGCAGGAGGACGGGAGCGGCAACCTGTGCCTCGCGGTTCACAAGTCGCGGCTCGACGAAGCCGGCGGCGATCCGGCCTCGCTGCTTCGGGCGCTCGGCGACAGCCTGCCGCATCTCGGCGAACGGCTGGCCTATGCGGACTGGAACCGCGCGGTCGATGCGATCGGCCATGTTCCCTATGGCTGGCGCACCGGCGAGACGTCGCCCGGTCTGTTCCGCCTCGGCGATCAGGCCGGCGTCATCCCGTCGCTCGCGGGCGAAGGCATGGGGCTGGCGCTGGCAAGCGCCGAGGCGGCGGTGACGGCGTGGCGTCACGGCGGGCCGGGTGCGGCAACCGCGTATCAGGAACGGCTGGCGGAGCGGATGGCGCGGCCCTTTGCGCTCGCGAATCTCGTCTGGCGGGCCGGCGAAAGCCGGCGAACCGCGGCGCCGATGACGATCATGGCGTCACTTTTTCCCGCGATGGTGCGAATGATATCGCAGGCGACGCGCATCGACACCCGTTGAGCCTGCGCCCCTTGCGGCCGCGCTGCCGAAAGCCGATATTGGAGCCAACAGCGAAGACGCCCGAAAACGGCGCATCCGAAGGAGATTTCGCATGACCGATCCGAAAACCGAAAAGACGCTCGATCCCATGGCGCACCACGTGCTGCGCGAAGGCGGCACCGAGCGCGCCTTCACCGGCAAATATACCGATCACAAGGGCGACGGCGTCTATCGCTGCGCCGGTTGCGGCGAACCCTTGTTCGACAGCAAGACCAAATATGACAGCGGGTCGGGCTGGCCCAGCTATACGGCGCCCGCCGGCGAGGGCTCGGTAAGCGAGCATCACGACCGGAGCCATGGCATGGTCCGCACCGAAGTGCGCTGCGCGAAGTGCGAAGGTCACCTGGGCCATGTCTTCCCCGACGGCCCCGGACCGACGGGCCTGCGCTACTGCATCAACAGCGCGGCGCTTGACTTCGCCGACCGCGGGCAGGATGAGGCTGACACCGGCAAAGGTTAACCGATCCGCCGGCACTGACGCATCAGGGGCGCAGTGAGGGAAGGAACACACAGCTTTGCGCCGCGAACGACAGCAGGCAACCGCAGGTAAATCGACATCTTCGGGCAAGGGTGGAGGCGCGTCGCCTCCGCCGTCGCGATTTCGCATCTGGCTCCGGCGGCTGTTCCGCTGGGGCCTTGGCCTTGCCTTTGTCGGGCTGGTCGCGGTCGCGGTCGCGGTCGGCATTGCGGTGCAGCGTATCCCGAGCTTCGAGGAGCTGAAGAAATCGCCTGCCGGCCAGACGATCCGCGTCCACGCCGCCGACGGTACCGTCTTCCTGTCGCTCGGCCCCAATTACGGGCGCTGGCTGACGCTCCGCGAGACACCGCAGGTGATGCAGGACGCGATGGTCGCGGTCGAGGACCGGCGCTTTCGCTATCACCCGGGCGTCGACCCCGTCGGCCTGAGCCGCGCCGCGGTGTTCGCGGTCGAGCATTATGGTACCGGTCGCCGCATGCAGGGCGCGTCGACGATCACCCAGCAGCTCGCACGCAATATCTTCCTGTCGAACAGCTATACCTGGACCCGCAAGGGCCGCGAGATGATCCTCGCGATGGCGCTCGAGTGGAAATTCTCGAAGGACGAACTCCTCGAGCTCTATCTGAACAAGGTCTATTTCGGCGGCGGCAGCTATGGCATCGACGCGGCATCGCGCCGCTTCTTCGGACACAGCGCCACCGAAATGTCGCTCTCCGAAGCCGCGGTGGTCGCGGGCCTCGTCAAGGCGCCGTCGCGCTATTCGCCGACCGCCGACGCGCAGGCCGCACTCGGCCGCGCCGGCGTGGTGCTCGACGTGATGGTCGACGCGGGCGTGATCACGCGCAGCCAGGCCGACAATGCCAAGCCCGCCGATGTCCAGATGGCGCAGGAAACCGGACAGAACAGCGCGCGCTATTTCAGCGACTGGGCGCTGCCGCAACTCGACATGTTGATCGACGAAGGCAGCGAGGCACTCGACGTCTATACGACGATCGACCTCGACATGCAGCGCGCCGCGACGGCCGCGATCCAGGCCGATACGCCAAAGGGCGTGCAGGCCGCCCTCGTCTCGCTCGACCGCGACGGCGCGGTGCGCGCGATGGTCGGCGGCACCGACTATGTCGCGTCGAACTATAACCGTGCGACGCAGGCGATGCGCCAGCCGGGTTCTGCGTGGAAGCTGTTCGTCTATATGGCGGCGCTCGAGTCAGGCTATAAGGTCAATGATCCCGTCGTCGACGAACCGGTGACGATCAACGGCTGGAGCCCGCGCAACTCGTCGGGGCGGTTTGCGGGCGCGATGGATCTGCGCACCGCCTTCGCCTATTCGGTCAACACCGTCGCGGCGAAGCTCGGCGACGAGGTCGGCTTCTCCGCCGTCGCGAACATGGCGCGTCGCTTCGGCATCACGACCCCGATCAACACCCACCCCTCGATGGTGCTCGGCAGCGCCGAGGTGCGGGTGATCGACATGACCGCCGCGTTCGCCGCAGTCGCACGCAAGGGCGTATCGGTCGAGCCCTATGGCATCACCAAGGTGACGACCGCCGACGGGCGCCTGCTCTATCAACGCCCCGCCGAACGTGGACAGCAGCTGGTCGACAGCTGGGTCGCCGCAGGCATTACCGACCTGCTCCAGACCGCCGTCAATACCGGCACCGGCAAGGCGGCCCAGATCGGCCGCCCCGTCGCGGGCAAGACCGGCACGACGTCGAGCAACAAGGACGGCTGGTTCCTCGGCTTTTCGAGCGGGCTGACAACGGGCGTCTGGATGGGCCGCGACGATGCGAAACCCGTCGGAGGGCTGCAGGGCGGCCGCGCGCCGGCAAAGGCGTTCGCCGACTATATGCGCGTCGCGGTCGCACGGCGCCCGGTCGAGGCGTTCGATACCGAGGTCAAGCTTCCCGAATGGCAGCTCGAGGACGAAGGCGACGCCTATATGGGCGAACCCGGGTCGGACGGGCTGGTCGACGAGAATGGCATGCCGATCGAACTGCCTTCGGCCGCGCCGCCGCCCGACGGCGACAACCCGCCGCCGCAGGAAGGCGATGGCCCGGTGCTCAACCAGCAATGGATCGAGGAGCAGACGGGACGACGCCCGGCGGACAATGGCGCGGGGAAGAATATCCCGCCACCGCCTAAGGCGATCCCGCTCGTGAAGGGCCTGCCGCCGCGGCCGCAGCAGAACGGCGAAGGAAACTAGGTAAAGCGGTAGCGGTGGAGCCCGCGCCCTTCGCGGCGCAGCCACGCGCGTGCCGCGCCGACATCGCCGTCGTGCAGTTCGTCGACCAGCGCGTGGAAATCGGCACCATGATCCATGTGGCGAAGATGCGCGACCTCGTGCGCGACCGTCGCGCGCCGGACATGGGCTGGCGCCATGACCAGCCGCCAGCTGTAGCGAAGGTCGCCTTCATGGGTGCAGCTGCCCCAGCGGCTGCGCGGATCGCCGACGCCGACGCGGCCGACATTCAGCCCCGCCTGCGCCGCGATCTCGCGGCTCTCGCGCGCCATCAGGTCGAGCGCCTCGGCCTTCAGCCAGCGCTCGATACGGCGGCCCACGGTCTCTGCGGGGCCGCCCAGACATAGCCGGTCGCCTTCCAGCCTGACCGCGCGCGGCGCCGCGACCGACCAGTCGACCCGCCGTTCGATTCCAAAGACGGGCACGCATGCACCGGGGGCGACAAGAACCGGTGCGGCGGCCTTGCCCACCTGTTCGTGAAGCCAGTCCTGCTGCCCGCTTGCCCATTCGAGCGCGCGGGCAACGCTGGCGCGGCGGGGCAGGGTCAGGCGCAGCTCGCCGCGGGCACCGTCGAAGATCAGCTTGTACCGCCGCGACCGGGAATGATGGACGAGCCGCACCGGCCACGCCGTCTCGCCGACACGGATGTGCGGGCCGTCGGCGCCGGGATCAAACGACGCGTTCGACAAGATGATTCTCCAACGGGCCCGCCATATCTTCGCCCACGGTCCAGCCGACGATCGATTCGCCCGCGCGGTGCACCGCATCGCGATCGCCGCAGACGAGATAATGCCATTCGGGCAGAGGCTCGCCCTCGGCGCGCAGGCGATAGGCACAGGTTTGCGGCAGCCATTCGATATCGTCGACCTTGGTCTTGGTCAGCGTAAGGCAATCGGGCACATGGCGGCGGCGATGTTTGTAATCGCCGCAACGCGCGGTCGCGAGGTCGAGCAGACGGCACGCGACATTGGTCGGATAGATGCGCCCCGTATCCTCGTCCTCGAGCTTGTGGAGGCAGCATTTGCCGCAGCCGTCACACAGCGCCTCCCACTGACCCGCGTCGAGGCTGGCAAGCGGCGCCTCCCAGAAGGGGCGCTCCGGTGTCGCCCCCGCCATCGCTACCTGACCCATTTCGCCAGCTCGGCGGCGACCTTGTCGGGCGCGCCCTCATCGGGATCGGTCGACGGATTGTCGAGCGGCAGCAGCGCCACCGGCTTGCCTTGCGGATCCATCAGGAAGGCGAGCTGGCTGTGCGCCATCAGATAGCGGTCGGGCGCCGAACCCGGCACCTTGTTGTAAATGACCGCATAGGCCTTTGCGACTGCCGCGATCTGCTCGGGCGTGCCGGTCAGGCCCAGCAGCCGCGGATGATAGCGGTTCACGAACGGCTTGAGCGCGGCGGGCGTATCGCGTTCGGGATCGACGGTGATGAACATCGGCACGACCTTCGCGCCGCGCGCCGGATCCTCCTTTTCGAACCGCGACAGGCCGCGCATCAGTTTCTGAAGGTCGACGGGGCAGATGTCTGGACAGAAGCTGTAACCGAAATAGACGAGCCGGTACTTGCCGGCGAAGTCGGTATCGCGGACGGTCCTGCCATCCTGGTCGGTCAGCGTGAACGGTCCGCCGATCCGGGCATCGGCAAGCGGCGGCTCTGCGGTCGACGCACCGCCCGACGGATTGCAGCCCGCCAGCATCGCGCCCAAAATCAGGAGCAGGCTTGAACGGGCCAGCTTTTGTCCCATAATATCGATATTCATCATGCGGCCAGCCTTGATCGGCTAAAGCGCGAAAATCAACCATTGTCGTCGTGCCGAGCGACGGACAAATTGCCCCAGGGGTCTCTCGATCATGTTCCGACGCGCGGAATTCCGCCTTGCCTCCCTCTCCCTGCTCGCCGCGGCGACCGCGCTGACGGCCAGCCCGGCGCTCGCGCAGTTCCGCGGCGGCTTCGCCTTCCTGCAGGCGGTCGACAATCGCGACGGGACCAAGGCGACCGAGGCGCTGAAGAACGATCCGACCTATATCAACACGCGCAACCCCGACACGGGCGAGACCGCGCTGATCCTGACGACGAAACGGCGCGATATCCAGTGGGTGCGCTTCCTGCTCGGCAAGGATGCCGACCCGTCGATCGGCGACCGCCAGGGTGTCACCCCGCTGATGCATGCCGCGCTGATCAATTTCCCCGAAGGCGCCGAAGCGCTGCTCGGCGACAAGGCGCCGGTCGACCAGACCAACCGGCGCGGCGAAACCGCGCTGATCCTTGCGGTACAGAACAAGAATGCCGCGGTGATCCGCCTGCTGGTGCGCAACGGCGCCAATCCCGACAAGGCCGACCATATCGCGGGCATGTCGGCGCGCGACTATGCCAAGCGCGACGACCGCACCGGCGCGATTCTGGCGATGCTCGACGCCAAGCCCGACGCGATACGCGACAGCGGAGCGGTTTTCGGCCCCAAGTAAGCACAATGTGATATTGCCATTGACGATCACACTGTGATGTGAAATACGCGTGGCATGTCCACGCAACTCATCGACCGCATCCGCGCCATCGTCGAAGACGGGACCATGTCCCGTTCGGGGCTGGCGCGCGCCGCGGGTCTTCACGCCAACAGCCTTCGCGACCTCGATTCCGAGGGCTGGAATCCCACCGCCGATACGCTCCGCAAGCTGGAGAACTGGCTCGCGCACGGCAGCGACCTGTCGCCGATGGCCACCCCGGAAGAGATCATCGCCGAGGCGCGCAATGGGCGCATGTTCATCCTCGTCGACGACGAGGACCGCGAGAATGAGGGCGACCTCGTCATTCCGGCACAGATGGCGACCCCCGACGCGGTCAATTTCATGGCGACCCACGGCCGCGGCCTCATCTGCCTGACGCTCACCAAATCGCGCGTCGAGACGCTCGGCCTCGAACTGATGAGCCGCCAGAACGGCACGCGGCACGAAACCGCCTTCACCACCTCGATCGAGGCGCGCGAGGGCGTCACCACCGGCATATCGGCCGCCGACCGCGCGCGTACCGTCTCGGTCGCGATCGACGCCGGCAAGGGCCGCGACGATATCGTCACCCCCGGCCACGTCTTCCCGCTGATCGCACGCGACGGCGGCGTTCTCGTCCGCGCCGGCCACACCGAAGCGTCGGTCGACATCGCCCGCCTCGCCGGACTCAACCCCTCGGGCGTGATCTGCGAGATCATGAACGACGACGGCACGATGGCGCGGCTCGACGACCTGATCCCCTTCGCGCGGCGCCACGGGATGAAAATCGGCACGATCGCCGACCTGATCGCCTATCGCAGCCGCACCGACCGGCTGGTCGAATGCGTGTCCGACGAGCCGTTCGAATCGGACTATGGCGGCGACTGGCGGCTCAAATCCTATCGCAACAAAGTCGACGGCAGCGTCAATCTGGTACTCCAGAAAGGCCCGGTCGATCCCGAAGGAACGACGCTGGTGCGGATGCATGCCGTCTCGATCTTCGACGACATCATGGGGCGCCCGGGGCCGAAGAAGCGCCGCCTGCAGCGCTCGATGGACGCGATCGGCGAGGCCGGCGCCGGCGTTATCGTGATGCTGATGCGCCCGCTCCCAGGCTCGGCTGATGCCGATGCAGCGCCGCCGGAAGCCGGAGGCATGGACCTTCGCACTTACGGGATCGGCGCGCAGATTCTCGCCGACCTCGGTGTCCATGCGATGGAACTGCTCACCCCGACCCACAGCAATATCGTCGGCCTCGAAGGCTATGGCCTGTCGGTCGTCGGCGAACGCCCCATTCCCGGAGAAGCCTGATGGCCCACGTCCTGATCGTCGAAGCCCGTTTCTACAGCCACCTCAACGACATGCTGATCGACGGCGTGAAAAGCGCGCTCGAAGCCGAGGGCCACAGCCACGAGGTCGTGACCGTCCCCGGCGCGCTCGAGGTCCCGGCCGCCATTTCGCTGGCCGCCGACAGCGGCCGCTACGACGCCTATGTCGCGCTCGGCGTCGTGATCCGCGGCGAAACCTATCATTTCGAAGTCGTCTCGAACGAAAGCGCGCGCGGCATCATGGCGCTGACGCTCGACGGGCTCGCGATCGGCAACGGCATCCTGACGGTCGAAAATGAGGAACAGGCGCTTGCGCGCGCCGACAAGACGCGCAAGGATAAGGGCGGCGAAGCGGCAAAGGCCGCGATCGCGATGCTGGCCCTGAAGGAACAATTCGGCATTGGCTGATCGACTACCCCCCAGCCGTTACTCCGTCGTCGAACGCGGCGGGCGGCTGGTGGTCATCGACCGCGATACCGGGCAGACCCCGCCGAGCGCCGCCGAACGCATGGCCGAATATGACCGGCGCATGGGGAACGAGCGTGCGCAACCGACCGGGCGTGTAACGGTCGTCGAACCCGAGGCGGCGCCAACCCCGATCGAACCGGCCGCACCGATGCGCCCCGAAACCCGCCCGCCCAACCCCCGCATGGCAGCAGCGGTCGCCGAAATGAACCGCAAGCGACCGTGGAAGGAACCCGCAAGGGCTTCCGCTGCCAAGCCCGAGCCCGCCCGGATCGCGCAGCGGCCGCAGCCGAAGGCACAGGCATCTGCAGGCGGCCGCAAGACGATCGTCACCGGCAAATGGTGGGATTCGAAAGGCCCGCGCACGATCGAGCTGGGTCCCAAAGGCCAGCAGACGCTGAGCGGCGGCTTCGTTACGCTGTTTTTCGTGGCACTGATCGCGGCGATCGTGGCGCTGTTGATCGCGCCGGTGATCCTGTTCGTGGTCGGCTTCCTGCTCTTCCGCTTCGGCGGCAACATCCTCGGGCCGATCGGCGCCGGGATCGTCGACAAGGCGCTCGCCGAAAGAAACTAGCCGGGCAGATCGCTCTGCCCGGCCAATTCGGTATCAGGCTGCGACCAGCGCCGGATAGTCGGTGTAACCCGCCGGCCCCGGCGAGTACCAGGTCTGCGGATTGTCCGCCGCCCATTCGGCGCCGGTGCGGATGCGCTCGACGAGATCGGGATTGCCGATGAAGGGACGGCCAAAGGCAATCGCATCGGCACTGCCGTTCGCCAGCGCCTCTTCCGCCAGCGCGACATTATAGTCGCTGTTGAGAATCAGCGGACCCTTGAACGCCTGACGGATCGCCGGCGACTGCTTGGGCACATCGGTGCGGCCGAAGGTGCCCTCGGGACCGGGCTCGCGCAGCTCGAGGAAGGCGATGCCGAGCGCGTCGAGTGCAGCGGCAGCCGCCGGGAACAGTTGCTCGGGCGCGCTGTCGTCGACGCCCTGCGTCTCGCCGTTCGGTGACAGGCGGACGGCGACGCGGTCCTTGCCCCAGACGCCGATCAGCGCCTCGGTCGTTTCGCGGAGCAACCGGATGCGATTCTCGACCGAGCCGCCATAGTCATCGTCACGCAGATTGCTGCCGTCGCGCAGGAACTGGTCGATCAGATAGCCGTTCGCGCCGTGCAGCTGCACGCCGTCGAAACCGGCCTTCTTCGCGTTCTCTGCGGCCTTCACATAATCGCCGATGACGCGGGGAATCTCGCCGATCTCGAGCGGGCGCGCTTCCTCGAGGTCGAGACGGCCAACCGGCGTGTGCGCGCGGCCCGTGCCGGTCGTCGCCGACGCCGAGACCGGCTGCTTGCCGTCGTTGAACACCGAGTGGACGAGACGACCCATGTGCCAGAGCTGCGCAACGATGCGCCCGCCGGCAGCATGAACGGCGTCGGTCACGGGCTTCCACCCCTCGACCTGCGCGTCGGTCCAGAGGCCCGGCGCCGACGGCCAGCCAAGGCCTTCCTGCGAAATACCGGTGGCTTCGGAGATAATCAGCCCCGCCGAAGCGCGCTGGCGATAATATTCGAGCGCGAGTTCGTTCGGGACGAAGCCCGGTCCGGCGCGGCCGCGCGTCAGCGGCGCCATGATGATGCGGTTCGGCGCCTCGATGGCGCCCAGTCTGATCGGATCGAATAGTGATACGGCCATGGTTCCTCCACGTCTCACTTTGTTCGCGACGACCCCATCGGTCACCGCTATGGCCCGCGAAGCTATGGTCGTCGCGGCGCCGGCACAATGGTGGGTATCAAAAGAAAATCTAAATGACAGCCAAGATCGAAAGCATCGACGAATTGCCCGAAAGCCGATCGCGAGCGAACCGCTGGGCGTTCGCGGCGCTCGTCGGCGGCAATCTGGCGTTGTCGCTTACGGCCATGGTCGTGCGTTTCGCCGACACCGGGCCGATGGCGGTCGGGGTATGGCGGCTGACGCTGGCGCTACCCGTGCTGCTGATCCTGATGCGCCGCGAGACCGGCGGCAAGCTGCCCTCGGCGCGCGCGCTGTGGATTGCGACCGGCGCGGGCGTCTTCTTCGGGCTCGATCTGGCGGCCTGGCATATCGGCATCCTGCAGACCAAGGTCGCCAACGCGACCTTGTTCGGCAACAGCGCCAGCCTGCTGCTCGTGATCTGGGGGATCATGCTGTCGCGAACCTTGCCGCGCGGGTGGCAGGCGCTCGCGATCCTGCTCGCCTTCGCGGGATCGGCGCTGCTGATGGGGCAGAGCTATGAGGCATCGTCGGCCTATCTGGTCGGCGACCTGCTCAGTCTCCTCGCGGGCGCGCTCTACACCGGTTATGTGCTGATGATGCAGCGCGTGCGCGGCGAGGTCGGCCCCTGGTCGGCGCTCGCCATCTCGTCGGCCGCCGGCATCCCGATCCTGCTCGCCGCGGCGCTCGCGATGAACGAAGCGATCGTGCCGCATAACTGGACCCCGCTGATCGTCCTCGCGCTGATGAGCCAGCTCGTCGGGCAGGGCTTGCTGATCTGGGCGCTGCCGCGCTTCTCGCCGCTTGTCATCGGGCTGACCCTGCTCGTCCAGCCCGTCGTCGCGGCGGTCGCCGGATGGCTGATCTTCCACGAGACGCTGAGCGCGATCGAAATCTTCGGCGGCGCGATGGTCGCGGCGGCGCTCGTATTGATCCGGTTGCCGAGCCGCGCCGCGCGGCCTATCTGATGCCCATGGCCTCCATCCTGCCCGCCGATCCGACCCTCGACGAGATTCGCGCCGCGCTCGCGCCGCTGATCGCCGAAAGCGCGGCGTTCGACGGGTTCAGCAACGAGGCGCTCGCCGGCGCGGCCGAACGCCTCGGCGTCGATGTCGACGTCGCAAAGCTCGCCTTTCCCGGCGGCGCACGCGATATGGTCGACGCCTGGTTTGCGAGCATCGACGCTGCGATGGCCACACGCTGGCCCACCGAAAAGCTGGCGACGCTCAAGATCCGCGAGCGGATCACGACGCTCGTCGAGGCACGGATCGACCTGCTCGCACGCGACCGCGAATCGCTCCGCCGTGCACTTGCGCTGCTCGCGCTGCCGACCAACGCCCCGCACGCCGCGAAGCTCGGCTGGCGCGCCGCCGACCTGATGTGGAACCTCGCCGGCGACACCGCGACCGATTTCAACCATTACAGCAAGCGTACGATCCTTGGCGCGGTCTATGGCTCGACGATGGCGGTGTTCCTGAACGACGAGAGCGAGGATTTCGCCGAAACGCGCGCCTTCCTCGCACGACGGATCGGCGAGGTGATGCGCTTCGAAAGCTGGAAGCACCGCCGCGCTGCACGCAGCATCGAACGGCCGAGCCTCGCACGCTTCGTCGGGCGGCTGCGCTATCCCGGCCGCTGACCGGTTTCGACAAAGGACTGGCGCCGCGCGATTGTTATTGATAATCGCTCGCAATGACTGCTTTGCTCGATAAGGCAACGCTCGGCGTTGCGGTGCGGATTGCGCGCATCGACTGGACCGCGATGACCGACGACGAAGGCCGGCGCCTGCGCGAATTCGGATTGATGGAGGGATGCGAAGTGATCCCGCGCCATCGCGGCAGCATCTTCTCGCGCGACCCGCTCGCGCTGACGATCGGCCGCATGCAGGTGATCATCCGCGCAAAGCAGGCGGCGGTGATCGAAGTCGAGGACGTCGTCAGCGAGGAGGGCGCCGCATGACCGCCGCGATCCCCTCGATCGCGCTCGTCGGCAATCCCAATGCCGGCAAGTCGAGCCTGTTCAACGCGCTGACCGGCGCGCGGCAGAAGATCGCCAATTATCCCGGCGTCACAGTCGAACGAAAGGCGGGCCATGCGAGCTTCGCCGACGGCCGGCCGTTATCGCTGATCGACCTTCCGGGCACCTACAGCCTGACCCCGGCAAGCCTCGACGAGGCGGTGACGCGCGATGTCGTGCTCGGCCGGCAGGAAGGCGAGAAGCGCCCCGACGCGCTGATCGTCGTGCTCGACGCCGCGAATCTCGACAACCACCTCTGCTTCGCACTCGAACTGCTGGCGCTCGGCCTGCCAACGGTCGTCGCGCTCAACATGCTCGACCTCGCCGAACGCGACGGGCTGACGCTCGATCCCGAACGGCTGTCGCGCGAACTTGGCGTTCCGGTCATCCCGACGGTGGCAGTGCGCAAGCGCGGGCTTACCGAACTGCTCGCCGCGATCGACGGCGCGATCCAGTCGCACCAGCCACGCGAAACGGTCGCCCCGGCGCAAAGCGATGCGGCGCTTCATCAGCGAGCGCGCGCGCTCGCCAAGGCGGCGATCGTCACCGAGACCCCGGTTCGCCGCTGGACGCAGCGCGTCGATGCGGTCGTACTGCATCCGGTCGCGGGGCTGCTGATCCTGCTCGCTCTGATGTTCGTCATGTTCCAGGCGGTCTATGCCTGGGCCGGGCCGCCCGCCGATGCGCTCGAAGCGGGTGTCGGCGTCTTGCAGGGCTGGGTCGTCGACACGCTGCCCGAGAATTTCATTCGCGACCTGATCGTCGAGGGGCTGCTTGCGGGCGTCGGCGCAGTGGTCGTCTTCCTTCCGCAGATCCTGATCCTCTTCCTCTTCATCCTGCTGCTAGAGGCGTCAGGCTATATGACGCGCGCGGCCTTTCTGATGGACGGGTTGATGGCCAAGGTCGGTCTGTCGGGCCGCGGCTTCATTCCTTTGCTGTCGAGCTTTGCCTGCGCCGTCCCCGGCATCATGGCGACGCGGGCGATCCCCGACGAGAAGGACCGGCTGACGACGATCCTGATCGCCCCGCTGATGACCTGTTCGGCGCGCCTGCCCGTCTATGCGCTGATCATCGCCGCCTTCATTCCCGACCGCACCGTCGGCGGCACCGGCATCGGGCTTCAGGGTCTCGTGCTGTTCGGCCTCTATCTCGCGGGCATCGTCGGCGCGCTTGTCGTCGCCTTCGCGCTGCGCCGGACGATCGCCAAGGGCAATGCCGCCGGCTTCATGATGGAAATGCCGCGCTACCAGATGCCGCAATGGCGCGACATCGCGCTCGGCCTGTGGCAGCGCGCGTGGATCTTCCTGCGCCGCGCGGGTACGATCATCGCGATGACGACCGTCGTCCTCTGGTTGCTGCTGAGCTTTCCGAAGGCACCCGAGGGTCAGAGCCAGGTCGAGTACAGCCTGGGCGGCCGGATCGCGAGCGGGCTGGAGGTCGTCGTCAAGCCGATCGGTTTCAACCACGATATCGCGCTCGCGCTGATCCCCGCGATG
Source organism: Sphingopyxis sp. BSN-002 (assembly GCF_022024275.1). Lineage (NCBI taxonomy): Bacteria > Pseudomonadati > Pseudomonadota > Alphaproteobacteria > Sphingomonadales > Sphingopyxidaceae > Sphingopyxis > Sphingopyxis sp. BSN-002. Next base: position 2,070,925 of record NZ_CP091804.1, read on the forward strand.
GCGGCGCGCGAGGTCGCGGTGTCGGCGATGGCGACCGCCAATGCGATCGATGCCGATGGCGACGAGGATGCGATGGCGCAGACGCTCGGCGAGCGGCTCCAGGGCAAATGGAGCCTCGCGACCGCGCTGGCCTTCCTCGCCTGGTTCGTCTTCGCGCCGCAGTGCATTTCGACGATCGCGATCACCCGCCGCGAGACCAATGGGTGGAAATGGCCGATGTTCATGGTTGGCTATTTGTTCCTGCTCGCCTATGCCGCTGCTGGTATCACTTACTGGACAGCCGTCGCCTTCGGACTCGGCTGATCCTCCCAACTTTTAAAGCGGAGCGGAGCGGCGGATGGCTGGCAGCGTCAACAAGGTAATTCTGATCGGCAACCTCGGTGCCGACCCCGAAATCAAGTCGTTCCAGAACGGCGGCAAGGTCGCGAATCTCCGTATCGCGACGTCCGAGCAGTGGAAGGACCGGATGACCGGCGAGCGCAAGGAGCGCACCGAGTGGCATCAGGTCGTCATCAACGGCGAAGGGCTGATCGGCGTCGTCGAGCGCTATCTGAAAAAGGGCTCGAAGGTTTACATCGAAGGCAGCCTGCGTACCCGCAAGTGGCAGGACCGCGACGGTAACGACAAATATACGACCGAGATCGTGATCGCCGGCATGGGCGGCACGCTGACCATGCTCGACGGCGCGCCCGGCGGCGGCGGCGGCGGTTCGCGCGGCGGCGACAGCTGGAGCCAAGGCGGCGGCGGATCAAGCGGCGGCTGGGATCAGGGCGGCGGCTCGTCGGGTGGAAGCTCGGGCGGCGGCTGGAACCAGGGCGGCGGTGGCAGCTCGGGTGGCGGCGGCGGTGGCCGCGCGCCCTTCGACGACGATCTGGACGACGACGTTCCGTTCTGAGGATAGCAACGCATGGCGACTGACCTGCTGACCGCCGCGGACGTCGCGCGCGGCGTGTGCCGGCTGTTCGCGCAGCAGGGACTGGTCGCGATTCCCGAGGTGACGCTGCCCAACGGGCGACGCACCGACCTCACCGCGATCGACGCCAAAGGCAATATCACGATCGTCGAGATCAAGGTGAGCCGCGCCGATCTGCACGGCGACGGCAAATGGCCCGACTATTGCGACTGGTGCGACCGCTTTTACTGGGCGTTGGCATCGGGGCTCGACCCGGCGATCCTCGAAACCGAAGGCTACCGTCCCGAAACCTCGGGGCTGATCATCGCCGACCGTTATGGCGCCGCGGTCGTGCGCGAGGCTGCGAGTTGCAACCTGGCACCTGCCCGGCGCAAGGCCGAGCTGCTCCGCATCGGGCGCGTCGCGATGCGCCGCTCAATGCTGGCCGCCGATCCCGAACTCGCGGCTGGCTGGACCGAAGGCTAGGTGTCAGAGCGGTTCGGTGCGCTCATAGTTGACGCACCAGACCAGACCCGCCGCCGAAAGCCCGAGCCAGAGGATCGCGCCGACAAGCAGGTTTGCGCCAAGGTAGAGCGGCAGGACGACCAGTATCAGGCCCAGCGTTACCGCGCCGAGCAGCCAGCGCAGATAGTTCTTGCGCGGCCGGACCGTGTGCGCCTCGACATATTGCAGCGCGAGGCCGAGGACGACGAGCAGCGCGGCCGATATCAGGATGAACAGATCAAAGCCGTGGCTCGCGACCCGCGCGGCGATCATCACCGCCGCGAGGAGCAGCGCGCCCCAACGAATCCACGAAAGAATCCGCGAATTCTCGTTCATCCCCGTGCCTGCATCCGCGCCAGATAGCGCGCAAGGATGTCGATCTCCAGATTGACCGGGCGTCCGGCCGCCGCTTCGCCCAGCGTCGTCATTTCCTGCGTGTGCGGGATGATGTTGAGGGTGAAGTGCGCGGTGCCGTCAGCCTGATCGGCCACCTCGTTCACCGTCAGCGATACACCGTCGACGGTGATCGAGCCCTTGGCGGCGATGTGCGGGGCCAGTTCGGCGGGTGCCTCGACGGTAACACTGACGCTGTCGCCGACCGGGGTGACCGAGACGATCGTGCCCACCGCGTCGACATGGCCGGTGACGATATGTCCGCCGAGCTCGTCGCCGATCCGGAGCGCGCGTTCGAGATTGAGGCGGCGACCCGCGTCCCACATTCCCGATGCGGTGCGCGCCAGCGTTTCGCCGCTGGCGTCGATCGCGAACCAGTGGCCGTCTGCGTCCTGCCCCTTGTCGACGACGGTCAGACACGCCCCCGAACAGGCGATCGACGCGCCGAGATCGATCGTTGCCGTATCGTAGACGGTGCCGATGACGAGCCGCGTGTCGCCGCGGTCCTCGCGGCTGCGGATGGTGCCGATGTCGGTAATGATTCCGGTGAACATGGATGCCCTCAAATTGTCCTGTTGCGCTCGTAGACGTCGAGCCGGTCGCTGCCAAGCAGGCGGCTGTCGGCAAGCCGCCAGCGACCGTGCGCTTCGGCAAGATCGGTCAGACCGATATCGCCGAGCGCGGGCCTGCCGCTACCGATCAGGATCGGAGCACGATACAGCAGCAGCCGGTCGACGCGATCGGCGGAAAGGAAAGCAGAGGCCGCGCCGGCCCCTCCTTCGACAAGTACCGAATCGACATCGTCGACGGCCTCGGGCGACGCGACCGCCATCCAGCCGTCAGGGGCGGTGCCCGATGTCAGCAGCAATTTCTTCGGGCTGCGGTCCTCAAGGCCCGGGAGCCGCACGTCGAGCCTCGGCGCGTCGGCCTCCAGCGTCCCGCGCCCGACGAGAATCGCCTGATGGCGCGCGCGCTCCAGATGGCCGTGCGCGCGGGCGGGCGCGCCGGTGATCCAGCGGCTCGCCCCGTTCGCCATCGCAATGCAGCCGTCGAGCGAGGTTGCGAGCTTGAGCGTGACGAAGGGTCGCCCTTCGGCCTGCCGCGTCCACCACGGCGCCATCGCGGCCCGCGCTGCGGCGGGAAGGACATTGAACAGCACCTCGACCCCGGCTGCCTGCAACCGCGCAATCCCTTCGCCGTCGGTGCGCGGATCGGGGTCCTGCGCCGCGATCACGACGCGGGCGATACCCGCTGCAATCAGCGAATCGCTGCATGCGGGGCCGCGCGCGCTTGCGTGGGCGCAGGGCTCGAGGCTGACATAGGCGGTGGCGCCCCGCGCCGTGTCACCGGCGGCGGCAAGCGCGACGGCCTCGGCGTGCGGCCGGCCGCCCGGCTGCGTCCACCCGCGCGCGACGATTCTGCCCTCGCTGACAATCAGGCATCCGACATTGGGATTGGGCGCCGAGGCGGGGCATCCCCGCCGCGACAGCGCAACCGCCGCGGCCATCCAGTCGGCGTCGGCGTGCGGTCGCCGCATCAGGGCTGCGTTTTGGCCGCTGCCGGCGCGCGCGCCGCGCGTTCGGCGAGCGTCGACCGCGTCTTCGCCGGTTCGGGCTTCTTCATCGCCGCTGCCGCGGCTTCGTCGCCGAGCGTTTCGCGCGTCAGCCGGTCGGCTTCGGTCGAATCATATTCGATTCCGAGACCCTTCGCGAGCCGCTGATATTCGGCGCGCGTCTCGGCGTTGCGGAGCGTCGTCTCCTTCGCACGCGCAACCCAGTCGGCGCGAATTTCGCCTTCGCTCCGCGTCGTCTTCCAGTTTTCGAAATAGATGATCGACGCCTTCGGCTTCTCGTAGGGGATCAGATATTCCGAAACGCCGTGGAATATGACCCACGTCAGCGCGATCGCGACGCCCCAGATCGCCCAGCGATGCGGACGGGGCTCGCGGACATAGCCCCAGAAATCGCTGACGCCGCCGGTGACATCCCAATTGTTGAACATTCCCATGCGCACAATCTAGGCGATGTCGGCGCGATTTGCGAGAGGCGCGTCAGGGCAGGGCGATTGCGCATGGTGCACGCTGATAACGTTATCGATTGCAAAAAATGCAATAGCGGATGCTCATTTCGCAGTTGCAGCATTCATTGTGCAGTGCAATAACACACTTGCCTTTTAGGCATCCTCTCCCAAAACTTTCACGGGCCACCTTCGGGTGGCCCTTTTTTTGGCCTTTTTGGCCAAAATCCTGAGTATTTCGGTCGAGAAATACGATCCGGTTCGAATCGGCCGGTGCGAATCAGGCCTGAACCGGCGTCCGCGATTCGAATCGCCGCACTTCGGCGATGAAACTTCCCGGCAATGGCGTTGGCTGGCCGCTGTCCGAATCGATATGGGCGTAGCTGATCTCGATATCGGTCAGCCGTTCATTCCCGCGGAAAATACCACAATGAAGCGTGAAGCTCGTCCGCCCGAAGGCGCTGACCCGCGCCGCGATCGTGATCAGCTCGTCGAGCCGCGCCGGCGCATGATAGTCGATTTCGCAATGCGTTTCGCGAATATCTGTACCATATTGGTGAAAATAGGGCCCGGGCTGCCCCTCACCGAGCGCACGAAAATATTCGGTCACTCCGATATCGGCATAGACCAGATAATTGCCGTTGAAGACGATGTTCTGGCCGTCGATCTCGTTGAAGCGCACGCGCACGCGCTCCTGCACGCGGAAATCGGCGAGCGGCACATTGCTGCGGGTGTCGGTCATGCGGCGAGCGCAGCCGGTGTCCGGTCGAGCGGCGCGCACGCGGCTTCGAGCCAGGCGCGCTCGTCGCCCGCCATTCCCGCGCCGAGCTTCGCCAGCACATCGGCATGGTAGGCATCGAGCCAGTCGGCCTCGGCGGGCGACAGCAGCGCCACATCGACCAGATTCTGCGCGATCGGCGCAAAGGTAATCGTCTCGAAACCGAGCATATCCTCCTCGGCCCCCGCAATGCTCTGCGGCTCGACGACGACGAGATTTTCGATGCGGATGCCGAAATGACCCGCCTTGTAATAGCCGGGCTCGTTCGAGAGGATCATGCCGGCGTGCAGCGGCTCCTCGGTTCCCGCCTGCCCGCCCGAGGGCTTCGCGATGCGCTGCGGTCCTTCGTGGACTGCCAGATAGGTGCCGACGCCGTGGCCGGTGCCATGCGCATAATCGACGCCGTCGGCCCAGAGATATTGCCGCGCGAGAATGTCGAGCTGGCTGCCGCGCGTGCCCTTGGGGAAGCGTGCGACCGCAAGCGCGATATGGCCCTTCAGCACCTGCGTGAAGCGGCGGCGCATCTCGGCGGTCGGCGTGCCGATCGCGATGGTGCGCGTGATGTCGGTCGTGCCGTCGTCATATTGCCCGCCCGAATCGACCAGATAGAGCGTGCCCGTCTCGATCGCGCGATTGGTCGTTTCGTCGACCTTGTAATGCGGCAGTGCGCCGTTCGGACCCGCGGCCGAGATGGTATCGAACGACAAATCCCGGAGATCGCCATTCTCGTCACGAAATTCCCGGAGCTTCGCCGCCGCGCCGAGCTCGTCGAGATTCCCCTCGGGCGCGACCTCTTCCATCCATTTCAGGAAACGCGCGACCGCGACTCCGTCACGGACATGCGCGACGCGCGTGCCATTGAGTTCGGTGTCGTTCTTGATCGCCTTGGGCAGCACCGCCGGGTCGCGGTGACGCTCGATCTTCGCGCCCGCAGCTTCGAGCGCGGTGAAGATCGCCGCAACCGCGCGGTCGGGATCGACCGCCACGCTCTTGCCCGACAGATCGGCAAGCGCCGCCTCGAACGCATCGCGGTCGTGGATCCGGACGCTGTTGCCGAGATGCGCGCGCACCGCGTCGGTGACCTTCTCGGGGGCGATGAACAGATCGGCGGTCGCATCGGCGTGGAGCAGCGCGAAGGCCAGCCCGACGGGCGTGTGGCTGACGTCGGTGCCGCGGATGTTGAAGGTCCACGCGATCGAATCGAGCGCGGTCATGACCGTCGTGTCGAGACCCTTCACCTTCAGCCAGTCGGCGATCACCTCGCGCTTCTCGACCGCGCTCTGGCCAGCCAATGCCGCGTCATGCACCGTCACCACCGCGTCGCTCGGCGCGGGCTGGTCGTCCCACGCGGCGTCGAGCGGGTTTGGGGTCACCGCAACGAGGCTCGCGCCCTTCGCCACGAGCGCCTTCTCCAGCCCGCGCGCCCAGTCGATGCTGTGGAGCCACGGGTCGTAACCGACCTTCTGCCCCGCGCTGACATTGGCCCCCAGCCATTCGGTAACGCTCGACTGCGGCACACCGACATAGTCGAACAACGCGCCATCGACCTGATCGCGCACCTGCACCGTATAGCGTCCGTCGACGAACACCGCAGCTTTCGCGGGCAGCACCGCCGCGGTTCCGGCCGAGCCGCCGAAGCCCGTCAGCCACGCCATGCGCTGGGCATAGGCGCCGACATATTCGCTCATATGTTCGTCGCTGATCGGCACGACGAAGCCATCGAGGCCGCGCGCCTTCAGTTCTGCGCGGACGCGGGCGAGACGTTCTGCATGGACGGGGGTGGACATGCGCTGTTCCTTGTTCCTACATCACAGCAATCCTGCCCGGTCGGGGCGATGCTGCGGGGGTTTTCTATGCGCGCTATTTGGATGTTTCTGGCCGCAATTACCACCCCGCTTGTCGCAGCCCCGAGCGCCTTCGCCGAAGAGAAAGAGACCCAATTGACCAACACCCCGACCGCCCCGGTCGCCGACAAGCGACCGCACGAACTGACGATGCATGGCGAGACATTGTCCGATCCGTATTTCTGGCTGCGCGACCAGAGCTATCCGGTCGTCGATGACGAGGACATCCTCGCCTATGTGAAGGCCGAGAATGCCTATTTCGACGCGACGATGAAGCCGCATGCGAAACTGGTCGAGACCTTGTTCCAGGAGATGAAGGGCCGGATCAAGGAAGCCGATTCGAGCGTGCCGCAGAAGGATGGCGACTGGGTTTACTGGGTCGAATATGAGGAAGGCGCCGAGTACAAGAAATGGTACCGGAGGCCCGTCGCGGGCGGCGAGGCGCAGCTGATCCTCGACGAGGTCGCAATGGCCGAAGGCAAGGAATATTTCCGCCTCGCCGAACTGTCGATCAGCCCCGACGGCAAACTGATGGCCTACTCGTTCGACGACAATGGCTCGGAACGCTTCGAGGCGCGCATCCGCAATCTGGAGACGGGCGAGCAACTGCCCGACGTCATTCCCGGCACGCTGTCGTCGCTGGTCTGGACGTCGGGCAATGACGCGATCCTCTATGGCCTCGCGAACGAGAACTGGCGCACCGACAATGTCCGGCTGCACAAGCTCGGCACCCCCGTCACGCACGACAAATTGCTCTACAAGGAGGCCGACATCGGTTTCGGGGTCGGGATCGGGAAGACCGCGGCCGACAATTATATCGTGATCGCGACGGGCGATAACGAGACGAGCGAGGTCTATCTGCTCCCCGCCGACAATCCGGAAGCCCCCATGCAGCTCGTCGCGGCGCGCCAGAAGGGCCGCGAGTATAGCGTCGATGAACGCGACGGCACGCTCTACATCCACACCAACGACGAGCATCCGAACTTCCGCATCGCGACCGCGAGCGTGAAGGATCCCGGCAAGTGGACGACGCTCATCCCGGGATCGGATCACAGCTACATCACCGGCCTGTCGGTGTTCCGCGACTATTTCGTCGTCGAAAGCCGCGAGGACGGGCTCGATCAGGTCGATATCCGCAAATATGACGCCCCGCTGACCCCCGGCCGGATCAAATTCCCTGAGGCCACCTATGTGGCGGGTCTCGGCGACAACCCCGAATATCATCAGGACAAGCTCAGGCTCGACTATGAATCGATGGTCACGCCCGACACCGTCTACGACTATGATCTGGCGAGCGGGAAGCTCGAGACGCTGAAGGTGCAGGAAATCCCGTCAGGTTACGATGCGACACAATATGTAACCGAACGGGTTAGCCTTCCGAGCCGCGACGGCAAGACGATGATCCCCGCCTCGCTCGTCTACAAGAAGGGGACGAAGCTCGACGGCAGCGCCCCGATGCATCTCTATGCTTATGGATCCTACGGCTACCGCGTCCCGCCGGGCTTCTCGACGACGCGGCTCAGCCTCGTCGATCGCGGGATGATCTATGCGATCGCGCATGTCCGCGGCGGCGACGACCTCGGCCGCGGCTGGTATCTCGCGGGCAAGACGACCGAGCGCAAGAACACGTTCAACGACTTCATCGACGTCGCGAAGGGCCTGATCGCGAAGAAATACACCAGCGCCGGCAAGATTTCGGTCGAGGGCCGCTCGGCGGGCGGACAGGTGATGGGCGTGATCTATAACGAGGCGCCCGAACTCTGGGGCGCGGTGCTCGCGGGCGTGCCCTTCGTCGACGTCATCAACACGATGGTCGACGAAACGCTGCCGCTGACACCCGGCGAATGGCCCGAATGGGGCAATCCGATCACCGACAAGGCCGCGTTCGACTATATGCTGAGCTACAGCCCCTACGACAATGTCACCGCAAAGGCCTATCCGCCGATGCTGGTGTCGGCGGGCCTCAACGACCCGCGCGTCACCTATTGGGAGCCCGCCAAATGGGTCGCAAAGCTCCGCGCGACGCGCACCAATGATTCGACCTTGCTGCTGCGCACCAACATGGGCGCGGGCCACGGCGGCAAATCGGGCCGCTGGGGCGCACTGCACGAGGACGCCGAGGAGTTCGCCTTCGTGCTGACGCAGCTGGGGATCGAGAAGTAGGGCGCAATCAGGCTTCGGCCAACGGCCGGACTAGACGTCCTTGCCCAGTCGTTGAAGCCACGCCTTGGCCTGCTTGGGTTCGCCCGGAGCGTTCGTCGAGACGGGCCCGCGCGATGCCTCGAACTCTCCGTGCAACGAGAAGGGCTGCAACCCGAGTTGATCGCGCATCTGATCGATTTCGTCGCCCCTGTCGTACAGATCCGTAACGACGGGCTCCCATTTGGCACTGGCCGCTCGGTCTTTGTTATGCCCAAACAGACCCCACGAGCCAGCCGCGACCCGACGCAACGCGTCCATCAGGACAGCCTCATATTCGGCTTCCAGTTCGATACGACGGGCATCGAGGCGTTCAAGGCGATCCGCCCTGCTCATCAAGCAGGCAAGTATCCGCGCGCGGTCAGGTCGACTTCCAGCGTCGCCGCGTCGACGAACCGGTGCCCAGCGATACCAACCGATTCGGCGCCTTCGATATTCTTCGCGACGTCGTCGATGAAGATCGCGCCCGCGGGGTCGATGCCGAATCGCTCGATCGCGAGGTGGTAGATCGCGGGGTCGGGCTTCATCAGCTTTTCGGTACCCGACACGACGATGTCGCGAAAACGGTCGAAGACCGGCTGGGTCGGGCGAAAGCCTTCCCAGAATTCATGCCCGAAATTGGTGATCGCGAACAGCGGCACACCCGCCTCATCGAGCCGCTCGACCAGTTCGAGGCTGCCCGGCATCGGCCCGGGTATCGTCTCGTTGAAGCGCGCCGCATAGGCGTCGATCAGCGCGTCGTGCCCCGGAAATTCGGCTTTCAGCTCGGGCAGCATCTCGGCGAGCGGGCGGCCGGCATCGTGCTGGAAGTGCCACTGCGGCGTCACGACATGCGTCACGAACCATTCGAGCTCTTCCCTGTCGTCGATCAGCTTGGCGAACAGATAGCGCAGATCCCAGTCGAACAGGACGCGGCCGACGTCGAAGATCACGCTCTGGCGAATCATGGGGCCTCCGGACACGCGAAAGCGCCGCCGGAAGCATCCGACGGCGTTACGCTGACTTGCAAATGCACGCGGGACATATGTCCCGACAGGGTGATTAGCCCTGGCGCGCCTTGAAGCGGCGGTTGGTCTTGTTGATCACATAGGTGCGGCCACGACGACGGATGACGCGGTTATCCCGGTGGCGGTCCTTCAGCGACTTCAGGCTGTTGCGAATCTTCATGATCTCTGTCCGTAAATCTTGGCGTATTGACGCGAAGCGGCGCAACTATGGGGAAGCGGTCCGAAAGTCAACCGCCTTTCCGGCCAAAATCAGCCCGCGAGCGCCTTTTGCCGCCGCCGCTGAACCGACGAGCCATAGCCCATCGCCTCGCGATATTTGACCACAGTGCGCCGCGCGATGTCGTGGCCCTCGGCCGAGAGCTTCTGCGCGATCGTCTCGTCGGAGAGGATCGCCTTGGCATCCTCGGCCTCGATCATCGCCTTGATCCGGCTCTTCACCGCCTCGGCCGATACGGCACCGTCGCCCTCGGTCGCGGAAATCCCCGACGAGAAGAAATATTTGAGCTCGAACAGCCCGCGCGCGCAGCTCAGATATTTGTTGCTGGTCACGCGGCTGACGGTCGATTCGTGCATGCCAATCTCTTCGGCGACCTGCCGCAGCGTCAGCGGGCGCATATGCGCGACACCGTGCAGGAAAAACCCCTCCTGCTGCTTCACGATCGCGCTCGCGACCTTGACGATCGTACGCTGGCGCTGGTCGAGCGCGCGGACAAGCCAGTTGGCACCTGCAAGCTGTTCGGACAGCCATGCCTTGCTCTTCGCCGCCGCGCCCGTCGCCAGCTCGGTATAATAGCGGCGGTTGACGAGCAGGCGCGGCAAGGTGCCGCTGTTGACCTCGACCGCCCAGCCTTTCGCGGTCTGGCGCACATACAGGTCGGGAACGACCGCCTGCGCGCCCTCGCCGCCGAATTTCAGGCCGGGCTTGGGATCATAGCCCCGCAGCTCGCGAATCATGTCGGCGAGATCCTCGTCATCGACGCCGCAGATGCGCTTGAGTTGCGGGAAGGCACCCTTTGCGACGAGATCGAGATGCGCGATCATGGTGGCCATCGCGGGGTCATAGCGATCGGCCTCGCGTGCTTGGATCGCGATGCATTCGGCCAGATCGCGCGCGCCGACACCCGACGGGTCGAACAGCTGGACACCCGCCAGCACCGCTTCGAGCAGCGCCAGCGGCACGCCGAGCTGCGCAGCGAGCTCGGACAGGTCGGCGCGAAGATAGCCCGCCTCGTCGATCAGCGCGACGAGCTGGCCCGCGACGACCGCCTCGATCCCGTCGAAACGCTCGCCGACTTGGGCGAGCAGATGGTCGTGGAGCGTGCCGTCATGTTCGGCGAAGCTGTCGAAATCGATGCCTTCACTGTCGCCCGACAGCCCGACCGAATCGCTGGCGCTGTCGTGATGGAAGCGCTCTTCGTTGAAATCGACGTCGAGATCGTCGGCCGTGCCCGCGTCGGAGGACAGGGCCTGATCGGTATCGGTCTCGCCCGACACGGCAGCGACCGGCGCTTCGTCGCCGGGCTCGTCGGCTCCGCCATCCTCACGGTCACCCGATGCCGTATCGAGCAGCGGATTACCCTCCAGAGCCTCGGCCAGATAGGCTTCGAGTTCGAGGTTCGACAGCGCAAGCAGCTTGATCGCCTGCTGCAGCTGCGGCGTCATCACCAGCGATTGCGACTGGCGTAAATCGAGGCGCGGACCCAACGCCATGCTGCCGCGTCAGCTCGTCACAAGGAGAAGCCCTCGCCGAGGTAGAGGCGGCGGACCTCGGGATCGGCGACGAGTTCGGCCGGCGAGCCGGCAAGCAATACCTTGCCGTCGTAGATGATCGCGGCGCGGTCGACGAGGTCCAGCGTCTCGCGCACATTATGGTCGGTGATCAGCACCCCGATGCCGCGCGTCTTCAGGTCGGCGACGAGGTCGCGGATGTCGCTGATCGACAGCGGATCGATGCCCGCGAAGGGCTCGTCGAGGAGCATGATCGAGGGGTTCGCGGCGAGCGCGCGGGCGATTTCGGCGCGGCGGCGTTCGCCGCCCGAGAGCGCCATAGCCGCCGAATCGCGCAGCCGCGCGAGGCCGAATTCGTCGAGCAGTTCCTCGAGCCGGCGTTCGCGCGACACCTTGTCGGGCTCGGCGAGTTCGAGCACCGCGCTGATATTCTGTTCGACGGTCATGCCGCGAAAGATCGAGGTTTCCTGCGGCAGATAGCCGAGGCCGAGAATCGCGCGGCGATACATCGGCAGCGCGGTGATGTCGGCGCCGTCGAGCATGATGCGCCCGGCGTCGGGCTTCACCAGACCCATGATCGAATAGAAGCAGGTCGTCTTGCCGGCGCCGTTCGGGCCGAGGAGGCCGACAACCTCGCCCTTGCCGACCGAGAGCGACACGTCCGACAGCACTGTGCGCTTGTCGTAACTCTTGGCGATCGAAATCACCGCGAGACCGTTGCCCGCTACCGCATCCTCCTGAACATGCGCCTTGTGCTCGGCGACACCATGATCGTCGGTCAGCGTGCCAGCGGTCGATTCATCGGTCATAGGTCGGTCGGTTCCGTTTCTAGCCCCAAGCGCGCGTTACCCCAGCGACGCGGCAGAGGTCAATCTGGCAAGATAATTGCAGGGGAGCCTTCGAAAGCTGTCGCCGTGCCTAGTGCACGGCCTGCGGCCCGCGCACCACGCCCGACTCGGCGAGCTGGTCGTCGATCGCCGCCATCAGCCGCGCGAGCGCCGCCTCGTCCTTTGCCTCGGCGCGCGCGACCAGAACGTCCTGCGTGTTCGAGGCACGGAGCAGCCACCAGCCGTCGCCGGTGAGGACGCGGGCGCCGTCGGTGCGGTCCACCGTCGCGCCAGCTTCGGTCAGGCGCTGCAGAACCTCGTCCACAATGGCGAATTTGCGCACCTCGTCGACCTGGAAACGCAGCTCGGGCGTGTTGACCATCACGGGCATTTCGCTGCGGAGTTCGGTGATGCTCTTGCCGAGCTTCTCGGCCGCCTCGATCAGCCGGATCGCGGCATAGGGCGCATCGTCATAGCCGTAATAGCGATCGGCGAAGAAGATATGCCCGCTCATCTCGCCCGCCAGCGGGCTGCCGGTTTCCTTCATCTTCGCCTTGATCAGGCTGTGGCCGGTTTTCCACATCAGCGGCGTACCGCCCAGTTCGGCGACGCGGTCGAACAGCGCCTGACTCGCTTTCACATCAGCTATCACGGTCGCGCCGGGATGGTCCCGCAGCACCGCCGCGGCATAGATTTGCAGCAACTGGTCGCCCCAGATCACGCGGCCCTGTCCGTCAATCGCGCCGATGCGGTCGCCGTCTCCATCGAATGCGACGCCGAAGTCGAGGCTCTTCTCGGCGACGAGCTTCTTCAGGTCCGCCAGATTCTTCTCTTCGGTGGGATCGGGATGGTGGTTCGGAAAATGGCCGTCGATATCGGTAAACAGCAGATGGTGCTCGCCCGGGAGCCGCGCGGTCAGCTTCTCGATGACGGTGCCGGCGGCGCCGTTGCCCGCGTCCCAGCCGATGCGGAAGGCGCCGCCGGCAAAACCCTCGACGAGCCGGTCGACATAGGCGTCGATGATATCGATGCTCTCCACCGCGCCTTCGCCGGCCTCCCAGTCGCCGGCCGCGGCGAGTTCGCCGATCCGCTGGATGTCGGCGCCGAAGAAGGGACGCCCCTGAAATACCATCTTGAAACCGTTGTAGTCGGGGGGGTTGTGGCTGCCGGTTATCTGTATGCCGCCGTCCACATCTTCGGTTGACGCGGCATAATAGAGCATCGGCGTCGGACCGAGCCCGACGTTCAGTGCGTCGACCCCCGCGGCATTGATCCCTGCGATCAGCGCATCGGCAAGCATCGGCGACGACAGGCGTCCATCATAGCCTACCGCGATCCGCTTGCCGCCGGCGCGCGCGATCAGCGTCGCGAAGCTGCGCCCGATCGCCCGGGCATCCTTCTCGGACAGCGTGTCGCCAACGACGCCGCGGATGTCATATTCGCGGAGCATCGTCGGGTGGAAAATATGGGTCATCGGGAGTCCTCTGGGGGAAGAAGGATGTCAGGCGGCAGCGAACAGGTCGCCGTCGGGATGCAACCGCTCGCGCGCCGGAAGGTTCAGCCCGCCCATGGCCTCGCGCAATTCCTGCCGCGCCACGACATGCCCGATCCCCATGCCACCCAGATGCACCTTGTCGAGAAGGGTCAGGCCGGCCGGGAAGAGCTCGCGGTAGATGACGCGTTCGCCGAGCCCCGGGATGACGCGGAAGCCGACGCGGCGCGACAACTGGGTCAACGCCTCGCCGACGCGGCGCATATTGTGCGCGTCGACATGCTGGAGACGGTTCCTGAGGATGATCCAGTCGATCGTCCGCCCGTCGGTCTTGGCGCGCGCCTTGCGCGTGTCCCAGATCAGCTCCGAATAGAAGCTGGGGCGCACGACCTGGAACGTCTCGGGATCGACCTGCCCAATCAGGTCGAAATCGATGAAGCTGTCGTTGATCGGGGTGACGAGCGTGTCGGCGCTCGTCGCAAGGTGGCGCGCGAAGACGTCGTCACGGCCGGGGGTGTCGGCGACGAAATAGTCGGCGCCCGCGGACAGCCGCGCGACCTGCGCGTCGAGCTCCTCGATCGTCGAGCCCTCGAACACCTCGAAGGTCGGGGTCGGCAGGTCGATATCGCGACGCTTTGCCGTATTCTCGCGATTTTCGAGATAGCGGTGGAAGGTGCGCTGGCGCGGGTCGAGATCGAGGCCGGCGACGCGAAAACCCTGGCTCGCGAGCGCCACCGCGAAATGTACCGCACAGGTCGATTTTCCGGTCCCGCCCTTTTCATTGGCAAAGATGATGCGGTGCGGGGCGGGCGTCGTCATGAGCGTTGCGATTTTCCTGTTGGCGGCGCATGGGGGCCGCACGGGGTGGCAGTTGCGCCGCCAATATCGGAGGCCGGGCAAGCGTGCAAATCATCCGTGACATCGCGATGCTGCGGCGTGCCGTTTCGGCACTGCAGCAGGGCGGCAAGAGCGTCGCGCTGGTGCCGACGATGGGCGCGCTGCACGAGGGGCATCTGTCGCTCGTCCGGATGGGCAAGCGCGTTGCAGACCATGTCGTGGTCTCGATCTTCGTCAACCCGACCCAGTTCGGACCGAACGAGGATTTTGCTGCCTATCCGCGCGACGAAGCGCGCGATGCGGCGATGCTGGTCGAGGAAGGCGTCAGCCTGCTGTGGGCGCCCGATGTCTCGACCATGTACCCGGCGGGCCATTCGACGCATATCGAGGTCGCCGAACTCGGTGCCGATTATTGTGGCGCCGCGCGGCCGGGCCATTTCGACGGCGTCGCGACGGTCGTGTCGAAACTCTTCAATCAGGTCCGCCCCGACGTGGCGATCTTCGGCGAGAAGGACTGGCAGCAGCTCGCGATCATCCGTCGCATGGCGCGCGACCTCGACTTCGCGCTCGACATCCTCGGTGCGCCGATCGCGCGCGACAAGGATGGCTTGGCACTGTCGTCGCGCAACGCCTATCTCTCGAAAGAGCAGCGCGCCGCCGCGACCGCTTTTCCGAATGCGCTGAAAGCGGCCGCGAAGGCAATCGCAGGCGGCGCCGACATTGCCGAAACGCTGGCCAAGGCCGAGGCCGATATCGTCGCGGGCGGGTTCGACAGCGTCGATTATGTTGCGCTCGCCGACGCCGACAGTCTGGAAAGATTGAGCAATTTGAGGCGGCCCGCGCGGCTTCTGGCCGCGGCTCGAATGGGGAAAACGCGCCTGATCGACAATCTTGCGGTCGATTGATTAACTCCGGAAACGACGGATTTCCGGTAGTTTCCCGCGATATCCACAAAAAATTCGGATCGCCGTTAACGCTTTGTTGACCATAAGTCGCAAATTTGGACCCCGAAGCTTCCTGTGGGGGGAAGCGACAGGGGGTTATCATGGCCAACAGTCTGAAGTCCGCGCAGTTTCTGATCGAGAGCCGGTTGCTCGACGCCGCCCGCGGCGACGCCAATGCCTATTTCGATCTCGGCATCGCATTTTCCACCGGGACCGGCGGTGTCGATGTCGACCTGATCCAGGCGCACAAATGGTTCAACCTCGCAGCGCTCGGCGGCAACAAGGAAGGCCAGCAATGCCGCGCCGACCTGTCCGACGAAATGAGCCGCGACGAAATCGCCGAAGCGCAGCGTCAGGCGCGCGCCTGGCTCGACGAGACCGCGCGCCGTCCGGCAGCACGCCGCTTCGCCGCCTAATCCTTCCGCCTGAAGGGCATATGCCCTTCGAGCCATTCCATCTCGACCTCTTCGGCGCGGCGTTCCTGTTCGAGGTAATCCGCGACCGCCCGGCGAAAGCCCGGATCGGCGATGAAATGCGCCGACCAGGTCGCAACGGGGCCGTAGCCGCGGGCGAGCTTGTGCCCGCCCTGCGCCCCGGCCTCGACCCGCTTGAGACCGCGCGCGATCGCAATGTCGATCGCGCGGTAATAGCATAGCTCGAAATGGAGATAGGGGATGTCGACAAGGCAGCCCCAGTAACGGCCATAGAGCGTATCGGCGCCGATCAGGTGCATCGCGCCCGCAACCGGCTGCTCGCCGTCATAGGCGATCAGCAGGATGATCCGGTCGGCCATCCGCCGCCCCATCAGGTCGAACGCCTCGCGCGTCAGATAGGGATGCCCCCATTTGCGCGCGCCGGTGTCCTGATAAAAGGCCCACATCGCGTCCCAATGTCCGGGGCGGATCGCATCGCCGGTGAGCTCCTCGATGCGCAGCCGCTCGACCGCGCGTGCGCGCTCCTTGCGGAGCTGCTTGCGCTTCTGCGAGGTCAGCGTGGCGAGGAAATCGTTGAAGCTCGCGTAGCCCGCATTCGCGAAGTGAAACTGGATGTCGCGGCGGACGAGCCACCCCGCCTCCTCGAAGACAGACATCTGTTCGGGCGCGACGAAGGTCGCGTGCGCCGACGACAGTTCATTCTGGCGCACCACCGCCTCGGCGCCGCGGATCAGGAGCAGCGCCGCTTCCCCCTCCTGCGCGAGCAGTCGCGGCCCCGGCACCGGGGTAAAGGGTGCCGCGATCTGCAGCTTCGGATAATAATCGCCGCCTGCGCGCGTCCAGGCATCGGCCCAGGCGTGGTCGAAGACATATTCGCCCTGGCTGTGCGATTTGAGATAGGCGGGCGCGGCGCCGATCAGCGCGCCCTTCTCGTCCTCGATCAGGATCGGCGCTGGCTGCCAGCCCGTGCCCGGTCCGACGCTGCCCGATTCCTCGAGCAGCGCCAGAAAATCATGGCTGACAAACGGATTGCCGTCGCCCGCCAGCGCATCCCACGCCGCCGCATCGACCGCGGCGACGCCGGTGCCGAGCGAGATGGTACGCTGGGGTGGGTCGGCTTCGGCCACTTATGCCCTTAGGCGGGCTTCACCGCGACGATCGCATCGGCCTCGACCGACGCGCCGAGCGGCAGCACCGCGACGCCGACCGCAGCGCGCGCGTGGCGGCCGGCTTCGCCGAACAGCGATTCGAACAGCTCGGACGCGCCATTGGCAACCTTTGCCTGATCGGTGAAGGACGGGGCGCTGTTGACGAAGACGCCAAGCTTGACGACGCGCTCGACGCGCGACCAGTCGCCGCCCAGCGCCTGCCCGATCTGCGCCACGAGCATCAGCGCGCAGCGGCGCGCGGCGTCATAGCCACTCGCGACATCGGTATCGTCGCCAAGCCGGCCGGTCACGACCTGCCCGTCGCGGAACGGCAGCTGCCCCGAGATATAGAGCATCCCGCCATGCTCGACGACGGGCACATAGGCCGCAACCGGTGCGGCGGGCTTCGGCAGTTCGAGGCCGAGTTCAGCGAGTTTGGCGGGGACGTCGGACATCGGAGTTCCTTTACGCGAGTTCGGCGGCAGGCGCCGGAATGTTTTCGGTGAGCCGCGCCAATATCCAGTCGCGCGCCTCGTTCCAATCGTCGATTCGCGCATGCGCATATTTTGCGGGGCGCACCTTGTCGGCGATGGCGGGTTCGCCGACGAAATGAAGCCGCCACACCTCGGGCGCCTCGATCGCAACCGAATGGTGATGGTTCGGCAGATCGTCGATGAACACCGTGACCGACGGCTTTCGCTCTTCGATCAGCGCGCGCACCGGTTCGCCCTTGCCGCCGCGGCTTCCGATCACCGGCGCGGTGAGGCCGATCGCCGCGAGCTGGACCGCACGCGCCGCCTGATGGTCGGGACCGACATTTGTCAGTACGACGATATCGGCGATGCCGCCGATCGCCGCCATCGCTGCAATCGCCCCCGGAATTTCGGTCTGGCGCCCCATCTCGGTACGGAAGAAGCCGTCGAGCAGCGGCCAGACTTCGGCCGCCTCCAGCGGCGTACCGCACTCCTTGCGCTTCAGCGCGCCCGCAAAGCTCGCATCCTCCATCCGGAACAGCACGCCATGCTCTTCGTCGACCCACTGCGCGAAGGGGACGACCATGTGCATCAGCACCTCGTCGCAATCGGTGATGACGAGGGGTCGGGTCATGCGTCCATCCTTTGATTTCCTTCGAGGCGTGTGGCGGCGGCGGCGATCGCTTCGGGCTTGATGTCGAGCGCGTCGGCGCAGGCGATCAGGTCGGCCTCATAGGCGGTGAGAAACGACAGGATCGCAGCAAGCGTCGCGCGCTCGCCGAGCGAGGCGCGGAGCGTTTCGGGATCGAGCCCGGTCATCCCGAGCAGCCGCTCGGCGCGCGGCTCGTCGCTGAGTATCCAGCCGAGCGCGTGAAGCGCGAGCGCGGCATCGTCTTCGTGCAAGCGGATTTCCCTTCGGCGCGAGGCAATTGAGTCGTGCGGCCGATTCGCCTAAACGGGCCGCGCATACAAGGTGGGGAAGACATTTCACATGGGCAAGACCATCCTGGTCGTCGAGGATAACGAGCTGAACCTCCGCCTGTTCTGCGACCTGCTCAACGCGCATGGATATAGCGCGCACCCGGTGCGCGACGGGCGCGACGCCCTTGCAAAAGCGCGCGAGGTCTCGCCCGACCTCATCATCATGGATATCCAGCTGCCGCACGTCAGCGGGCTCGAACTGATCGGACAGATGAAGGCCGACCTGACCCTGCGCGCCGTGCCGATCATGGCGGTTACCGCTTACGCCGGAAAGGGCGACGAGGAGCAGATCCGCGCCGCCGGGGCCGAAGCCTATGTGTCGAAGCCCATCTCGGTGATCAAATTCATCGAGAGCGTCGGCGCTTTCGCCTGACGCTCCGGACGATATTCAGAAAGCGGATCAGCGCGCGGGCGAACGATCCCAAGGCGCGCGATAGTGAACCGCAACCGCCGCGGCCGATGTTTCGACAACCGTCGACCAGAAGCGCTGCAGCCAGCTCGATTCGGGGGTGATCCGGGTCATGTCTTTTCTCCTGCCGCGCCGGGGAGAGGGAGCAGGGACGCTCGTCGGGGCGGACGATCATCTTTTACGTCCGGACGCATGGCTATTGGCGCCGAAATTGACCGATACAGCGATCAAAATTATCGCTACTTGGTCGGTCATGCGAAAAATGATCGACCTCGATGCTTTCGACCGCCGCTTGCTCGAACTGGTACGCCGCGACAATCAGCGGCCCGCACGCGAACTCGCCGACGAAGTCGGGCTGTCGGTTTCGGCGGTGCTGCGCCGCCTGCGGCGGCTGCGCGAGGACAAGATCATCGTCGCCGATATCGCAATCGTCGATCCGGCGCTTACGGGATCGGCGCTGACGATGCACGTCCTCGTCCGGATGCAGCAGGCGGGGCCGCAGACGATGGACAATTTTGCGCGCGAGATCGCACGGCATCCCGAAATCACCGCCGCGTGGGACGTCACGGGCGACGATGACTTCCTGCTGAAGGTCCAGGTCGGATCGATGGAGGACTATGACGTCTTTACCCGCCGCGCGCTCGGCGAAGACAAGGGCGTGCATTCGTTCAAGACAATGATCACGATCCGGCACATCATCGAGAACGAGGCGGCCCGGCGACCGCTGCGCGATTTCTGACGCGCACGAAAAAGGGCGGCGCGGGGCCGCCCTTCCGAATCCCGGACAGGTCCGGGATGATGCATTTTCAAACCGCGCGGCTGTGGCGCGCGGGAAAATGGCTTACTTGATCTTGGCTTCCTTGAACTCGACGTGCTTGCGCGCACGCGGGTCGTACTTCCGCACCGACATCTTTTCGGTCATCGTGCGCGGGTTCTTCTTGGTGACGTAGAAAAAGCCCGTGTCGGCGGTGCTCACCAGCTTGATCTTGACGGTCGTCGGCTTGGCCATGGCCCTGTTCCTCGAAAAATCTGCACATCCGCCGGAGGGCCGGCCGATGCGGCGGGACTGTGGGCCCCGACGGGTGGTTTGAAAAACAAGAGGGCCGCGCACCGGGCGCCGCCCTCATTTATCCGCGCGCCTCTGACCGGATTCGGCGCTTCTGTCAAGAGAAAGCAAAGGGCGGGCGGCACAAACCGCCCGCCCGGGAGGGGTCGGGATCGAGCCTCATGCGTTCCTGATCTGGAAGCGGACGGTCATCGTCTGCCAGCTTTCCTCGGCCACCCCGCCGCGCGTCGCGGGCTTGAAGCGCCATTTCGCGAGCGCGCGCCGCTTCGTTTCGTCGAAAAAGCCCGGGCTGTCGGTACTGACCAGCTCGACCGTCTTCACCTTTCCGTCGGTCCCGATCAGCACGCGAACCTTGGCAATCCCCTCGATACCCTCGCGCTGCTCGCGCGCGGGATAGTCGGGCTGGAAGCTGCCGGCGTAGCGCGGGTCGAGCTTGGCGAGGACGAACGGCTTGGGCGGCAGCGGGGGATCGACGACGATGTCGGGGCCGCTTCCCGTTCCGGTTCCGGCGGGTGGGACATAGGGCGGCAGCGGCGGGACTTCGACCGGCCCTTCGGCCACCGGAGGCAAGGGGCTCGGCGGCGCAGTTAGCGCCGTCTGCGTCGGTTCGCTCTGCGGCTTGGGGTCGGGTCTCGGCTCGGGTTTGGGCGGATCGACATGGACGGTCGTCCAGGGCGGCGAGTTGGTCCGCGGTTCTTTGGTGATGATCATCGGCGACAACGCCACGGCGACGACGAGCGCCGCAGGCAGGCCGATCGCAAATGCCGCGGCGACGGGGCGATAACCCGAACCGGGGTCATAGCTTTCGCGTCGCAGCGTCGCCGGACCGGCGGACGCCGCCGAGCGCTTGGGCGCCGCGAACATGGCAGACATCAGGGGAATCAGGGTCATGGCACCTCTCCTTTGCCTTTCGGAGACCCGCCCTGTGCATGTTGACCGCTGCTACCGGTCGAGTCTGATTATGTAATAGTATAACATTACTATACTTGTCAAGCGGAGAGGTCGGCAAACCACGCCGGCGCGACGGGACATGCTGGGGCTAGGCGGCCGACAGGCGCGCCACGGCCTGATCCTTGTCGATCAGCGGCAACAGCTCGGCCATGTCCGGGCCATGATCGCGCCCCGTGAGCGCACGGCGCAGCGGCAGGAAGAGCGCACGCCCCTTCGCCCCCGTCGCCTCCTTTGCCGCACCGGTCAGGGCGTGCCAAGGATCGGCGGCCCAGTCGATGCCGGGAGCCGCTGCTGCGGCGGCGGCGAGCACCGATCGATCCTCGTCGGCAGGCGCGGGGGGCGTGAACGGTCCATCGAACACCGCTTCCCAATCGGCAGCTTCCGCAACCGTCATCAGATTCGGCCGGATCGCATTCCAGCGTGCCTCGCCGATCGCGATCGGCAGGCGCGGCGCCACCGCGGCATAATCGGTGTGGTGGAGAATCTTCTGGTTGAGCAGGGCGAGTTCGGCCTCGTCGAAACGCGCGGGTGCGCGGCCGAAGCGGGCGAAATCGATATTTTCGATCAGCGGCGCGGACGAGGTGAACGGCTCGACCGGATCGCTCGTTCCCAGCCGCGCGAGCAGCGCGACGAGCGCGATCGGCTCGATCCCTTCCTCGCGCAGGCTCGCCATGCCGAGCGAACCGAGCCGCTTCGACAGCTTGCCCTCGGTACCGACGAGCAAGGCCTCATGCGCGAATTCGGGCGGCTTCGCGCCCAGCGCCTCGAACATCTGGATCTGCGTCGCGGTGTTCGAGACATGATCTTCGCCGCGTACGACGTGCGTGATCCCCATCGCGATGTCGTCGATCACGCTCGGCAACAGATAGAGCCAGCTGCCATCGGCGCGGCGCACGACCGGGTCGGACATGGTTTTCGGTTCGAAATGCTGACCGCCGCGAACCATATCGGTCCATTCGATCGGCGCATCATGGTCGAGCCTGAAACGCCAGTGCGGCGCCACGCCTTCGGGAACCGGTGCATCGGCGGGCTTGCGCTCGTACACGGGCGGCAGCCCGCGCGAGAGCAGCACCTTGCGGCGGATGTCGAGTTC
This sequence comes from Sphingopyxis sp. BSN-002, assembly GCF_022024275.1. Taxonomy (NCBI): domain Bacteria; kingdom Pseudomonadati; phylum Pseudomonadota; class Alphaproteobacteria; order Sphingomonadales; family Sphingopyxidaceae; genus Sphingopyxis; species Sphingopyxis sp. BSN-002. Next base: position 2,092,941 of record NZ_CP091804.1, read on the forward strand.
CTCGGGCGTTTCGTAACAGGCATAGACGCGGCCCGCGGCCTTCAGCCTGTCGAACTCGGCCTCATAGAGCGCAAAGCGCGCCGACTGGCGCTCCTCGCCGTCGATGTCGAGTCCGAGCCACGCCAGATCGGCGCGGATGCCCTCGACATACTCCTCTTTCGAGCGCTCAAGGTCGGTGTCGTCGATCCGCAGCAGGAAGCGCCCGCCATGCTTGCGCGCCCACAGCCAGTTGTGAAGCGCGGTGCGAACATTGCCGACGTGGAGCGATCCGGTCGGCGAGGGAGCGAAGCGGGTAACGACGGTCATGTGCCTGTTTCTATTTTCTTGCATGTCATGGATGTAGTCGAGTGGCCCCTGCCGCGCCGCGGCGACAAATGCTCGACGCCCCATCCCACCTCACCGGGCGAATCGGACCATTTAAATATAGCGTTGCAGCGCAGCCGTTCGGACAGGACCGGGTCGACCGTTGCAACACCGTTCCGGGTCAACATTCGTCGCAGCACAAAGCTGCATTTCTTGCGTTTGCGCCCTTCGGGACAGGCAAGCTCTTCGATCCTGATCGAGACCTCGTCGCCTGCGCGGCCGACCGCCCATTCCGAGCTAACCTCATCATTGCCATTGCCGATCATCGCGTTGCGTTGGATGTCGACGAAGATCGCGCCGCAATATTCGCATGGTAGCTCGGTAGCCGCTTCCGACTGCGGCGAGAGCAACAGCAGCATGAATGCGGCAATCATGCCGTCCGGAAACCATGCGTGATCGGATAGCGCCGGTCGCGGCCGAAGTTGCGCGTCGACAGCTTGACTCCGGGGGGCGCCTGCCGTCGCTTGTACTCGGCGAGCATCAGCAGGCGCTCGATCCGCACCACCGCGTCGCGATCGAAGCCGTATTTCGCGACGACATCGTCGACGCTCGCTTCCTCCTCGACGAGCATGTGGAGCATGCGATCGAGGTCCGCATAAGGCGGAAGGCTGTCCTCATCCTTCTGGTCGGGACGCAGTTCGGCGCTCGGCGGCTTGGTCACGATGTTAGCCGGCATCACCGGAGTCACGCGGTTGCGCGACAGGCGCGGAACATTGGCGTTACGCCACTCGGCGAGCGCGAAGACCGTCATCTTGTACGCGTCCTTCAACGGATTATAGCCGCCCGCCATATCGCCATAGATGGTCGCATAGCCGACGCTCATCTCGCTCTTGTTGCCCGTCGTCAGCAGCATCGGCCCGAATTTGTTGCTGAGCGCCATCAGCGTCACGCCGCGAATACGCGACTGGACATTCTCCTCGGTGATGTCGACGTCGCGGTCGGCGAAGCTCCCCGCGAGCATCACGTCGAACGCCTCGACGGCCGGCACGATCGGGATCGTGTCGAGCCGGCACCCGATCATGCCCGCACAGCCCGCGGCATCGTCAAGGCTCTCCTGGCTGGTGAAGCGGCTCGGCAGCATCACGCACCAGACTTTATCGGGACCGAGCGCGTCGGCGGCAATCGCGGCGCAAATCGCCGAATCGATCCCGCCCGACAGGCCGAGCACGACGCCAGGGAAGCGGTTGCGTTCGACATAGTCGCGCAGGCTCAGAATCATTGCGCTGTAGATGTCGGCGGGATGCGCTTCCCATTCGGCGATCGCCCCCGCGTCGCAGCTCCAGGCGCCCCCATCGACATTTGGCGCGCCCTTCGTCCACCGCGTCACGCGCTCTTCGGGCTCCCAGTCGGTCAGCCGGTGCGCGGTCGATCCGTCGCCGTTCAGGACGAAGGAGCAGCCGTCGAACACCAGCTCGTCCTGCCCGCCGATGCGGTTCAGGAAGATCAGCGGCAGCCCGGTTTCGGCAACGCGGCTCGCGAAAACCTGCGTCAGGCGGCGGTCGTCCTTGTCGATCTCATAAGGGCTGCCGTTGACCGAGATCAGCAGTTCGGCGCCCTGTGCGGCGAGGTGCGTACAAACGGTCGGCAGCCAGCCGTCCTCGCAGATCGGCAAGCCGAGCCTGATCCCGCGCCATTCGACGACATCGGGGAGCGGCCCGGGCACGAAGACGCGCTTTTCGTCGAAGGTGCCGTAATTCGGCAGCTCGTGCTTGCGCCGCGTCGCGACGATCCGGCCGCCGTCGAGCAGCGCGACGATGTTGTAGAGCGCATCGCCCTCCCACTCGACCGATCCGACGAGCATTGCGGGTCCGCCGTCGGCGGTGTCCGCCGCGAGTTCCGCGAGCATGGCCGAAGCGCGCGCGGCGAGCGCAGGCTTGCGGACCAGATCCTCGGGCGGATAGCCGATCAGCTGCAGCTCCGGGTAAAGGATCAGGTCGGCATCGCCGTGCCGCGCGCGCACTTCGCGCATCGCGGCGGCGTTCGCGGCGAGGTCGCCGACCGCCTGGGTCATCTGCGAAAGGACGATGGAGAGCTGATGGGTCATGCCCCGGCTTTAGGACCAACCGCCGGTTCCGTTCAACCGAAGAGAAGCGTCCACAGCATCCGGCCCGGCGCCATCGCGATCACCCCGGCGGCGATGAGCCCGAAATAGGTGCCGCGCATCGCCTTCAGATGGCGGTCGATCTGCCCGCTGCGCGCAAACCAGATCGCGCGCGGGACTTGGACCATGACGAGCACCGAAAAGAGGTGGATCGGCCCGATGCCGCCGGTGATCGTACGGATCCAGAAGCTGTCGATCGCGGTCGCGACCATCATCAGCGCCCATAAGCGCCCGCCGATGCGGTGCGCCAGATCGCCCTTCCGCTTGCGCCACAGAAGCCACGCGCCAAGCGGCACCGCCGGGACGACGGTCGCCAGATGCACCCAGATGGCGAGCGGCGGCGTTTCATAGGTCGCGCCGCCGCCGGTCGAACGAAGGACAGCCCCCGCGACGAGCGCTCCGAGAATCAGCACCATGAAGAAGCCGATGCGGCGCAGATTGGCCGAACGGCCGGTGCCGGGGGTGGGTGAAGGAGCGGAGACGGTCATGGTGAAATCCTGTTGCATCGGGTCGATAGCCTTTCCCTGCCCCGCCGCCGTTCGCGGACAAGCACGCCTTCGCCAAGCGCCGGATAGTTTCGCGAATCCGCCTGAAATCCATGGCTTTGCCCGTTGACGCTTCGTGAAATGGCACGCACAAGACGCGCCGATGGCGAAACGGTTGACGATAGAATTGCTGGCGATGGTGATGCTCGGGCTGCTGATCGGGCTGCTCGGCCCGTTCGGCACTTTCGACAATCCGCCGGCGGTGCGGATGCTGAGCTGGGCGATCTGGCTGGTCGCGGGCTATCTCTTCTTTCGCCCGACCGGTGTCGTTGCCGGCTGGCTGTGCGAAGCGACGGGGCTCCCGCGCTTTGCGGGCCGCCTCATCGCCCTCGCCGTCGCCAGCGTTCCGGTGACCCTGATCGTCATCATGATGGTCGGGCGCATGAGCTTCGCCGACGCGCTCCGTTCGCCCGGCTTCTGGACGATGTACCTCTATATCTGCGTCATTTCTGCCGTGGCCTCGATCTCGATGGCGGCGCTGTTCGCGCGCGGGACGCCAGAAGACGCCCCCGTCGCCGCCGAGGGGCCAGCCGAGCCGGTCGCGGAAGAGGGACCGCCTGTTGAAGCAGCTCCGGCGCTGCCGCTTCCCCCCGGTTTCGGACCAGTCCGAGCGCTCAAGGGCGAGGATCATTATGTCCGCGTCATCGGCGACGGCCGCGAGGAACTGATCCTGATGCGAATGCGCGACGCGATCGAGCGCCTCGGGCCGGTCGAGGGCCTCCGCATCCATCGCAGCTGGTGGGTGGCAAAGGACGCCGTCGCTGCGGTACGCCGCGAGGGCCGCACGGCAGTGGTCATCCTGACGAGCGGGCACGAAGCAACGGTCGCGCGCGATATGATGCCGCAGCTGCGCGCCGCGGGATGGCTGTGAACGACAATAAGGGAGCATCGCCGTGCGCCGGAAGCTGATTGCAATCGCCGCGCTTGCACTTGGATCGCCCGCAGCAGCGCAGACCGAGGCGACGCGTCCCGACATGGCCATCCCCGATTGCCATTTCGACCGCCCTGCGACCATCATCGCCTCGCTGAAAGAGGCGCCCGACATCGCGGCCGAATTCGCACGGCAGGGCCTCGTCGTCGCCGACGTCGGCGAGCCCTTCGTCCCCTATGACGTCGTCGACGGATCGAAGAAGCTGCCCCACCGCCAGTTCATCCGCGCGTATGCGTTCGCGGACCGCACCATTGCCTGGTACTATCACGGCGGCCTCGGCACTCACATTCATGCCTTCGAGCTGCGGCAACAGGTCGATTCGGAGCCGGGAGCGTCGGAGGGACCGGTCCTTCGCATGACCGGCGCACAGCTTTCGGGACCGCCCTGCGGGGCGACGCAGGCCCTGCTGGACGGTGTGCGGGGACCGAATGACTGGTAAGGCACCCAGCAGCGCAACTTGACCCTTCCCCTATCGCCCCCCGCTGGCTAAGGGGGCGCGCAATCCCGTCCGCCGCGAAAGGGCCGTGCACCTCATGAAACTCATCTCCGGCAACAGCAATCTGCCGCTGGCCCGCGCAATCGCGGACTATCTCGAGCTGCCGCTGACCGACACGAGCGTGCGCCGCTTCGCCGACGAGGAAGTCTTCGTCGAGATTCACGAGAATGTTCGCGGTCAGGACGTGTTCGTCGTTCAGCCGACGAACTTCCCGGCGAACGACAATCTGATGGAACTGCTCATCATCACCGACGCGCTCCGCCGCGCCTCGGCGAAGCGCATCACCGCAGTCGTTCCCTATTTCGGCTATGCCCGTCAGGACCGGAAGCCCGGCCCACGCACCCCGATCTCGGCGAAGCTCGTCGCGAACCTGATCACCACCTCGGGCGCCGACCGCGTTCTCGCGATCGACCTGCACGCCGGGCAGATACAGGGCTTCTTCGATATCCCGACCGATAACCTCTACGCCGCGCCGGTGATGAGCGCCGATATCCAGGCGCGTTTCGGCGACAAGAATCTGATGGTCGTCTCGCCCGACGTCGGCGGCGTGGTCCGCGCCCGCGCGCTGGCGAAGCGCCTCGACAACGCGCCGCTGGCGATCGTCGACAAGCGCCGCGAGCGTGCCGGCGAATCGGAAGTCATGAACATCATCGGCGATGTGAAGGGCCGCTTCTGCATCCTGATCGACGATATCGTCGACTCGGCGGGCACGCTCTGCAATGCCGCCGCGGCGCTGAAGGCCGCGGGGGCCGAGGGCGTCGTCGCTTATTGTACGCACGGCGTCCTGTCGGGCGGCGCGGTCGCCCGCGTCGATGCGAGCGAGCTGACCGAGCTGGTGATCACCGATTCGATCCAGCCGACCGACGCGGTGAACGACAGCGGCAAGGTCCGCGCGCTGACCGTCGCACCGCTGCTCGGCGAAGCGATCAAGCGCATCGCCGACGAATCGAGCGTTTCGTCGCTCTTCGACTGAGGCCGGGGCAGTGGCGCGCATCCTCGTTCCGCTGCCGCTCACCGATTTCGATCCGACCGAAGTCGCGGTGCCGTGGGCGGCGCTGAGCGAGGTCGGGCACAACATCACCTTCGCGACCGAAACCGGCGAGATCGCGCTTGCCGACCAGAAGACACTGGGCCGTGGCAACGGTCCGCTGCCGCAGCGGTCGCTGGTGGCGCACGCCGATAATCGGCGCCTCTATGACGCTCTGGTCGAAAACGGCGCGTTTCGCGCACCGATCCGCTGGGCCAACGCGGCAATGCAGGACTTCGACGCGATCCTCTTTCCGGGTGGCCACGGTCCCGGCATGCGGCCCTATTGCGAATCGCCGGACGTACAGCGCCTCGCCGCCGAAGCCTTCGAGACCGGACAGCTCGTCGGTGCGATCTGCCATGGCGTGTTGCCGCTTGCCCGGGCCCGCGATGGTCGGCCGCTGCTCGAGGGACAGCGCACGACCTCGCTCACCGCCCTCATGGAACGGCTGTCGATCGTGATGACGCGCCGCCGGCTCGGCGATCATTACCGTACCTACGCCGAGACCGTGGAAACCGAGGCGCGGCGCGCGGTCGGGACAACGGGCGCCTATCTGCGCGGACCGATGCTGCCGCACTATGCGACGCGCGAGCGGCCCGAGATCGGCTTCGTGGTCGAGGATGGCACCTATCTCTCGGCGCGATGGCCGGGCGACGCGTGGACGCTCGCCCGGCGGATGGCCGACCGCCTCGCCTGAGCAGCCGATGCCCGCTTGCATTTGCGCAGGCAAAGCCGCATCGCCACGGTGATGAGCCTTTCCGACGATATCACCCTTGCCAATCGCCTTGCCGACGCCGCCGGCGCCGCGATCCGCCCCTTGTTCCGCTCCGCCTACGCCCATGAAGCCAAGGCCGACGCCTCGCCGGTCACCGAGGCCGACCGCGCCGCCGAAGCGGCGATGCGCCGCCTGCTCGATGCCGAGGCACCTCGCGACGGCATCATCGGCGAGGAATATGGCGCCGAACGCCCTGAATCATCACGGCAATGGGTGCTCGACCCGATCGACGGCACCGTCAGTTTCATGGCGGGCCGGCCGATCTTCGGCACGCTCATCGCATTGCTCCAGGACGGCTGGCCGCTGATCGGCATCATCGACCAGCCGATCGCCGGCGAACGCTGGGTCGGCGCAATGGGGCAACCGACCCTGTTCAACGGCAAGCCCGCGACGACGCGGACTTGCCGCAACCTGTCCGACGCCGTGCTCGCAACCACCGGGCCGCAATATTTCAGCGACCATGACGGCGAACATTTCATGGCGCTCGCGGCGCAGACCTCGCACAAGCGCATGGTATTCGGCGGCGACTGCTACAATTACGGCCTGCTCGCGAGCGGGCATATCGACCTGGTTGTCGAGGCGGGACTGAAGCTCCACGATTTCGCCGCGCTGGTCCCCGTCGTTGAGGGCGCGGGGGGGACGATGTGTGACTGGAACGGCGACCCGCTCAACGCAGACAGCGCGGGCCATGTGATCGCGCTCGGTGATCCCGCGCGACTCGAGGATGTGATCGAGGGCCTCGCCTGCCATCACGAGCATGACTGAGCCGTCGCAAGGCCGATGCCTGCCCTGACGTGGCGACCCGGCTACGCGCGTGCCGCCGCCCTGCTCCTGCTGGTCGAGGTCGTGATCGCGCTGTGTATTCGCGACCGGTTCGTGCGCCCCTATCTGGGCGACTTGCTCGCCGTGATGCTCGTTTATCTTTCGCTTCGCGCGATCAGCACCTTGCGCCCTAGGCCCGCGGCGATCATCGCCTTCCTCGTCGGCCTGATCGTCGAAGTCGGTCAGGCAGCAGGGCTGCTGGAGCTCGTTGGCCTTGCGGATCAGGGATTCGCGCGCGTGCTGTTCGGAACATCCTTCAGCGTCGGGGATATAGTCTGCTATGCCGTGGGCGCTGTCCTGGCGCTGGCAGTCGACCGTCGACGCACAATCCCGACAGCCTGAAAGAGAGGATTGCAATGGCTTTTGACGGCAGCTGCCACTGCGGCGCGGTGACCTATACTGTCGAAGACGATATCCCGACGACTGCGATGAGCTGCAATTGCTCGCATTGCCGGCGCAAGGGCTTTCTCCTCGCCTTCGTTCCGATCGACCGGTTCCGGCTGACGGGCGGCACGGACAAGCTCGAATCGTACAAGTTCAACAGGCATAATATCGACCATCAATTCTGCATCGAATGCGGCTGTCAGGGCTTTTCGGTCGGCACCGGTCCCGACGGATCGAAGATGGCGGCGGTGAACCTGCGCTGTGTGCCCGATGCCGATCTGGACGCGCTGACGATCCAGAAGGTCGACGGGGCGAGTTTTTAGCCCCCGCAACGCTTGCATTTCGGCGCGAATCCCCCTAAGCGCGCCGCTTCCGATTGTACCGGCTGGCTGAAAGGGCTGCCAGGCCGATACGCAAACGGACTTCAAAAGGAGACCAAAATGCCCAAAATGAAGACCAAGAGCGGTGTGAAGAAGCGCTTCAAATTCACCGCTTCGGGCAAGGTGAAGCACGGCGTCGCCGGCAAGCGTCACCGCCTGATCAGCCACAATTCGAAATATATCCGCACCAACCGCGGCACCAGCGTGCTCAGCGATTCGGACGCGGCCCATGTGCGCCTCTGGGCGCCCTACGGCCTGAAGTAAGGAGCGCCAGACATGTCACGCATCAAACGCGGCGTTACCACGCGCGCCAAGCACAAGCGCGTATTGGAACAGGCGAAGGGCTATTATGGCCGTCGCAAGAATACCATCCGTGTCGCCAAGCAGGCCGTCGAAAAGGCGGGCCAGTATGCTTATCGCGACCGCAAGGTCAAAAAGCGGAGCTTCCGCGCGCTCTGGATCCAGCGCATCAACGCTGCGGTCCGCGCCGAGGGCCTGACCTATTCGCAGTTCATGCACGGCGTGAAGCTTGCCGGGATCGAACTCGACCGGAAGGTCATGGCCGACCTCGCGATGAACGAAGGTGGCGTGTTCACCACGATCATCGCGCAGGCGAAGGCGGCGCTGCCCAAGGCGGCCTGAGCTTTACGGCTATCGCCAAAGCAAAAGGGCGGTCCCGACGGGGCCGCCCTTTTTCGTGTCGGTAGAAACAGGAACGGCGCGAAGGTTTCCCTTCACGCCGTTCCGACAATGGCTTCATCGGAAGACCATCGCCCCCCTCCCTCCGAACCGGATAGCCGTGGGTCGCAGAAAGCTTACGGCCGGTGGAAGTGTCCCTATGGCGCGACATATGCCGTCGCGCCGCGCACAAAAATTGTAAAAACCCGACAAAATTACTGCCTAGGCTGTTGTTTTTTTATGCGCGCCTCCGCATGGAATGCTTTCATGACCGTGGGAGAATCTGAAAGCGGACCCGAATCCGGGATGCGCGTGGTGACGCGCTTCTTCCCCGTTTCCGCGGCTCTCCGTCCCTATTGCAGCATCATCTACCTGACCGAGGTCGAGACCCCGCCGGGTACGCGCGTCGAGGACCATTTACACCCGGAATGGGCGAATCTGCGGTTCATCGACGGCGAGCCGTCGATCGCCGGCGTCGGGGGCGCGAAGCCCGAGCCCGCGCCGCATTTCGTCGTCACGGGTCCGACAAGCAAGGCCACCTATTTCGCTGCCGGCAACATGCGTGCATGGGGAATCGGGGTTCTGCCTGCGGGTTGGGCCAAATTTTTCGCGCTGCCCGCCGAGGACCTCGCCGACCGCTCCGTCGACGGGGCGAAGCACCCCGCTTTCGTCCATCTCGCACCACTCGCCGATCGATTGCGGAAAGCGAACGACGTTGGCGCGGCTGCGCAAATGCTCGATGACCATTTCGCGAGCCTGCTCGCAGTCGCTCCGCGCGACGATCCGGCGATCCTCGCCGCGCATGGCGCGCTCGTCGACGACGAGCTGACGAGCGTTGCCGAGCTTGCCGAAAAGCTGGAGCTTTCCGAACGCTCGGTCGAGCGTCTGTCGCGCCGCGCCTTCGGCTTTCCGCCGAAGCTTCTCATCCGCCGCCAGCGCTTCCTGCGCAGCCTCGCGCGCTTCATGCTCGATCCCTCGATGAGCTGGATCGAGACGCTCGACTATCAATATTATGACCAGGCTCAATTCACCCGCGATTTCCGGCGCTTCATGGGGATGAGCCCGCGCGCCTATGCGGCGCGGCCGAAGCCGATCCTCGGCAGCGCCGCGCGCGCCCGCGCCGCAGCGGCAGGCGAAGCCGTTCAGGGGCTCCACAAACCCGCGGGTTAGGCCCGCTTTCCGGCCAACAGACTTGATTGCATCGCGCGTTCGGTGCAAGCGGCGGGCGACGGACGCGCGGGCAGCCGCCGTCTCCATAAAGACAAGAACACAGGCCGGCAGCGGCAGCGCCGCCGGAACAGGACGAACGACGATGAGCGAGACACAGGCCCTGCAGGCAAAGCTGGTGGGCGATATCGAGGCCGCAGCCGATCTCGACGCAATCGAGGCCCTGCGCGTCGCCGCGCTCGGCAAGGCAGGCAGCGTGACCGGCCTCCTCAAAACGCTCGGCGGCATGACCCCCGAAGAGCGTCAGGCCGAAGGGCCGAAGATTCACGCGCTGCGCGAAGCCGTTACCGAGGCGATCGCGACGCGCAAGGCTGCGCTCGAAGGCGCCGCACTCGATGCGAAGCTTGCCAGCGAAAAGCTCGACATGACCCTTCCCGCCGCCGATGCGCCCGGCGGCAGCGTCCATCCGGTAAGCCAGGTGATGGACGAGCTCGCTGAAATCTTCGCCGACATGGGCTTCGCTGTCGCGACCGGGCCCGAGATCGAGGACGACTGGCGCAACTTCACCGCGCTGAACATCCCCGAGACGCACCCCGCGCGCGCGATGCACGACACCTTCTACTTCCCCGATACGGACGCGGAAGGCCGCGCGATGCTGCTGCGCACGCACACCTCGCCGGTGCAGATCCGCACGATGATGAGCGAGGAGCCGCCGATCCGCATCATTGCGCCGGGCCGCGTCTATCGCAGCGACAGCGACGCGACGCACACCCCGATGTTCCACCAGGTCGAGGGGCTGGTCATCGACCGCGGCATCCATATGGGGCATCTCAAATGGACGCTCGAAACCTTTCTCAAGGCCTATTTCGAACGTGACGACATCGTGCTGCGCCTGCGCCCAAGCTATTTCCCCTTCACCGAACCTTCGGCGGAGGTCGACGTCGGCTATAAACAGGAAAAGGGTCGCCGGATCGTCGGCGGCAACGGCGACGACGAAGGCCATGCGTGGATGGAGCTGCTCGGCAGCGGTATGGTCAACCGCCGCGTGATCGCCAACTGCGGGCTCGATCCCGATGTCTGGCAGGGTTTCGCCTTCGGTGTCGGCGTCGACCGGCTCGCCATGCTGAAATATGGCATGGACGATCTTCGCGCCTTCTTCGACGGCGACCTGCGCTGGCTCGCGCATTATGGATTCAACGCGCTGTCGGTCCCGACGCTCAGCGGGGGAATTTCGGCATGAAGATCACCCTCGACTGGCTCCGCGAACATCTGGATGGCGACTATTCGGTCGCCGATGTCGTCGCGACGCTCAACCGCATCGGCCACGAGGTCGAAGGCGTCGAAAATCCGGCCGAAAAGCTCGCCGGTTTCCGCGTCGCGAAGGTGCTGACCGCCGAAAAGCACCCGCAGGCCGACAAGCTGCAGGTGCTGACCGTCGACAGCGGCGACGGCGTGCCCCTGACGGTCGTGTGCGGCGCACCCAACGCGCGCGCCGGCCTCGTCGGCGTGCTCGGCCTGCCCGGCGCGGTGGTGCCGGTCAATGGCATGGAGCTGAAGATCGCCGCAGTACGCGGCGTCGAATCGAACGGCATGATGTGTTCGACGCGCGAGCTGGAGCTTGGCGACGATCATGACGGGATCATCGAGCTTCCCGCCGATGCGCCGGTCGGGACGCCCTTTGCCGATTATTCGGGCGCGGGCGATCCGGTGATCGACATTTCGATCACGCCGAACCGGCAGGACTGCATGGGCGTACGCGGCATCGCGCGCGACCTTGCGGCCGCCGGGCTCGGCACGCTGAAACCGCTGGCCGTGCCCGCAGTCGAAGGCACCGGCGCGCCGGCGACCGAAATCCGGACCGACGATCCCGAAGCCTGCCCTGCCTTCTACGGCCGCACCATCGCGGGCGTCGACAACCGCGTCGCAACCCCCGAATGGATGCGCCGCCGTCTCGAAGCCATCGGCCAGCGCTCGATCTCGGCCCTCGTCGACATCAGTAATTATGTGATGTTCGACCTCGGCCGCCCGAGCCATATCTATGATCGTGCCAAGCTTCACGGCGCACTCGTCGCGCGGCGCGCGAAGGATGGCGAGACCGCCATGGCGCTCAACGGCAAGGAATATGCGCTGACGGGTACGATGACCGTGATCGCCGACGAGCGCGAAGTCCACGACATCGCCGGCATCATGGGCGGCGAGCATTCGGGGTGCAGCGAGGACACGACCGACGTCCTGATCGAGATCGCCTGGTTCACCCCCGAACGCATCGCGCTGACGGGTCAGGCGCTCGCGCTGACCAGCGACGCGCGCAGCCGTTTCGAACGCGGCGTCGATCCGGCCTTCCTCGACGAGGGGACCGCGATCGTTACGCAATATGTTCTCGACATCTGCGGCGGCACGCCGTCGGCGATGACGCGCGCGGGCACACCGCCCGCTGCGGACAAGGTCGTCGATTACGATCCGTCGCTGTCGGCGACGCTCGGCGGCATCGCGATCGAGCCCGCGAAACAGCGCGCGATCCTCGAAGCGCTCGGCTTTGGCGTGACCGAGGGCAATCCGTGGAAGATCGCGGTGCCGAGCTGGCGCCGCGACGTCGACGCCGCGCCCGACATCGTCGAGGAAGTCACGCGCATCACCGGCTTCGACGCGATCGCCTCGGCGCCGCTGCCGCGAACCGACGGTGTCGCCAAGCCGACCGCCACCGCCGAGCAGCTCGTCGAGCGTCGCCTGCGCCGTAGCGCCGCGGCTGCGGGCTTCCATGAAGCGGTGACCTGGTCGTTCATCAGCGACCGCGAGGCCGCGCCCTTCGGCGGCGGCACCTGGAGCCTCGCCAACCCGATCAGCGAAGACCTGAAGGTCATGCGCCCGTCGCTGCTTCCCGGCCTGCTCGCAGCCGCCGCCCGCAACCAGAATCGCGGCGCCGACAGCGTCCGCCTGTTCGAGATCGGTCGCCGCTATATCGGCACGACCGAGCATCCGACGCTCTGCGTGCTGATGGCGGGCGACAAGGCGTCGCGCGGATGGCAGGCCGGCAAGGCTGCGCCGTTCGATGCCTTTGATGCGAAAGCCGCTGCGCTTGCCTTGCTCGAAGCGGCGGGCGCACCCGCCGACCGGCTGCAGGTGATGGAGCCCGTTGCCGACGCCGGCATCTGGCATCCGGGCCAGTCGGCAACGCTGCGCCTCGGACCCAAGGCGGTACTCGCAGAATTCGGCGCGCTGCATCCGGCGCTGACGAAGCATTTCGACGTCGACGGCGCAGTGATGGCAGTACAGATCTTTCTCGACGCGATCCCGGCGAAGCGCGCGAGCGGCCCGGCACGCGCCGCCTTTACGCCGCCCGCGCTGCAATCGGTGCGGCGCGACTTCGCCTTCCTCGCGCCGCAAGCTCTCGCTGCGGGCGATCTGGTCCGCGCGATCCGCGGTGCCGACAAGGCCGCAATCGTCGATGCCCGCCTGTTCGACCGCTTTGCCGGGCAGGGCGTGCCGGATGGGCAGGTGAGCCTGGCGGTCGAGATCGAACTGCAGCCGCTCGACAAAAGCTTTACCGACGCCGAACTGAAAGCCATCGCCGACAAGGTCGTCGGCGCCGCAGCAAAGGTCGGTGCGACGCTGCGCGGATGATTTCGCCGGATCGGCGAGGTTGAAAGGAGAGTTTGAGATGGACACTCGTCACCTCGTCGACCGCGAGATCGCGCCGTTGATCGACCTGTTCCCGCGGGTCGACCTCGACGCCGTGCCGATCGAGCAGGTCCGCGCGAAGGCCGCGGAAACCTATGGCATCCTGCCGCCTCCGGCGATCACGCCCGAGGAGATCATGGTCCCTTCGATCCACGGCGGTCCCGATATTCCCGTCTATCTTTTTCGTCCCGAGGCTGCACGCCCCGGCGCTGGCGCCATTCTCCATATCCATGGCGGCGGCATGGTTATGGGATCGGTCAAACAGACGTCGATGGTGCCCGCCGCACTGGCGGCCGCAGCCGGGGTGCCGGTGGCGTCGGTCGAATATCGGCTGGCCCCCGAACATCCTTTTCCCGCACCGCAGCAGGATTGCCATTCGGCGCTGAGCTGGCTCGCCGGCCAGAGCGAGGCGCTGGGTTTCGACGCAAGCCGGATTGTCGTTGCCGGTGAAAGCGCCGGCGGCGGACTGGCGGCAGCGCTGGCGATCATGGCGCGCGACCTCGGCGGCCCGGCGATCGCAGGCCAGCTTCTAACCTATCCGATGCTCGACCATCGCACCGGCAGCGATTTCTGTCCCTATGCCAATCCGAACACCGGCGAATTCATCTGGACGCGCGCGAGCAATCGCTTTGGCTGGCGCTCGCTGCGAGGCAGTTACAAGGCCGACGACGAGCGCCGCGGCTGGTTTTCGCCGAGTCTGGCCGACGATCTGTCGAACCTGCCGCCCGCCTATATCGCAACGGGCAGCCTCGATCTCTTCTTCGACGAGAATCTCGACTATGCGCGGCGGCTGGTTGCGGCCGGCGTGCCCGTCGACCTGCACAGCTATGCCGGCGCGATCCACGCGTTCAACGCGATACCCGATGCCGCACTTAGCCAGCGTTTCAACGCGGGGCTGCTGGCTGCAGCGGCTGCGATGACCGCAGCCTAGGCGGCGACCGCTTCCTCGCTCTGGCTTGTCGCGGCTTCGAGCAGGCGCTTCTCGAGGCTCTTTACCCGCGCCGCGCTGTCGATCTTGTCGCCGATCAGGTCGGTCACGTAGAAGGTGTCGACCGCGCGCTCGCCATAGGTTGCGACGTGCGCGCTGTGCACCGTCACCTTCGACTGGAACAGCGCATAGGCGAGCTGGTTGAGCAGCGCCGGACGGTCCTGCGCATTGACCTCGACCACGGTAAACCGGTTCGAGGCCTTGTTGTCGATGAAGACGTTGGGTGCCACGCGGAACGCCTCGGCGCGTGTGCGCGGCAGCGCGCGCGCTTCGAGTTTTGGGAGCAGTTTCTGCCGGTTGGCCAGCGCATCCTCGATCGCACGGGTCAGACGCGCGATCTGGCCGCTTTCGGCGAACGGCCGGCCGAGCGGATCCTGAACGAGGAAATTGTCGAGCGCGAGCCCGTCGCGCGTCGTGTGGATGCGCGCATCGATGATGTTGCCGCCGGCGAGATGGATGCCGCCTGCCATGCGGTAAAAGAGCCCCGGATGATCGGCCGCGAGCACCATCACCAGCGTTGCGCCGCGATCCTGATCGGGCACAGCCGCGATATGGAGCGGCGCATCGCCCGCGTCCTGAATGTGGCGGAGGTTCGCCGCGATCACCTCGACCGGCTCGGCGATCCAGTAGCTTTCGGGCAGGCGCCTGATGAGCTTGGCGAACGCCTTCTCGTCCATGGCGAGCAGGCCCGCGACCGCTTCCTTCTTCGCCTCGATCCGCGCTTCCCGCCCGCGCTGCTTGTGGCCGAGGCGAAGGACCTCCTCTGCCGCATCGAACAGCTCGGTAAGCAGCTGGCGCTTCCAGCTGTTCCAGACACCCGGCCCGACTGCACGGATGTCGACGACGGTGAGCACGAGGAGCAGACGCAGACGCTCGGGGCTCTGCACGACCTGCGCAAAGTCGAGGATCGTCTTGAAGTCGGCAAGGTCGCGCTTGAAGGCGGTCGCCGACATGAGGAGATGGTAGCGCACGAGCCACGACACCGTTTCGGTCTCGGCCTCGCTGAGCCCCAGCCGCGGGCAGACGCGGAGCGCGAGCTCGGCACCGAGCACGCTATGATCGCCGCCGCGGCCCTTGGCGATGTCATGGAGCAGCACGGCGACATAGATGACGCGGCGCGAATGGATCTGGTCCATGATCGCGGTCGACAGCGGATGGTCGTCCTTGAGCCGGTCCTGCTCGATGTCCGACAACAGCCCGATCGCACGGATCGTATGCTCGTCGACCGTATAATGGTGGTACATGTCGAACTGCATCTGCGCGACGACGCGGCCGAAATCGGGCACGAAGCGGCCGAACACCCCCGCCTCGTTCATCCAGCGCAGCACCGTCTCCGGATCGCGCGAGCTGGTGAGCACGTCGAGGAACAGCTCGTTCGCGCGCGGCTTGCGGCGAATGCCCTGCGTCTCGATCAGCTTCGCATCGTGGCGCGCCTGCCGCATCGCCTGCGGATGGATTTCGAGGCCGTGCCTGTCAGCGAGCGCGAAAATCTCGACCAGCCGCACCGGATCCTGCTCGAAGAAATCGTCCGACGGCAGCGCAAGACGGCCGCGATCGAGGACGAAGCCGTTCAGCTTGCCCGGCCTGCGGCGCAGCGTCGGCAGGAAACGGCGCCCGCGTGCCGCCATCTGGTCGTCGAGATGCGCGAGGAAAGTGCCGGTGACGTCGCCGACGGCCTTTGCGTGCAGGAAATAGAGCTGCATGAAGCGCTCAACCGCACTCTTGCCCGGCCGCTCGGCGAAATGCATGCGCTGCGCGATTTCACGCTGGAAGTCGAAGGTCAGACGATCCTCGGCACGCCCCGCGAGGATATGAAGATGGCAGCGGACGGCGAGCAGAAAATTCTCCGCACGCTCGAACTGGCGGAGTTCGCGGCTGGTGAGCAGGCCTGCGTCGACGAGTTCGGGGACGGTGCGGACGCGGTGGATGAACTTGCCGATCCAGAAGAGCGTGTGGAGATCGCGAAGACCGCCCTTTCCTTCCTTCACATTGGGTTCGACGACGTACCGCGAATCGCCCATCCGCTTGTGCCGCTCGTCGCGCTCGGCGAGTTTTTCGGCCACGAAAACACGCGCGTTGCCCGCGACAACCTCGGCATCGAAACGCGCCGCCGCCTGATCGTAGAGATCGCGGTCACCCCAGATGAAGCGTGCCTCCAGAAGCGCGGTGCGGATCGTCAGATCCTCTTTTGCCGCACGGATCATCTCGTCGATCGAGCGCGACGAATGGCCGACCTTCAGCCCGAGATCCCACAGCGTATAAAGCTGCGCCTCGATCACCTGTTCGGTCCAGCTCGTCTGCTTGAACGGGGTCAGGAAGCCGATGTCGATGTCGCTGAACGGCGCCATCTCGCCGCGGCCATAGCCCCCGACCGCGATCAGCGTGATGCGCTCGCCTGCCGAGCGGTTTCCCGACGGATAGAGATGCCCGATCGTGAAGTCGTGGCTGAGCCGGACGATCTGGTCGATCAGAAAGGCCGTCGCATTCGCCGCGATTCGTCCCGACGAGGGGTGTTCGAGCAGGCGGCGGTCGATCTCCGTACGCCCGGTTTCGAGGGCGCCCTTGAGCAGGTCGACCATCGCGCGACGGCGCTTGCCGGTGTCGCCCGTCTCTTCGGCGATCTCGTCGAGCCGCCCCGACAGCATGCGGCGGTCGATGATCGCGCGGCGGCCTTCCAGATTGTCGAAGAGGTCGCTCATGTCTCGCCGACCAGTATCTGCTTGAGCCGGTAGAGCGCGTCGAGCGCTTCGCGCGGCGCGAGCGCATCGGGGTCGATCGCGCCGAGTGCCTCGCGAAGCGCGTCCTTCACGGCGGCAGGTGCTTCGGCGAGCGTCGCGGCGAAGAGCGGCAGATCGTTGAGGCCCGCCGCGAGGCCTCCGGTTTTCTCGCGCCCGGCCTCGAGTTTCGCCAGCACGGCTTCGGCGCGCTTCACAACGCCCGCGGGAACGCCCGCAAGGCGCGCGACGGCGAGGCCGTAGCTGCGGTCGGCGGGCCCCTCGGCGACTTCGTGAAGCAGCACCAGATCGCCCTGCCATTCGCGCGCGCGGACATGGTGGAGCGACAGCGCGTTCAGCGTTTCGGCGAGTCGCGTGAGCTCATGATAGTGCGTCGCGAAGAGGCAGCGGCACTTGTTGACCTCGTGCACCGCCTCGACCACCGACCAGGCGAGCGCGAGCCCGTCGTAGGTCGATGTCCCACGCCCGACCTCGTCGAGAATCACGAAGCTTTGCGGGGTCGCCTGCGCGAGGATCGCGGCGGTCTCGACCATTTCGACCATGAAGGTCGAGCGCCCGCGCGCCAGATTGTCGCTGGCGCCGACGCGGCTGAAAAGACGGTCGACGAGCCCGAGCTTCGCCGACGCAGCGGGGACGAAGCCGCCAGCCTGCGCGAGGACGACGATCAGCGCATTCTGGCGAAGGAAGGTCGATTTACCGCCCATGTTCGGGCCGGTGACGAGCCAGAGCCGGTCGGCCTCCGACAGCGATACGTCGTTGGGGACGAAGCGTTCGCCCGATTTCGCCAGCGCGGCCTCGACGACCGGATGGCGCCCGCCGGTCACGTCGAGGCAAGGGGTGTCGGCGAGGTCGGGGCGGCACCAGTTGTGGCTCATCGCATGGTCGGCGAGCGCCGCGGCGACATCGATGCGCGCAAGCACGTCGCAGCTCGCGGCGATCGCCTCGCGGCGCGATACCGCCGCGTCGGTCAGCGCTTCGAGATGCGCGGCTTCGGCGGCGATCGCGTGGACGCCCGCCTGCGTGACGCGGCCCGCGGCCTCGTGCAGGTCCGACGAGTTGAAACGCACGACGCCCGCAAGCGTCTGGCGATGCGTGAAGCCCGATTCGGGGGCCATCAGCGCGTCGGCGTGCTTCGCGGGCACCTCGACATGATAGCCGAGGACGCCATTGTGGCGGATCTTGAGCGAGGCGATGCCGGTACGGTCGCGATATTGCGCCTCCAGCGACGCGATCGCCTTGCGCCCGTCGCGCGCGGTTTCGCGCAGCGCATCGAGCGCATGGTCATAGCCCTCGGCGACATAGCCGCCCTGCGCGGCGTCGACCGGCGGGGTCTCGATCAGCGCGCGGGTCAGCTCGTCGACGAGCGCGCCATGGCCGTCGAGGCCGGGGAGCAGGCGCGCGAGCAACGGCGGCAGGTCGGGACGGCGCGCGAGGCGTTCGCGGAGCAGGCGAGCGCCGCCGAGCGCATCGCGCAGCTGGGCAAGGTCGCGCGGGCCGCCGCGCCCCGCGACGAGGCGGCCGAGGGCACGCCCGGCGTCGGGGAGTGCGCGCAGGGCAGCGCGAAGATCGCCGCGCCACAGCGCGTCGCGCGCGAGGCCATCGACGAGATCGAGCCGGTCGAGGATCGCGGCCTTGTCGGTCAGCGGGCTCGCAAGATCGTCGGCGAGCAAGCGCGCGCCGGCGGCGGTGACGGTGCGGTCGATCGTGCCGAGAAGGCTGCCCTCGCGCACGCCCGCCATCGTGCGGACGAGTTCGAGGCTTTCGCGCGTCGCGGCGTCGATCGCCATGCGCCCCGACGCCTGATGCCGCAGCGGCGGCTGCAGGAAGATCGGCTGGCCGGTCGCGACATGGTCGAGATAGGCGACGAGCGCGCCCATCGCGGCAAGCTCGCCGCGGCCGAACTGGCCGAAGCCATCGAGCGTCTGGACGCCGAAGAAGGTTTCGAGGCGCTTTTGCGCCGCTGTGCTCGAAAAATCGGCCTGCGGGCGGCGGACGAGCTGGCGCGCGACCCATTCGGGCATATCGTCGGCATTTTCACTGACCAGCAGCTCGGACGGCGCGAGTCGCGCGAGTTCGGCATCGACCTGTTCGGGTCGCACCGCGACGACCTCGAAGCGGCCGGTCGAAATATCGGCGGCGGCGATCGCGACATCGCCCTCGCTGCCGACCTGCGCGAGCGCGGCGAGGCGGTTCGCGCTGCGGCCTTCGAGCAAGGCCTCCTCGGTCAGCGTGCCAGCCGTAACGAAGCGGACGATTGCGCGTGCAACCAGGGCCTTCGATCCGCCGCGAGCCTTTGCCTCGGCGGGGGTTTCGACCTGTTCGGCGATCGCGACGCGGTGCCCCGCCTTGATCAGCCGCGCGAGATAGGATTCGGCCGAATGGACGGGTACGCCGCACATCGGCACCGGCTCGCCGCCATGCTCGCCGCGCGAGGTGAGCGCGATGTCGAGGGTAGAGGCCGCCGCCTTCGCATCGTCGAAGAACAGCTCGAAGAAATCGCCCATGCGGTAAAAGAGCAGGCAATCGCCGGCATTCGCCTTCAGCGCCCAATATTGCGCCATCATCGGCGTGGCGGCGGGCGCGGCATTGCTGTTGGCGGCGGTGCGGGCGGTTGCGGACATCGGACCCTGCTTAGTCGATGGTCGCGCCAAGGCAAGGCACAGGACTGAAACATTGGCGGTTACAATCGGCCCGAGTGACGCTAGGGGATTGGGAACTGGGCGCGCGGTCTGGAATCAATAAAGGGGATCATTATGGCCAGCGATAGCAAGGTGCAGTTTTCGGACCGCGAGGCGCTGCTCTACCATTCATACGGCCGGCCCGGAAAAATCGAGATCGTCGCGTCGAAGCCGATGGCGACGCAGCGCGACCTGAGCCTCGCTTACTCGCCCGGCGTCGCGGTGCCCGTGAAGGCGATCGCCGAAGATCCCGCCACGGCCTATGACTATACCGCCAAGGGCAATCTGGTCGCGGTCATCTCGAACGGCACGGCGATCCTCGGTCTCGGAAACCTCGGCGCGCTGGCCTCGAAGCCGGTGATGGAGGGCAAGGCGGTCCTGTTCAAGCGCTTCGCCGACGTCGATTCGATCGACCTCGAGGTCGCAACCGAAGATCCGCAGCGCTTCATCGAAGCGGTCGAACTGCTCGAACCGAGCTTCGGCGGCATCAACCTCGAGGATATCGCGGCACCGAACTGCTTCATCATCGAAGCGGCGCTCAAAGAGAAGATGAACATCCCGGTGTTCCATGACGACCAGCATGGCACCGCGATCATCACCGCCGCCGGGCTGATCAACGCCTGTCACCTGACCGGGCGCGACCTGTCGACGGTGAAGGTCGTCGTCAACGGGGCCGGCGCGGCGGCGATCGCCTGTACCTCGCTCATCAAGTCGATGGGCGTGCGGCACGAGAATGTCATCATGTGCGACCGCAAAGGCACGATCTATCAGGGCCGCACCGAGGGCATGGACCAATGGAAGTCGGCGCACGCGGTGCCGACCGAAGCGCGCGACCTGACCGAGGCGCTGATCGGCGCCGACGTCTTCCTCGGCCTGTCGGCCGCGGGCGCGCTGAAGCCCGAGATGGTCAAGGATATGGCGCCCGCGCCGATCATTTTCGCGATGGCGAACCCCGATCCCGAAATTTCCCCGCCGGATGCGCGCGCCGCTCGCCCCGACGCGATCATTGCGACCGGGCGCTCGGACTATCCGAACCAGGTCAACAACGTCCTCTGTTTCCCCTTCATCTTCCGCGGTGCGCTCGACGTGCGCGCAACCGCAATCAACGAGGAGATGAAGATCGCCGCAGCCTATGCGATCGCCGACCTCGCGCGCCAGCAGGTGCCCGAGGAAGTCGCGGCGGCCTATGGCGGCCGCGCATCGAGCTTCGGCCCCGAATATATCATCCCCTCGCCCTTCGATCCGCGGCTGATGGAGATCGTCCCCGCCGCGGTCGCGAAAGCGGCGATGGACACCGGCGTCGCGCAGCAGCCGATCGAGGATCTGGAGGAGTATCGCAATCGCCTCCGCGCCCGGCTCAACCCGACGACCTCGGTACTGACGCTCGCCTATGAAGCGGCGCGCGCCAATCCAAAGCGGGTCGTTTTTGCCGAGGGCGAGGAAGAAGTGGTGCTGCGCGCCGCGATCCAGTTCCGCGACGGCGGCTATGGCATTCCGGTGCTCGTCGGGCGCGAGGGGCTGCACGACAAGCTGCGCGCGATGGGCGTTCCCGACGCCGAAAGCTTCGAGGTCCACAACAGCGTCAATTCGCCGCACGTGCCCGAGATGGTCGAGATTCTCTACGAGCGGCTCCAGCGCCGCGGCTATCTGCGCCGCGATGTCGAACGCATGGTCAATCGCGATCGCAACATCTTCGGGTCGCTGCTGCTGAAGCTCGGCCTCGCCGACGCGATGATCACCGGCACGAC
Organism: Sphingopyxis sp. BSN-002; assembly: GCF_022024275.1. Taxonomy (NCBI): domain Bacteria; kingdom Pseudomonadati; phylum Pseudomonadota; class Alphaproteobacteria; order Sphingomonadales; family Sphingopyxidaceae; genus Sphingopyxis; species Sphingopyxis sp. BSN-002. The sequence continues at coordinate 2,114,437 of NZ_CP091804.1, forward strand.
ACGCACCTATTCGCAGTCGATGCGCGAAGTGCGCCGCGTGATCGACCATGCCGAGGGCAAGACGCCGTTCGGCATCCACGTCCTCGTCGGGCAGCATCACACGATCTTCATGTCGGATACGACGGTGAACGAGCGTCCTTCGGCCGAAATGCTGGCCGATATCGCCGAGCGCACGGCACAGGTCGCGCGCCGCATGGGCCACGAACCGCGCGTCGCCTTCCTGTCCTATTCGACCTTCGGCAATCCGTCGGGCGAGTGGCTGGGCAATATCCGCGACGCCGTGTGCATCCTCGACGAACGCAATCCGGGCTTCGAATATGAAGGCGAGATGGCACCCGACGTCGCGCTCAATCCGCGCCTGATGAAGAATTACCCCTTCTGCCGCCTGTCGGGTCCGGCAAACGTGCTGGTCATGCCGGGGCTGCAGTCGGCGAACCTTTCGGCAAAGCTGCTGCGCGAACTGGGCGGCGGCGCCGTCATCGGTCCGATGCTGGTCGGGATGGAAAAGCCGGTGCAGGTCGCGACGATGGCCTCGCCCGCGTCCGATCTGGTGACTCTGGCGGTGCTCGCCGCCGGCGGGATTGCGCAATAATAAGAAAAGCGGCGGTCGCCTGTGGGCGCCGCCGCTTCCTTTATCCCGGAAAGTGCGGGCTTATTGTCCCGACGGAGCCCCGGCACCCGGTGCGCCGACCGCGCCGATATTGCCGAAGATATCCTCGAAGAAGCTGCGGTGACGGCCGAGCGTCGGCGTCTTGTCGCCTTCGGGGCTGATCTTGCTGACAAGCTCCAGCCCGGTCTTGTCGACCGCGACGACATTGCCGGCAGGATCGAACCGTACGCGCAGAACCTGCTGCGCGACCGGGTGCGGCTTGGCGAAAGCGAGCTGCCGGGTCTCGCGCGATACATAATAATATTCATTGTCGCTGAACTGGCCGACGAAGGTCGGGCGACCGAGCGTCTTTTCGACCGATTCGCGGTTGTCGACGCCCGGCGTGACCGCTTCGGTCAGGACGGGATCGACGACATAGCCCTGCCGCCCTTTCAGCTGCGCGCAGCCGCTGGCGGTCAGCGCGAGCGCCAGTCCGGCGACGATCAGGCGCACCGGGCGGGCGGGAAGCTTGAGGTTCTGGGTCGGCATGAATAGGTCTCCGTTGCGCCGCTGTGCCCGGGCGCTGGCAATCGCGCCTCTTAACCGCAAGCGGACGGCGCGCACAAGCGGCTTATGCCGCCGCAAAGCTTGCGCCAAGCTGACTCAGGCCTCTTTTCCGGTAGCGTGATTCGGCCTAAGCGAATCGGCATGTTTTCTTCGTTCCGCAAACTCTTTGGTTCCGAACCCGATCCGCGCGAAGCACAGCGGCCGCTCTGGAACGCCGTGATCGCAACCGCACGCGCGCCGCACTGGTACAGCGAGGGCGGCGTTCCCGACACACTCGACGGGCGTTTCGACATGATCAGCCTGATCCTCGCGCTTGTGCTGCACCGGATCGACGAAGATCCCGCGCAGGCGGTTGCCGGCGTCCGGCTGACCGAATTGTTCGTCGACGATATGGACGGGCAGATGCGCCAGATCGGTTTCGGCGACATGGTCGTCGGCAAACAGATCGGCAGGATGGTCGGCGCGCTGGGCGGCCGGCTTGGCGCCTATCGCGCCTCCGACGGGTCCGAAGAGCTGAAGGCCGCGCTCGTCCGGAATCTATGGCGCGGCAAGGACGCGCCCGAAGCAGGGCTTGCGCATGTCATGGCCGGGGTGGCGTCGCTGCGCGCCGGCCTTTCCGCTATTCCGGTCGAAGCGCTCGCCGTTGCCGATCGGCTGCCGGACGGAAGCGCATGACCGCGCCCGAATTCTCCTGCCTCGTCACCGTGGCCGAAGCGGCGCAAGGCCGGGCCGTTGCGCTCGACGCCGATGAGGCTGCTCGCGCCGCGATTGCGGCGCGGCTGGGTCTGGTGGCACTCGATCGCCTTGTTGTGACCGCCGACGTCCGCGCTGTCGCGGGCGGGATCGCTGCCAAGGGAATGATCAAGGCCGATCTTGTGCAAAGCTGCGCGGCGACCGATCTGCCGGTTCGTGCCAGGCTGGACGAACCCTTCGATCTTCGCTTTCTACGCGAGGCAGGGCCCGTAGCGAGCGAAGACGAGGAAATCGAGATCAGCGACGCCGACTGCGATATCCTGCCGCTCGAAGACGAGCGCATCGATATCGGCGAAGTGGCGGTGCAGACACTGTCGCTCGCGCTCGATCCCTTCCCGCGCCATCCCGACGCCGACCGTATTCTTGCGGAGAATGGCGTGCTCAGCGAAGAGCAGGCGGGGCCGTTTGCGGCGCTCGCGAAATTGCGTGGAAAGCCCGAAGCCTAGTCTTCGCCTTCATCCTTGGGCAAGTCGGCGACGGCTGCGTCGAGGCCGGAGTCTTCCTTGCCGGGCGCTTCTTCCTTCGCATCGTCGCCGGTCGCGACCGGCAGCGAACCGCCGAGGGCCTTTGCAAGCCCGACCAGCTGTTCACCGAGCACCTTGTCGACCGCGGGCGCAACATCGGCAACCTTGAAGCGCATATAGCCGCCGACAACATAGTCGAAGCGGATCGCGCTGCCCGTCGCGGTCGGCTTGATCTGGATCGTCAGCGTGCCGGTGACAGCCTCCCCTTGCAGCGGACCGAAAGCGCCCGACAGGCGCATCATCTCGTTCGGCTTGGCGAAGATGATCCGCGCGTGCTGGACGCTGCCCATCGCGCCGCCCGCTTCTCCAGGCAATTTCTCGCAAAAGCAGCCGCCCGCCTGCGAATCGAGCCAGAAGTTCGCCGCGTCGCCCGACCAGCTATGCTCTTTCGACCACCATTTGTCGGGCAGGCGGAGCATCTTCCAGACGTCTTCGGGCGAAGCCGCAACCTGCGCGGTATGCGCCACGGTGAAGCCGATGTCGCTCTGGTCGATGACCTTCGCCTGCGCCGGCGCGGCAGCGAGCACCGCGCCCGAAACCAGCGCGGCAGCGAAACATGATCCGATATGCATACCCATCCCCTTTGCCGTCTTCATAGACGGCAGCGGAAGGGCTGGCTAGCTGCCGAGAATGGCCTCGATCGCGCTGTTGACGTGATCGATGTCGGCCATCCCGTCGACCTTGCCGACGATCCCGCGCGCTTCGTAGATCGGCAGGATCGGTGCGGTCTTGGCACGATATTCCGCCATACGCGTCCGCACCGTTTCCTCATTGTCATCGGGACGGCGCTTGAATTCGCGGCTGCCACAGACGTCGCACGTGTCGGCGACCTTGGGCAGCTTGTAACGGTCGTGATAGCCCTCGCCGCACTTGGCGCAGCTGAAGCGGCCGGTGATACGGTCGACGAGCGCGTCCTCCTCGACCACCAGTTCGATGACATGGTCGAGCTTGCGGCCGCGGTCCGAGAGGATCTTGTCGAGGGCATCGGCCTGCGCGGCGGTGCGCGGATAGCCGTCGAAGATCACCGAGGTGTCGTTGCCGAGTTCGTCGAGCCGCTCGCCGATCAGGCCCGAGACGATCTCGTCCGAGACGAGCTCGCCCGCGTCCATCACCGCTTTCGCCTGGAGGCCGATCGGCGTCCCCGCCTTGACCGCGGCGCGCAGCATGTCGCCGGTCGAAAGCTGGACCATGCCATGCTCGCTTTCGAGCCGTGAAGCCTGCGTACCCTTGCCCGCTCCCGGCGGACCAAGCAAAATGATGTTCAGCGTCATGGAAGCCCCTGTTGCCTCTGCCGTTGCGCAGTTGCCGTAGCGGGCGCCTTAGCGCCGCGCAACGCCGCCTTTCAATTTCGCCTTCTTGATAAGGTCGCCATATTGATGCGCGAGCATGTGGCTCTGGATCTGGCTGATCGTGTCGATCGTGACGTTCACGATGATCAGCAGGCTGGTGCCGCCGAGCTGGAACGGCAGACCCGATCCCGCGATGAAATATTCGGGGATGAGACAGATCGCCGCGAGGTACGCCGCACCGATAACGGTGATGCGCGTCAGCACGAAATCCAGATAGGCGGCGGTGTTCTTGCCGGGGCGGATGCCCGGGATGAACCCGTTCTGCCGCTTCAGATTGTCGGCGGTTTCCTCGGGGTTGAAGACGACCGCGACGTAGAAGAAGCAGAAGAAGACGATGCCGAGCGCATAGAGCGCCATATAGAGCGGCTGGCCGTGCGCGAGATACTGGTTGAGCGACTGCAGGAAGTCGCCCCACGCCGTATCGGTCTTCACATTCTTGCCCATGAAGTTCGTGATCGTCAGCGGCATCAGCAGCAGTGACGAGGCGAAGATCGGCGGGATGACGCCGGCGGTGTTGACCTTGAGCGGCAGGTGGCTGCGGTCGGCCTGCATCACGCCGCGTTGCGTCGCCCGCTTTGGATACTGGACAAGGACGCGGCGTTGCGCACGCTCCATGAAGCTGATGAAGGCGATGACGACGACCGCGCCGACGACAACGGCGACGATCGTGCCGCCGTTCATCGAACCTTCGCGAACCTGCGTGAACATCTGCGCAAAGCTGCGCGGAAGCTGCGCGAGAATCCCCGCCATGATGATCAGCGACACGCCGTTACCGATACCGCGGCTGGTGATCTGCTCGCCGAGCCACATCAGGAACAGCGTACCGCCGACGATGCTGATCATCGCGGTGATGCGGAACATCATCCCCGGATCGAGAACGACGGTGATGCCCTGTGCGCCGGTCGATGCCTCGGCGGTGACGGCAAGGAAATAGGCCTGGATCGCGGTCAGGAAGACCGTGCCGTAGCGCGTGTACTGGTTGAGCTTCTTGCGCCCGCTCTCGCCCTCTTTCTTGAGCGCGGCCAGGCTCGGCGCAAGCGCCGACGCGAGCTGAACGACGATCGACGCCGTGATATAGGGCATGACGCCGAGCGCGATGATGCTGAGGCGCTCGAGGCTGCCGCCCGAGAAAGTGTTGAAGATATCGAGGACGCCGCCCGACGCCGCTTGGCTGTATGCGCGTGCCAGCGCGACGGGATCGACCCCCGGCAGCGGCACGAAAGACAGGAAGCGGAAGACGATCAGCGCGCCGATCGTGAACCAGATGCGGTTCTTGAGTTCGGTCGCCTGGCCGAACTTTGAAAAGTTCAGGTTGGAAGCAAGCTGGTCGGCGCGAGAGGCCATGGGTAATTTCCTCGGATATTCCGGACCGCGCCCCCCGCGACCCGGCGCCTATGTGCGTTCGGAGGTCACGAAGCGCAAGGGGAAAGGCCTATTTTGCGACGCAGCTCGTCGATACCGGCTGCATCATCCGTTCGTATCGAACGGAAACTGGAGTCTCGTCATGTAACGAGGGGCGGTCCTTTCGAACCGCCCCTTCGCAAAGTCTTACTCGGCCTTCGCCTTGGCGCGGCGCTGGGCCTTCTTGCCTTCGGGCGCCACTTCCTTGACTTCGGGAAGCTCGACCTTGCCGCCGGCCTTTTCGACCGCCTCGATCGCGCCCTTCGACGCGCCGGCGACCGCGAAGGTCAGCTTGGCGGTGAGTTCGCCCTTGGCGAGGAGGCGGACGCCGTCCTTGCCGCCGCGGGCAACGCCGGCGGCCTTGAGCGCGGCGTGATCGACGGTCTTCTTGGCGTCGAGCTTCTTCTCGTCGACCAGCTTCTGGATCTGGCCCAGGTTCACGATCGCGAAATCCTTGCCGAAGATATTGTTGAAGCCGCGCTTCGGGATGCGCATGTGGAGCGGCATCTGGCCACCCTCGAAGCCGTTGATCGCGACGCCGCTGCGGGCTTTTTGGCCCTTCTGGCCGCGGCCGGCAGTCTTGCCCTTGCCCGAGCCGATGCCGCGTCCGACGCGCATGCGGCCCTTGCGGGCACCGTTGTTGTCACGAAGTTCGTTGAGCTTGATAGTCATGGTTGCACTCGCTTTCGCTGTTGTCGCGCTGGGACCGAGAGATTTCAGTCCGGTTCGATTTCACTCGACGGTTGAAAGCCGGGATAGGGCCCGGCCTTTTCCATCACGATGGCCTGGGCGACATAGCCCCGGCCATCGACACTGGTAATCGACGGGCTGCCGTGAAGCTGCCACCCCCGGTTGAGCAGTCCCTCGACGCGGGCACAAAAGGCAGCGTCGTCGGGACCGGTCAGCAGGCGATAGAGCTTCACTGGCGTTTAGCCCTCGATGACTTCCACCATGTGCGGAAGCTTGCGGATCATGCCGCGCACTTCCGGGGTGTCGACCAGTTCGACCTCACGGTGCATCTTGCCCAGGCCGAGGCCGGTCAGGATGGCGCGCTGGCCTTTCGGACGACGGATCGGCGAGCCGATCTGGCGGATCTTGATCTTCTTGTCGGCCATTGTCTTACTCCGTCACCGCCGCGGCTTCGGCCTCGGCTGCGCGGTCGGACGCACCGCCACGCTTGATCAGGTCCGAAACCTTCTTGCCGCGACGCTGCGCGACCGACTTCGGGCTGGTCTGTTCACCGAGCGCTTCGAAAGTCGCACGGATCATGTTGTAGGGGTTCGAGGTGCCGACCGACTTGGTCACCACATCGGCAACGCCCAGCGATTCGAACACGGCGCGCATCGGACCGCCGGCGATGATGCCGGTACCCGCGGGGGCCGAACGCAGCGTGACGTTGCCGGCACCGAAGTGACCGCGGCCGTCATGGTGCAGCGTGCGACCGTCGCGCAGCGGAACGCGGATCATCGCCTTCTTCGCCGCAGCGGTCGCCTTCGAAATGGCTTCGGGCACTTCGCGCGCCTTGCCATGACCGAAACCGGCGCGGCCCTTGCCGTCGCCGACGACGACGAGCGCGGCGAAACCGAAGCGCTTGCCGCCCTTCACGGTCTTCGAGACGCGGTTGATGTGGACCAGCTTTTCGATCAGCTCTTCGCCGCCCTCTTCGTCGCGCGGGCGACGATCGTCACGGCGGCCGCGGCCACCTTCACGACCACCACGACCACCGTCGCGGCCGCCACGGCCACGGCGGGGAGCGCCGGTGTTTTCGGTCGCTTCGACAGCGCCTTCGACGTTCTGTACTTCGTCAGCCATAATCAGAACTCCAATCCGCCTTCGCGAGCCGCGTCGGCCAGCGCCTTGATGCGCCCGTGGAACAGGAAGCCGCCGCGATCGAACACGACCTGCGTCACGCCCGCCTTCTTGGCGGCAGCCGCGAGGCGCGTGCCGACATCGGCAGCGGCCGAGGCGGTCGCGCCGGTCTTGCCGCGGACATCCTTGTCGAGCGTCGAAGCAGCGGCCAGCGTCTTGCCGGCGGCGTCATCGATGAGCTGCGCATAGATGTGACGGCCCGAGCGGTGCACCGAAAGACGCGGACGTCCGGCGGCGCGCTGACGGAGCGCGGTACGGACGCGCTGGCGACGTTTTTGGAAAGTGGTAAGATGTGCCATGGCTTACTTCTTCTTGCCTTCTTTGCGGAAGATGTACTCGCCGCGATACTTGATGCCCTTGCCCTTATAGGGTTCGGGCTTACGCCAACGGCGGATTTCCGCCGCGACTTGGCCGACCTTCTGCTTGTCGATACCGCTGATCTCGATCGTCGTGTTATCCGGCGTCTTGATCTCGATGCCTTCGGGCACCGCGAAATCGACATCGTGGCTGTAGCCGAGCTGCAGCTTCAGCGTCTTGCCCTGCGAGTTGGCGCGATAGCCGACACCGGTGATTTCGAGGACCTTGGTGAAGCCTTCGGTCACGCCGGTGATCAGGTTCTGGACCAGCGTGCGCTGCATGCCCCAGAAGGCGCGTGCTTCGCGGCTGTCGTTCGCGGGCTGAACCGAGATACTGCCTTCGCCGACTTCATACTTGATGTTGTCGGACAGCGGCATCGCCAGCGTGCCCTTCGGACCCTTGACCGACAGCTGGCCGCCGTCGATCGCGGCGGTGACGCCGCCCGGGATCGCTACTGCCTTTTTACCAATGCGCGACATCAGAACACCTCCGCCAGCACTTCGCCGCCGACATTATGCTCGCGGGCTTCGGCGTCCGAAAGAACGCCGCGCGGGGTCGACACGATGGTGATGCCCAGGCCGTTGCGCACGATCGGCAGCTCTTTCGAGCCCGAATAGACGCGGCGGCCCGGCTTCGAGACGCGGGCCACGTGGCGGATCGCCGGCTGGCCTTCGAAATATTTCAGCTCGATGCGGATGCCCTTGTGCTGGCCCTTCGAGCCAAGCGCTTCTTCGCTGTAGCCACGGATATAGCCTTCGCGCTGGAGCACATCGAGAACGCGGACGCGCAGCGTCGAAGCCGGCGTCAGGACGCTGTCCTTCTTCGCCGTCTGGCCGTTGCGGATGCGGGTGAGCATATCACCCAGGGGATCGGTCATTGCCATCTTGTCAGTCCCTTACCAGCTCGACTTCACAACACCGGGGATCAGGCCCTTGTTGGCCAGATCGCGGAGCTGGATACGGCACAGCCGGAATTTGCGATAATAAGCGCGGGGGCGCCCGGTCAGCTCGCACCGGTTACGGATGCGGGTCGGGTTACCGTTGCGCGGAATTTCCGCCATCTTGAGGCGCGCGATCAGACGCTCGCCATCGTCGAGCGACGTGTCCGCCGCAATCGCCTTCAGCTTCGCATAACGGCCGGCGTACTTCTTCACCAGCTGCTTGCGACGCTCGTTCTTGTTCATCGAACTCAGTTTCGCCATGACTTAAGTTCTCTTTCCTTCTTGAAAGAGCCTGCCTGGTCCCGGAGGATCAGGCGGCTTCCTTTTCCTGCGCTTCGATCGGGAAGGGGAAGCCGAACAGCTTGAGCAGTTCGCGGGCTTCTTCGTCCGTGCGAGCGGTGGTGGTGACGATCACGTCCATGCCGCGCACCTGGTCGATGCGGTCATAGTTGATCTCGGGGAAGATGATCTGCTCTTTCAGACCCATGGCATAGTTGCCACGGCCGTCGAAGCTGGTCGCCGACACGCCGCGAAAATCGCGGATGCGCGGCATTGCGATCGTGATCAGGCGATCGAGGAATTCGTACATGCGTTCGCGGCGCAGGGTCACCTTGCAGCCGATCGGCATGCCTTCGCGCAGCTTGAACTGTGCGATCGACTTCTTCGCCTTGGTCACGACGGGCTTCTGGCCGGCGATCAGCTCCATTTCGGCTGCCGCGGCTTCGACCTTCTTCTTGTCCTGCGTGGCTTCGCCGACGCCCATGTTGAGCGTGATCTTTTCGATCTTCGGCACTTCCATCGCATTCTTGTAACCGAACTTTTCGGTCATCGCCTTGACGATCACATCGTCATAGCGCTTGCGCATGCGCGGGGTGTAATTGTCAGCCATTGATCGTCTCCCCGGACTTCACGGCCACGCGGACCTTCTTGCCGTCCTTGGTTTCAAAGCGGACGCGGGTCGGCTTGCCGGTCTTGGGATCGGCGAGAGCGACCTTGCTCGCGAAGAGCGGCGCTTCCTTGCGCTCCAGACCGCCCTGCGGGTTGGTCTGGGTCGGCTTGCGGTGGCGGGTGATGACGTTGACGCCAGCGACGACGACCTTGCCGTCTTTCGGCAGGCTCTGCGTCACTTCGCCGGTCTTGCCCTTGTCCTTGCCGGACAGGACGACGACGGTGTCACCCTTCTTGATCTTGTTCGCCATGGTCAGAGTACCTCCGGCGCCAGGCTGATGATCTTCATATAGCCGCGGCCGCGCAGTTCGCGGACGACGGGGCCGAAGATACGGGTGCCGATCGGCTCCTCGTTCTTGTTGACGAGCACGGCGGCGTTGCTGTCGAAACGGATCACCGAACCGTCGGCGCGGCGAACGTCCTTGGCGGTGCGGACGATGACGGCGCGATGCACGTCACCCTTCTTCACCTTGCCGCGCGGCTGGGCTTCCTTGATCGACACGACGATCACGTCGCCCACGCCGGCGGTGCGACGCTTCGAGCCACCCAGCACCTTGATGCACTGGACGCGCTTCGCGCCGCTGTTGTCGGCGACTTCCAATTGTGACTGCATCTGAATCATCGATGCATTTCCTTCTTCCTGGGCCTACCGGGCCATCCCGGCGGTTCCGTGAAACTCTGGTCGCTTACGCGATCTCGTCGGCCTTCTTCGCCTTGGTCGAAACCTCGACCTTGTCGAGGACCTTCCAGGTCTTCAGCTTCGAAATCGGCTTCGTTTCCTCGATGCGGACGGTTTCGCCAGCCTTGATGGCGTTGTCCTCATCGTGGGCGTGATACTTCTTCGAACGGCGGATGATCTTGCCGTAGAGCGGGTGCTTCACCTTACGCTCCACTTTCACCACGACGGTCTTGTCGCCCTTGTCGGACACCACCGTACCGGTCAGAATGCGCTTCGGCATGGTCGGTCTCCTTACTTGGCAGCCGAGCGCGAACGCCCGGTCTGCTCGGTCTTGACGCGCGCGATGGTGCGGCGCACTTCCTTGACCCGCGACGGCTTTTCGAGCTGGCCGGTGGCGGACTGGAAACGGAGGTTGAACGCCTCGCGCTTCAGTTCACCGAGCTGCTCCGAAAGCTGGTCGTCGGTCTTCTTGGTCAGATCTTCGGTCTTGGCCATGGCCCTCAACCCTCCAGGTGCGAGGTGTCGCCGAGGCGGGCAACGACCTTCGTCTTGATCGGCAGCTTCATCGCCGCACGTTCGAACGCCAGCGCGGCCACGGGGCCGGGAACGCCGTCGAGTTCGAACAGGATGCGGCCGGGCTTGACGCGGGCGGCCCAATATTCAGGCGAACCCTTGCCCTTACCCATGCGGACTTCGGCGGGCTTCGACGACACGGGGACGTCGGGGAACACGCGGATCCAGAGGCGGCCCTGACGCTTGATCGCACGGCTGATCGCACGGCGGGCCGCTTCGATCTGGCGCGCGGTGATGCGCTCGGGTTCCATCGCCTTCAGGCCGTAGGAGCCGAAGTTCAGGCTGGTGCCGCCCTTGGCAAGACCGTGGATGCGGCCCTTGAACGCCTTGCGGAACTTGGTTTTTTTCGGTTGCAGCATGTCAGCAGTCCTTAGCGGCGATCTTCACGAGCCGGACGGACGCCGGTCGTCTGCGCATCGAGCATCAGACGGTCGGTCGCCATCGGGTCGTGGCCGAGAATCTCGCCCTTGAAGATCCACACCTTGATCCCGCACACGCCATAGGCGGTGTGTGCGGTCGATTCGGCATAGTCGACATTGGCGCGCAGCGTGTGCAGCGGCACCCGGCCTTCGCGATACCATTCGGTGCGGGCGATTTCCGCGCCGCCCAGACGACCGGCGCAGTTGATGCGGATGCCTTCGGCGCCCAGACGCATCGCCGACTGAACCGCACGCTTCATGGCGCGACGGAACGCGACGCGGCGCTCGAGCTGATCAGCGATGCCCTGGCCGACGAGCTTGGCGTCGACTTCGGGCTTGCGGATCTCGACGATGTTCAGCGACACGTCGCTGCCCGTCAGTTCACCGAGCTTCTTGCGAAGCTTTTCGATGTCCGCGCCCTTCTTGCCGATGATGACGCCCGGACGGGCGGCATAGATCGACACGCGGCACAGCTTTGCCGGACGTTCGATCACGACCTTCGAGATCGCGGCCTGCGGCAGGGTCTTGAACACATACTGGCGGATCTTCAGATCCTCGACCAGCATGCGGCCATAGTCCTGGCCTTCGGCGAACCAGCGGCTGTCCCAGGTGCGGTTGACCTGCAGGCGCAGGCCGATCGGATTGCTCTTCTGGCCCATCTTACGCCTCTTCTTCCTGTTCGCGGACGACGATGCGGATACGGCTGAAGGGCTTGACGATCCGGGTCGACTTGCCGCGGCCGCGAGCGTGCCAGCGCTTCATCGAGATCGACTTGCCCACGCTCGCTTCCTTGACGACCAGTGCGTCAACGTCGAGATTGTGGTTGTTTTCCGCGTTGGCGACGGCGCTGGCCAGAACCTTGCGCACGTCGACGGCCATCGCCTTCTTCGAGAAAGCGAGGACGTTCATCGCGTCTTCGACCTTGCGACCGCGGATCAGCGCGGCAACGAGGTTCAGCTTCTGCGCCGAGCCGCGGATCTGCGTGCCGACCGAGAGAGCCTCGTTATCGGCAACGCGGCGGGGGGACTTTTCCTTGCCCATTAGCGTTTGCCCTTCTTGTCGGCCGCGTGACCGGGGAAGAAGCGCGTCGGCGCAAATTCACCCAGCTTCATGCCGACCATGTCTTCATTGACCGACACCGGCACGAACTTGCGGCCGTTGTAGACGTTGAAGGTCAGCCCGACGAACTGCGGCAGGATGGTGGACCGACGCGACCAGGTCTTGATCGGGGCAGAGCTGCCGCCGTCCTGGGCCGATTCGGCTTTCTTGAGGAGATGAAGGTCGACGAACGGACCCTTCCAGACCGAGCGAGCCATGGCTTACCTCTTCTTCTTCGCGTGACGCGACCGGATGATCATCTTGTCGGTCGACTTGTTGTGACGGGTACGGGCACCCTTGGTCGGCTTGCCCCACGGGGTAACCGGATGACGGCCACCCGAGGTGCGGCCTTCACCACCGCCGTGCGGGTGATCGACCGGGTTCTTCGCGACACCGCGAGTCAGCGGACGCTTGCCGAGCCAGCGGTTGCGGCCGGCCTTGCCGAGGTTGGTGTTCTGGTTGTCGGGGTTCGACACCGCACCGACCGTGCCCATGCACTCGCCGCGGATGTAACGCTGTTCGCCCGAACCGAGACGCACGATGACGAGACCGCGGTCACGACCGACGACCTGTGCATAGGTGCCGGCCGAACGGGCGATCTGGCCGCCCTTGCCCGGCTTCATCTCGATGTTGTGGACGATCGTGCCGACCGGCATCTGCGACAGTTCCATCGCATTGCCCGGCTTCACGTCGGTCTTCTTGCCCGCGACGACAGTGTCGCCGACCGCCAGACGCTGCGGCGCCAGGATGTAGGTCTGCTCACCGTCTTCGTACTTGACGAGTGCGATGAACGCCGTGCGGTTCGGGTCATATTCCAGACGCTCGACGGTGGCCGGCATGTCCCACTTGCGACGCTTGAAGTCGATGAAGCGGTACTTCTGCTTGTGGCCGCCGGCGATACCGCGCGAGGTCACATGGCCCTTGTTGTTACGGCCACCGGTCTTGCGCTTGCCTTCGGTCAGCGCCTTGACGGGCTTGCCCTTCCACAGCGACGATTTGTCGACGAGGATCAGGCCGCGCTGCGCGGGGCTGGTCGGATTATAGGATTTAAGTGCCATTTTCTCTGCCTTTTCCTACAATCAGACGCCCGTGGTGACGTCGATCGACTGGCCTTCGGCCAGGCGAACGATCGCCTTCTTCACGTCGCTGCGGGTGTAGGGCTTGCCCTTCCAGCGCTTGGTCTTGCCCTTGGTGACGAGCGTGTTCACGCCGACAACCTTGACATCGAACAGCGCCTCGACGGCGGCCTTGATCGCGGGCTTGGTCGCATCGTTCGCGACCTTGAACACCACGGCATTGTTTTCGCTGAGCAGCGTCGACTTTTCAGTGATCACCGGAGCGAGGATGACGTCGTAATGACGCGCATCGACAGTTTTTGCCTTAGCCATTGAAACGTGCCTCCAGCTTTTCGACAGCCGCGCGGGTCAGGACCAGCGTGTCGGCGCGGATAATGTCATAAACATTGGCACCGGCCGCCGGCATCGCATCGACGCCGATCAGGTTGGCCGAAGCCATCGCGAAGCTTTCGTGAACGGCGTCGCCGTCGATGAAGAGGGCGCGGTTGCCGAGGTCGAGCTTGCCGAGCTTGCCGGCGAGCGCCTTGGTCTTCGCGTCCTTGAGCTCGAGCGTGTCGAGAACGACGATCTTGCCGCCCTTCGCCTTGTCGCTGAGCGCCATCTTCAGGCCGAGCGCGCGGATCTTCTTGTTCAGCGAGTGACCGAAGGTGCGGGCCCGGGGACCATGCGCCTTGCCACCGCCGATGAAGATCGGCGCCTTGCGATCGCCGTGACGAGCGGTACCGCCGCCCTTCTGGCGACCGAACTTCTTGCCGGTGCGGGCAACGTCGCTGCGCTCGCGAGCGGCGCGGGCGGGGCCGCGGCGCTTTTCGAGCTGCCAGGCGACGACGCGGTGCAGGATGTCTGCGCGGGCGTCGACGCCGAAGACGTCGTCGTTAAGGTCGATGTCGGCGCCAGCCTTGCCATCGAGGGTCTGAACCTTGACCTTCATGATCAGGACTCCTGTGCGCCGTCGGTGGCCGCGGTGTCGACGACGGTCTCTTCGACCGGCGTTTCGACCGGCGCGTCAGCCGGGGCTTCGTTGGTGTTGGCCGCGCTCTTGATGCCCGCCGGATAGGGGGCCTCGGGGTGGCGCGGGAGCTTCACCGCATCGCGAACGAGCAGCCAGCCGCCCTTCGAGCCAGGGACCGAGCCCTTGACGAAGAGAAGACCGCGCTCGGCGTCGGTGCGGACGATTTCCAGATTCTGCTGGGTGCGGTTGCGGGCACCCATGTGGCCGGCCATCTTCTTGTTCTTGAAGACGCGGCCCGGATCCTGACGGTTACCGGTCGAACCGTGGGCACGGTGGCTGATCGAAACACCGTGGGTTGCGCGCATGCCGCCGAAACCCCAGCGCTTCATCGCACCGGCAAAGCCCTTGCCCTGCGTGACGCCCTGGATGTCGACGATCTGGCCGGCAACGAAATGGTCGGCCGACAGTTCGGCGCCGACATCGAGCGTCGCGTCGTCAGCGACGCGGAATTCGACAACCTTCGCCTTGGGTTCGACTTCGGCCTTGCCGAAGGCGCCACGCTGGGGCTTGGCGACATTCTTCGCCTTCGCCGAGCCGGCACCGAGCTGGACGGCGACATAGCCGTCACGTTCTTGTTCGCGCACGGAAATGACCTGACAGCCTTCGAGGCTCAGGACGGTGACGGGCACGTGGCGGCCGTCGTCCTGAAACAGGCGGGTCATCCCCATTTTCTTCGCGATCACGCCAGTCCGCATGATCAATACTCCTCAACAGAGGCCGGGCGGACCATTCCGCACGGCTTGCGGGACCCATCAAGGCAAGCCTCGACGGAACCCTCCCAGCCCGAAATTTCGATGCATCGCCCCGTCCGGGCTGAGGTGCCGCCTTCCCTCGGGTTGGCGGCGAGACGGGGGACGCAGCCCGGTCGTAAATGCCTTCCGGGGAAGGCGACCGGCGGTATCCACCCTATCGTTACGCAGGCGCCGGGGCGTCCTGCCGATAGAGACCCCGCTTCCGCGGGGGTCGCTGGCGCTTAGGCCAGCTTGATCTCGACGTTCACGCCCGCGGCGAGGTCGAGCTTCATCAGCGCATCGACCGTCTGCGGGGTGGGCTGCACGATGTCGAGCAGCCGCTTGTGGGTACGCACCTCGAACTGCTCGCGCGACTTCTTGTCGACGTGCGGGCCGCGGTTCACGGTGAATTTCTCGATGCGCGTCGGCAGCGGGATCGGACCGCGAATGAGTGCGCCCGTACGACGTGCCGTGTCGGCAATGTCGGTGGTGGCCTGATCGAGCACGCGGTGATCAAAGGCCTTCAGGCGAATGCGAATATTCTGCGTTTCCATGACTTATCCAGTCGAATCCCGTCTGACGATGCGAAAGAGCCGAAATGGCCTGTACCGGCCCCCTCAAGGAAGCCGGTCCGGCCATCAAAAACCTTTAAGCTACAAGCCGCGCGAATCAGTCCGAATCGCGCGGCTTGCGGCCCTATATTACTTTGTGATGGTCGCGACAACCCCTGCGCCGACCGTACGGCCGCCTTCGCGAATTGCGAAGCGCAGACCCGGGTCCATGGCGATCGGGGCGATCAGCTTGACCGACAGCTGGACGTTGTCGCCCGGCATGACCATCTCGGTGCCCTCGGGGAGGATGACCTCGCCGGTGACGTCCGTGGTGCGGAAGTAGAACTGCGGACGATAGTTCGCGAAGAACGGCGTGTGACGGCCGCCTTCGTCCTTCGACAGGACGTACACTTCCGAGGTGAACTCGGTGTGCGGCGTGATCGAGCCGGGCTTCGCCAGAACCTGGCCACGCTCGACTTCTTCACGGCCGACGCCGCGGATCAGGGCACCGATGTTGTCGCCAGCCTGGCCCTGGTCGAGCAGCTTGCGGAACATTTCGACGCCGGTGACGGTCGTCTTCTTGGTGTCCTTGATGCCGACGATCTCGACTTCTTCACCAACCTTGACGATGCCGGTTTCGACGCGGCCGGTCACAACCGTACCGCGACCCGAGATCGAGAACACGTCTTCGATCGGCATCAGGAAGGGCTTGTCGAGCGGACGTTCCGGCTGCGGGATCCACGCGTCGACGGCAGCCATCAGCTTCAGGATCGCGTCCTTGCCGATGTTGTCGTCGCGGCTTTCGAGGGCGGCGAGAGCCGAACCCGAGATGATCGGAATATTGTCGCCGTCGAAGTCACGCTTCGAGAGTTCTTCGCGGATTTCGAGTTCGACGAGTTCGAGCAGCTCGGGATCGTCCAGCTGGTCGACCTTGTTGAGGAACACGACCATCGTGGGAACGCCGACCTGCTTCGCGAGCAGGATGTGCTCCTTCGTCTGCGGCATCGGGCCGTCAGCGGCCGACACGACGAGGATCGCGCCGTCCATCTGGGCGGCACCGGTGATCATGTTCTTCACATAGTCGGCGTGGCCCGGGCAGTCGACGTGCGCATAGTGACGGCCTTCGGTTTCATATTCGACGTGGGCGGTCGAAATGGTGATGCCGCGCTCGCGCTCTTCGGGAGCCTTGTCGATGTTCGCGAAATCGACGGCGGCGTTGCCGGCGACGTTCTCGGCGAGGATCTTGGTGATCGCTGCGGTCAGCGAGGTCTTGCCATGGTCGACGTGACCGATGGTGCCGATGTTGCAGTGCGGCTTCGTCCGCTCAAATTTAGCCTTAGCCATGATTTAAGAACCTTCTTCTTAGGTGTTTCGGTTGATCAGTCCGGACGAGCCTGCTGAATCAGGCGCCGCCCTTAGTAGGTCTTGCCGTGCGAGGCAACCCCCGCACGGCCAAACCAAATCAGGCCATCTTGGCCTTCACTTCTTCGGCAACGTTGCTCGGCACTTCCTCGTAATGCGAGAACTGCATCGAGTATTGCGCACGGCCCTGGGTGAACGAACGCAGCTGGTTGACGTAGCCAAACATATTGGCAAGCGGCACCATTGCTTCAACCACCTGGGCGTTACCACGGCTGTCGGTGCCCTGGATCTGGCCGCGGCGGCTGTTGAGATCGCCGATCACGTCGCCCATGAACTCCTCAGGGGTCACGACCTCGACCTTCATCACCGGTTCGAGCAGCTTGATGCCGGCCTTGGCCGCCACTTCGCGCATCGCCGCACGGCCCGCGATTTCGAAAGCCAGCGCCGACGAGTCGACGTCGTGGTACGCGCCGTCCGTCAGCTTGATTTCGAAGTCGATGATCGGGAAGCCGATCATGTGGCCGTTCTCGGCGCTCTCGCGCATGCCCTTTTCGACCGACGGGATATATTCGCGCGGAATGTTGCCGCCCTTGATCTCGTCGATGAAGGTGATGCCCGATCCGCGTTCGCCGGGGGCGACGCTGACCTTGACGCGGCCGAACTGGCCCGAGCCGCCCGACTGCTTCTTGTGGGTGTAGTCGACGTCCACGGCACGCGCGAGCGATTCGCGGTACGCCACCTGCGGCGCACCGACGTTCGCTTCGACCTTGAACTCGCGCTTCATGCGATCGACGAGGATGTCGAGGTGAAGCTCGCCCATACCCTTGATGATCGTCTGGCCCGATTCATGGTCGGTCGACACGCGGAACGAGGGATCCTCGGCGGCGAGGCGATTGAGCGCGATGCCCATCTTTTCCTGGTCGGCCTTGGTCTTCGGTTCCACCGACAGCTCGATGACCGGCTCGGGGAATTCCATCCGCTCGAGGATGATCGGCGCGTTGTTGGCGCAGAGCGTGTCCCCGGTGGTGGTTTCCTTGAGGCCGGCAAGCGCGACGATGTCGCCCGCGAACGCTTCCTCGATGTCCTCACGCGAGTTGGCGTGCATCAGGAGCATACGGCCGATCTTTTCCTTCTTGTCCTTGACCGAGTTCAGATAGCTGCCCTTGGTCAGGGTGCCCGAATAGATGCGGGCGAAGGTGAGCGAACCGACGAACGGGTCGTTCATGATCTTGAACGCGAGCATCGACAGCGGCGCATCGTCGGCGGTCGCGCGCGAATCGGGTTCGTTCGTGTCGGGGTTGATGCCCTGAACGTCTTCGATGTCGAGCGGCGAAGGCAGATAGTCGACGACCGCGTCGAGCAGCGTCTGGACGCCCTTGTTCTTGAACGCCGAGCCGCAAAGGACCGGAACGAACGCCTGGCCGAGCGTGCCCTTGCGGATCAGCGCCTTCAGCGTCGCGACGTCGGGCAGCGTGCCTTCGAGATAGGCTTCCATCGCATCGTCGTCCTGTTCGACGGCGAGTTCGACGAGCTTTTCGCGATATTCGGCAGCCTTGTCGACGAGGTCGGCGGGGATCTCTTCATAGAAGAATTCGGCGCCCAGGCTCTCATCCTTCCAGATGATCGCGCGTTCGTTGACGAGGTCGACGAGGCCCTTGAAGTCCGATTCCGCGCCGATGGGCAGATACAGGACGGCCGGAACCGCACCCAGGCGATCGATGATCGTCTGGACGCAATAATAGAAGTTCGCGCCGGTGCGATCGAGCTTGTTGATGAAGCACATGCGCGGCACGCGATACTTGTCGGCCTGACGCCACACGGTTTCGGACTGCGGCTCGACGCCGGCAACGCCGTCGAACGCGGCGACCGCGCCGTCGAGGACGCGCAAGCTGCGCTCGACTTCGATCGTGAAGTCGACGTGGCCGGGGGTGTCGATGATGTTCAGGCGGTGTTCCGGACCCTGACCTTCATCGGCCTTCCACAGGCAGGTGGTGGCAGCCGACGTGATCGTGATGCCGCGTTCCTGTTCCTGCTCCATCCAGTCCATCGTCGCGGCGCCGTCGTGGACTTCGCCGATCTTGTAGGACTTGCCGGTGTAATAGAGAATGCGCTCGGTCGTCGTGGTCTTGCCGGCGTCGATGTGCGCCATGATACCGAAATTGCGATAGCGTTCGAGCGGATGGCTGCGTGCCATGATCTTTTCCTTGGTTTTTGGGGGAGGCCTTGGGAGCCGCCCCCGATATAGGAAGTTTTGTTGCGATTGCGAGACGCCCCCGTAACGCGGGGAGCGTCGCCGCAATTACCAGCGGTAGTGCGAGAAGGCGCGGTTCGCTTCCGCCATGCGGTGCGTGTCTTCGCGCTTCTTGACCGCATTGCCACGGTTGTTCGACGCGTCGAGCAGTTCGCCCGACAGACGTGCGGCCATCGTGGTTTCGCTGCGGTTGCGGGCCGCGGTGATCAGCCAGCGGATCGCGAGCGCCTGCGCACGGTCCGGACGGACTTCGACGGGAACCTGATAGGTCGCACCGCCGACGCGGCGGCTGCGGACTTCGATGTTCGGGCGGATGTTCGCGAGCGCTTCGTGGAACACGCCGAGCGGTTCCTTCTTGGCGCGGGCTTCGACCGACTCCAGCGCACCGTAGACGATGCTTTCGGCGACGGACTTCTTCCCGTCCAGCATGACACTGTTCATGAACTTCGACAGCACGACATCCCCGAAACGGGGATCGGGTAGGATTTCGCGGCGTTCAGGACGACGACGACGAGCCATAGGTAATTCCTTTTACAACAGCATCCCGGCGCGGTGCGCAGCGGGATGATCAAAAGCCGAAAAAGCGGTCCTTACTTCGGACGCTTCGCGCCGTACTTCGAACGGCTCTGCTTGCGGTCCTTCACACCCTGCGTATCGAGCACGCCGCGCAGGACGTGGTAACGCACACCGGGAAGGTCGCGCACACGGCCGCCGCGGATCAGCACAACGCTGTGTTCCTGGAGGTTGTGGCCTTCGCCGGGGATGTAGGTGATGACTTCGCGCTGGTTGGTCAGGCGGACCTTCGCAACCTTGCGGAGCGCCGAGTTCGGCTTTTTCGGGGTCGTCGTATAGACACGGGTGCAAACGCCGCGCTTCTGCGGGTTCGCGTCCATCGCCGGGACCTTGGACTTCACCTTCTGGGGAGTCCGGCCCTTGCGGACCAGCTGGTTGATCGTGGGCATGAATGCTTCACCTTTAAATGTCCGCCCATCGGAGCGAACGGTTACTGTGCCGCGGTGGATGAAGCTCCGGCCGAAATCCCCCGAAAAGGACGAAAAACGGCCGACCTGATAACAGCAAAAGACCCCGGCAGATCGGACTGATCTTCCGGAGGCTCCATCCGCGCCAGCAATGTTCAAGCGCTGTTGTAACTGAAAGAGGCAGCAAACCGCCCTTTTCGGTCGAGCGCGCCCCTAGACCCGATTCCCTCTCCGGTCAAGGGGCTGGCAATATTGTTGCGCCGGGACGGCCGGGCTATCGGTCACGCATGGCCGCCGTCCGTCACGCCAGCTTCGCGCCCCACGTCGCGCCCGATACGCGGCTGCTGATCCTCGGCAGCCTGCCCGGCGCACGTTCGCTCGTCGAAGGGCAATATTATGCGCATCCGACGAACCAGTTCTGGCGACTGCTCGGCGCGGTCGTGAATCGTCCGCTCGCGGCCATACCCTATGATGGCCGGCTGGCTGCATTGCAGGAAGCGAAGGTCGGCCTGTGGGACGTGATCCGGACCGCCGAGCGGCACACGAGCAGCGATGCGCATATCCGTGAAGCCGAGGCGCACGACCTTGCCGCCTTGATCGCCACCCTGCCCCGCCTTCGCATGATCGCGTTCAACGGCGGCAAGGCCGCGGCAATCGGGCACAAGCAGTTGCCGCCCCTCGAAGATATCGCGGTCGTCGACCTGCCATCGAGCAGCGCCGCACATACGATCGGCTTCGAGGCGAAGCTCGCGCGGTGGCTCGATCTTCGTACCGCGCTTGCCTAGCGCGCGATCACCCAGCGACCATCGCGAAAGCGATAGACGTTCGGCGACACGCAGCGCTGCTGCGCCGCGCAATCCTCTTCTACCGACTTGCGGAATGCCGCGAGGTTCGCGCCATCCGCCATCGGACCGACAAAGACGAACTGATCGGAAACGACCGTCATCATAAGGTCGGGACCGGCAACCGCCGCCACCTTTTCCCATGCTTCCAGATCGGCGGCCAGGCTGGCGAGATATTCTTCGCTCTCGAACGCCATCGCCTGACTGCGAAACTTTTCGGGCTCCGGAATCGCAGGCAATATCGCTTGCGTCTGACGCCACGCCTGCTGCCATGCGTCGCCTTCGGAAAGGCCGAGTTCCGACAACCCCTTGTCGCCGACCATTGCTATCGTGTTGGCCGAATCACTCGCCAACAGTGCAAAGAGATCCTCGCCGATCTGACGGCGGACCGCCATACGCTGGCCGGAGGACGCCTCGAGTTCCTCGACATAGTCGATATACCCCCGGTCCCGGACAATGATTCGCAGGCTTGCGGTCGTCAGCGCCGGGGGTTTCTGCGCAATCTTGCCGACAAACTCCGCCTTCACCGTCGCACAATCGTCGACGGAAGTATTCTGGCAGAAGAGAAAGACGCGGTGGAGGTTAATGACCCCGTCGTCCCAATCACCGCCTTTCGTCTTCACCTGAAGGTCCTCCGGTCCCGGAGAAAATTCGATCGCGGGGTAGGCCTTGCGGAACTGTTCGATCATGTCGGCCCGAAACCGCGCCTCGTCGGCGAGCGCCGGCGTGCAGCCGCCCAGCGCCAGACCCAGAACGAAAAGGAAAAGCCTCATTCGACGACGCGCCCGCGAGCCATCACGAAATCGACCTTCTTGAGTATGGTCACGTCGGCGACCGGATCGCTCGCGACCGCGATGATGTCGGCGCTCTTTCCCGGCGCGATGGTGCCGACCTCGTCCGACAGGCCGAGAAGGTCGGCGGCGTTCACGGTTGCGGCCTTGAGAGCCTCGACCGGCGTCATGCCGTGCTGGACCATCAGTTCGAACTCGTCGGCGTTGCGGCCGTGTTTCGAAACGCCGGCGTCGGTACCGAACGCGATGCGCACGCCCCTGGGCACAAGCTGTTCGAGGCTCTTGCCGGTGATCCCGATGCGCCACTGGATCTTTGCGAGCACATCAGGTTCATAGGCGTTGGCGTTCGCCGCGATGCGTTCCTTGTAGCCATTCACGGTCGAAAGCGTCGGGACATAATAAGCTTTCGATTTCGTCCAGACCGCGATCGTCGCCTCGTCGAGAATTGTGCCGTGCTCGATCGAATCGGCGCCGGCCTCAAGCGCGAGGCGGATGCCATCGGCGCCATGCGCGTGCACCGCGACCTTTTTCCCGAACATATGCGCGGTGTCGACGATCGCCTTTGCCTCGTCATCGAACATCTGCTTGCCGAGTCCCGCGCCGATGCGGCTGTTGACCCCGCCGGTCGAGGCGAACTTGATCACGTCGGCGCCGCGCCCGACCTGCTGCCGCACCGCACGGCGGCAGTCGTCGGCGCCGTTGCAGGTGTTCCCCGCGCCGGCAAAGAAAGGCCGCAGTTCGTCGCGATAGCCGAGCGAGCCGTCCATATGTCCCGCGCTGCCGGAGATCGAATTACCGGCGTCGACGATGCGTGGCCCCTGCACCTTGCCCGTCGCGATCGCATCGCGGAGCGCAAGGGTGGCGCCGTCGCCGTCGCCGAGGTTGCGGACAGTGGTGAAGCCTGCGCGGAGCGTCTTCATGCCGTTGACCTCGGCATTGAAAGCCTGCGCCGCCGGGCTGAGCGTCATCTCCTCGAGTTGACCCGCAAGCCCGCCGGCGTCGCTGGTCAGATGGACGTGGCTGTCGATCAGCCCGGGGAGGACATATTTGTCCTTGAGGTCGATCAGCGTCGCCCCGGGATCGGCCGGCTGAAATCCGTCGGAGATGCTGATGATCCTGCCGCCCTCGACGACAATCGTCGATGCCCCGCGCACGGGCTTGCCCGGCTCGGCAAGGAGCTTGCCCGCGTGGATGACGGTGCGCCCCGGCGCCTGCGCGGCAAGCGGCATCGCGAACGCCGCGCCGAACAGCGCGAGCGAAAGGGTGTAGATCGACTTCATTACCGGCATCCCCCGTTCTGGACCTGGGGGCGTTAAAGCCGATCAGAAGCCCATCGTAAAGCGAAGCGCGGCACCCTTGTCATCGGGCATCGCAGCGATGTGGCCGGGGTCCTGCCGCCACCATGTGTTGGCAACCAGATCTCCGCCGAACAGTGAGAAGGCGTAGCTCGCCTCGACGACCATCTCGCGGCCGGTCGGCGCGAGGTTGTAAGTGCGACGGCCGAATTCGGCGCCGCCGGTTTCATAATCATAGGCGACCGGAAGGTCGAGATCGATGCCCCCCCGGGCGACGCGCAGCGGCTGCGCGAAACGCAGCGTGGCGTGGTCGCCGGGGCGGAAGAGGTTCGCCTTGGCAACGTCGAAGGAAAAGGCATTCGACCGGAGCATGCCGCCCGCAACGAGGCCGGCACGGTCGGGACGGGTCCACATCTGGCGCCATGCCCCGGCAAGATTCCACCCGTTTCCGGCATCGAGGCTCAGGCTCGCATCGCCGGTGAGGCTCGTCGCGCCGCCTGCACCGAAGACGGGGCCGAGACGCGCGCCGAGCAGACTGGCCGATTCGCGCAACCAGCTCGCACCGAGCGCGGCGCGGAACCGGCCGAACCGGCCGTCCCATGCGGCGCCGAGACGATCGTACCGGCTATCATGGCCCGAACGGTAGCGGAGCAGGGGGTCGTCGTCCCAGCGCGAACCGGAGACCCATCCGCTCTCGGCAAAAATATTAATGTATTGATTTTTAGATATATTATGTCGAGCAAGCGATCCAAGACCGGGACTGGCGGCGAAGCCGAGTCCTTCCTGTGCGCCGTCGCCTATCAGCATCGCGTGACCGCTTTCGCCGCGCTCGCCCGCGAGCATCCCGCCGATCCCGCGCCCGGCCGAAAAGCCGAGGCGCGTGTTCGCGTCGAGGCGCGTGATCACCGAAGCCGCGAGGGTGCGGGCGCGTTCGGCGTCGTGGAAAGAGAGTCCCGCCAGCGCGTCGCCGTCACCGATCCCCGGCGCGGTGAGCAATGACATTGCAGTGGACTGCGACGCGGCGCTCTGCTGGCGGACAAGCCCGCCGAGCGCGCCCGAAAGTTTGAAGTCGGGGCGACGCGGGCGCAACGACTGGCCGAAGTCGACGGTGAAGGCACGGCCGAAGCTGTCGGTGACAAGTCCGCGCGTCTCCCCTGCCCCCTTCGCGCCGGCATCGCCCATCGGCCCGCCGAGCAGACCGAGCGCGGTATCGAGCCGGACCGCGGTCGATGTCCCCGCAAGCGTCGTCGCGCCCTGCGGCTGGAACGCGCGTGCGATGTCGAGAATGCCCTGACCATAGATCGCGTCGTCGCCCGCGGCGCCAGCGTCACGCGCCGACTGATAGAGTAGCTGCACGATCTGCTGGCCGGTCAGGTTCGGGAAAGCCTGCGCGAGGAGCGCGACCGCGCCGGCGACCTGCGGCGCGGCGAAGCTGGTGCCGTTGAGGACAAAGACGAAATTGCCCTCAGTCTTGAGCACGCCATTTTCATAGGAACAGCACACGCCCTCGCCGAGTGCCGCGATATAGGACCCCTGATAGCCGCCGGCACGGTTGCTGAAGCCCGAGATCGCGCCATTCTCGTCGACCGAGCCCGCGATGATCACGAGGCCGCCCCCCGCATCGCGCATACCCTGTGCAAAGGGGTCGGGGTTGTTCGGGTCGTTGCCGTTCGCGGTCGTATCGCCCTCGTTCCCAGCCGAGAGGATCACGACGATCCCCGCCGCGGTTGCCCGTGCCACCGCGGCACGCAAGGTTGCACCCGGACGGTCTTCGCCGCCGAGCGAGATGTTGACGACGCGCGCATCCGCCGCGACCGCGCGGTCGAGTCCCGCAGCAATGGCATTGTCCCCGAACAGGCAGCCGCTTTCGTCATTCGAGGGATCTTCGGTCGCGCAGCTGCCCGGCCGGTCGGCGCGCAGGACGAGCAGATTGGCGTTGAATGCGATACCGAAGGTGCCCGCATCATTCTTGCCGCCCAGCAGCACCTGCGCGACGTTCGTCCCGTGCGTCCCTTCGGCATTGATGCCGCGCGAGCCGGCAACGTCGGCCGACATCGACGAGATGCGCCCCGTGAATTCGGGACTGTCCTCGTCGATCCCGTCGTCGATCACTCCGGCGAGAATCCCCTGCCCCGTCGCTCCCGCCTGATAGGCAGTAATTGCCCCGTGAAAATTGACGCCGTCGGAACGGCGCGTTTCGGCGGTATTGAAGTTGCCCGAAGGCGGTGTCGGCGTCGGAGTGGGCGTCGGGGTAGGAACAGGTGTGGGTGCTGGCGCGGGCGGCGGTGCCGGAGTCGGCGAAGGCCGCGCCCCGCCGCCGCCGCACCCCGCGAGCGACAGCGCCGCCATGCCGAGGAAGAGCGGCAGCGGCCGCCCCACGATCCGCCGGATGCCGCTGCGTCGTACCCCTTGGGCCATCGCCATTCCCCTTGTCCCTGCTGCGCGCAGTGTAGCGCGGCAAGCAGCGGCGAAGCTAGACCCGTGACGGTTGCCGGAAAGTAAAGCGACGCGCCTTGCCGCCAGGCCGTTGCCGTCCTATGCGACGCGACGTCATGACCGTGTCGATCGACCATATCGAGAGCTGGATCTTCGATCTCGACAACACGCTCTATCCGCCGTCTGCGAAGCTGTTCGACCTGATCGACGAGCGCATGGGCGCCTTCATCATGCGCCTCCTCGACGTCGACGCGGTCGAGGCGCGGCGTGTACAGAAGCAATATTTCCATGACCATGGCACGACGATGGCAGGGCTGATGCGCCACCACGGCGTCGCGCCCGAGGACTTTCTGGTCGACGTGCATGATATCGCGCTCGACCGGCTCACCGTCGATGCACGGCTGCGCGCGGGGCTCGAACGGCTTCCCGGCCGCAAGCTCATCTTTACCAACGCCGATGCCGACTATTCGGCGCGGGTGCTGAAGGCGCGCGGGATCGATGGCCTGTTCGACGGCATCTGCGACATCCGCATCACGGGCTATACGCCCAAGCCCGATCCGGCCGCCTATGCGGCGATGGTTTCGCATCTGGGTGTCGATCCAGCGCGGAGCCTGTTCGTCGAGGATATGGCGCGTAACCTGACCCCCGCCAAAGCGCTCGGCATGACGACCGTCTGGCTGGACAATGGCAGCGAAAGCGGCCATCGCGACCACCTGCCGGAGCATGTCGATTTCCACGCGACCGACATCGCCGACTGGCTCGACACGCTGCCTTCACCTTGGGGAATTTCATGACCGACCTGCAATCGACGATCGAAGCCGCCTGGGATGCGCGCGACACGCTGGGTCTGACGACGACCGGCGCGGTGCGCGAGGCCGTCGAGACCGCGCTCGCAGGGCTCGACAACGGCAGCTATCGCGTGGCGGAACGCGACTCAGGCGGCACATGGCAGGTCAACCAGTGGCTCAAGAAAGCCGTACTCCTGTCCTTCCGCCTCAACGACATGGAGATCATCGATGGCGGCGCCGGCGGCGCGACCTGGTGGGACAAGGTGCCGTCGAAATTCGCCGGTTGGGGCGAGAACCGCTTTCGCGACGCGGGCTTCCGCGCCGTCCCCGGATCGATCGTCCGCCGCGGCGCCTTTATCAGCAAGGGCGCGGTGCTGATGCCGAGCTTCGTCAACATCGGCGCCTATGTCGGCGAGGGATCGATGGTCGACGCCTGGGCGACGGTCGGCAGCTGCGCGCAGATCGGCGCCAACGTCCATCTGTCGGGCGGCGCAGGGATCGGCGGGGTATTGGAACCGCTGCAGGCGGGACCGGTCGTCATCGAAGACGGTGCCTTCATCGGCGCGCGCGCCGAGGTTGCCGAGGGCGTGATCGTGCGCGAGGGCGCGGTGCTGTCGATGGGCGTCTATCTCGGTGCCTCGACCAAGATCATCGACCGGGCGACGGGCGCAGTGTTCGTCGGCGAGGTTCCTGCCTATTCGGTCGTCGTGCCGGGATCGCTGCCGGGCAAGCCGCTGCCCGACGGAACGCCGGGGCCGTCGCTCTATTGCGCGGTCATCGTCAAGCGCGTCGATGCGCAGACCCGGGCGAAGACCGGCATCAACGAGTTGCTGCGCGACTGATCCGCCGCGCGCCGGTCGGGCGCCATTCGCCGTTGGTGGATAAGGCTTTGACTTTCCGCTGCCTGCCTGTTGCAGCCCTCCTGCTGTTTTAGTACGGCAATACGGGAGGGGAGAATCTTATGCGGATGGCCGCAAGGGCATCGTCGCTGGCACTGGTCTTTTGTCTGGCATATCCGGTCGCGGCGCAGGAAGCGCCCGCGCCGACGGGTGACGCGCCGCCTGCCATTCCCGTACCCACCAACGGCGCCGAGCGTTATGCACCCACCGACTTTGCCCGCTTCGCGCCGCGCACCGCGCTCGACATGGTCGAGAAGGTTCCGGGTTTCCTGATCGTCACCGGCACCAACGGCGGCGACCGTGGGCTGGGGCAGGCGACCGAGAATGTGCTGATCAACGGCGAACGCATCGCGAGCAAGACGACCGATGCGCGCACCGCGCTATCGCGGATCACCGCAAGCCAGGTCGCCTATATCGACATCGTCGATGGCGCGAGTCTGAACGTCCCCGGGCTTACCGGCCAGGTCGCCAATGTCGTACTCGTCGCGGGAAGCGATGCGACCGGCGGCGGGTTCAAGACGACGATCCGCTGGCAGCCCGAATGGCGCCCGCGGCTCGACGACAACTGGCTGAACGGCGAGATTTCGACCACCGGAAAGCTCGGCGGAACCAATCTGACGCTGAGCCTGAAAAACGAGGCGAACCGCAATGGCCACTGGGGGCCGGAGCGTGTCTATGACGGCAATGGCGCGCTGCTGTTCACGCGCGACGAGTTCGGTGCCTATAATGGCGACCGGCCGCGACTGTCGGCGGCGCTGTCGCGCACGACCGCAAACGGCAACAAGTGGAATTTCAACACCGGCGCGCAGATCCAGTATCTGACCGAAGGCGTCGACAGCGTCTCGACGCGACCCGCGAACGGGCTCGTCACCGAAAACTTCCGATTCAAGGAAGACGAGCGCAATTTCGACATCGGCGGTGACTATGAGATGGGACTGGGCAAGGGGCGGCTAAAGCTGATCGGCCTCTATCGCTTCGAGCATAGCCCCGTCGTCGACACCTTCGTCGTCGATCGCGAGATCGGCGGGCGCACCGGCGACCGCTTCAGCCAGACCGCCGACGAGAGCGAGTCGATCCTGCGAGGCGAATATAGCTGGCGTACCGCGGGCGGTACGGACTGGCAGGTCGCGGTCGAAGGCGCATACAACACGCTCGACGTCGATGCCGAGCTGGCGGTCCTGCAGCCCGACGGCGAGTTCCTGCCGGTCGTCTTCGGCGGCGAAAAGACCAAGGTCGAGGAAAAGCGGGCCGAGGCCTCACTGACCTGGGGGCGTTCGCTCGCATCCAACCTGACCGCACAGCTCAATCTTGCGGCCGAATATAGCGAGCTGACGTCGTCGGGACCGGGCGGCCTGACCCGCAGCTTCATCCGGCCGAAGGGCAAGCTCGCCTTTGCGTGGAAGGTCGGACCGAAGACGACGATCAACTGGCACATCCAGCGCCGCATCGATCAGTTGAACTTCTACGATTTCGCGAGTTCGGTCGATGTCGCGAACGGGCAGGGCAACCAGGGCAACGGCCAGCTCGTCCCGCCGGTGGTCAATCGAACCGAGCTGGAATTCGTGCAGGATCTGGGCCGCTGGGGCAACGCATCGGTGCAGTTCGCCTATGCCTATGCGCAGGATCTGGTCGACCAGATTCCGCTGTCGCCGACGACCGAGGGGCGCGGCAACCTGCCGCCCGCGAACCTCTATCGCATCAGTTCGAAAGCGACGCTGCTGCTCGACCCGATCGGGTTCAAGGGGGCGCGGATTAACAGCGACCTGACGTGGCGGCGCAACCGCGTGCGCGACCCGCTGACCGGGCTGTGGCGCGACCAGAGTGGGGGGCAGGATTATGTCGTCGACCTGAGTTTCCGCCACGACATTCCGGGCAGCAATTTTGCATGGGGCGCGGGCTATTTCGACGAGCGCTACGCGCCCAATCTGCGCCTCGATGCGATCGAGAAGGAATATACGGTCGGGCCCTTCGTCACCGCCTATATCGAGCACAAAAATGTCGCGGGTTTCACCGTGAAGCTGTCGTACCGCAATCTGGCGGGCATGAAGGACGGGTTCGACCGCACCGTGTTCGTGGACCGGCGCGACGGACCGATCGCGTTCAGCGAGAGCCGCCAGCGCAAGTTCGGTCAATATTTCCAGCTGACGGTGACGGGAACGCTCTAAATATGCTTCCTCTTTGCGGAAGCGTGCGGCACCGGCCCGCTCCCCCACCCGGCCTCCCAACAGCGTATCCTGAAATGGGAGGCCGGGTGGGGGAGCGGGCCGGTGCCGCGTTCGACGTCAGTCGAACAAATTCTCAGCGCTCGCTGAGATAGTAACGCTTGCGTGCCGTCAGATCGTCGTTCAGCTCGTACACGATCGGCTGGCCGGTCGGGATTTCGAGACCGGTGATATCGGCGTCCGAAATGCCCGAGAGGTGCTTGACCAAAGCGCGCAGGCTATTGCCGTGCGCCGAGATCAGCACGGTCTTGCCCGCCGCGAGTTCGGGCGCGATCGCCGATTCATAATAGGGCAGGACACGCGCGATCGTGTCCTTCAGGCTCTCGGTCGAAGGGATTGCGATCCCGGCGTAGCGCGGATCGCTCGCGAGGTCCCATTCGGAGCCCGAGTCGAGCGGCGGCGGCGGGATGTCGAAGCTGCGGCGCCAGATCTTCACTTGCTCGTCGCCATGCTTCGCCGCAGTCTCCGCCTTGTCGAGCCCGGTAAGCCCGCCATAATGGCGCTCGTTGAGGCGCCAGTCCTTGGTGACCGGCAGCCAGAGGCGGCCCATCGCCTCGAGGGCGAGGTTCAGCGTCTTGATCGCGCGCGTCTGGACCGAGGTGAAGCAGGTCGCCGGCGCAATGCCCTTTGCCTTCATCAGCTCGCCCGCCGCCCATGCCTCGGCCGCGCCCTTTTCGGTGACGTCGACGTCCCACCAGCCGGTGAAGCGGTTTTCGAGATTCCACTGCGACTGGCCGTGACGGATGAGGATGAGCTGCGGCATGGACGGTCCTTCGGCTGGAGAGATTTGCCGCCCCATAGCGCGGCTTTCCGGCGAAGGCCAACCGCCCTCTTGAAATGGTTTCGCGGGTTACCAGATTCGGATCGTCCGGCCGCCGACACGGGGCCGGGTGGCGATCGCGGCATGCGTCCGCGGTCCCTCGCTTCGCTTAGTGAAAGGAAGAATTGAGCCATGCGTAACAGCTTTGACTGGACCCCCTATCGCCGTTCGACCGTCGGTTTCGACCGGTTGTTCGATTTCCTCGAAACCAGCGGTTCGGGCGCCGAAAATTATCCGCCCTTCGACATCGAAAAGGTCGCCGACGACCATTTCCGCATCACCGTCGCGGTCGCCGGTTTCAAGGCGGACGAGATCGACATCACCGCGCAGCAGAACATGCTGACCGTCAGCGGCCGCAAGGCGCCGGTCGCCGAAGGCGAAGGCCGTCAGCTGCTGTATAGCGGCATCGCGACGCGCGCGTTCGAACGTCGCTTCCAGCTTGCAGACTTCGTGCGCGTCGACGCCGCCGACCTGGCCGACGGCCTGTTGACGATCGACCTGGTGCGCGAAGTGCCCGAGGCGATGAAACCGCACAAGATTGCGATCGGCGGGGCGCAGGCGACGCTCTTCGATGCGGACAAGAAGGCAGCGTAACACCGCTTCCGACAGAAACGAAATCGCGGGGTCCGGAGTCCCTTCCGGGCCCCGTTTTCGTATCTAGAGCGCGCGCGTCATGAAGCGGCTGAAGGGGTCGGGCCTGTAATCGGCGAAGGGTTCGCAATCCTCGAAGCCGTGCGCGCGATACAGGGCAAGCGCAGGTTCGAACGCCGGACCCGATCCGGTTTCGAGGCTGAGACGGCCGAGACCGCGCGCCCGGGCCTCGTCCATGATGTGGCCGAGCATCCGCGCCGCGACACCCTGTCGCAGGAAGGTTTCGGCAGTGCGCATCGACTTGATCTCGCCCTGTGCGTCGCCCAGAATCTTGAGCGCTCCGCAGCCGGCGAGGTCGCCATCCTTGTGGATCGACCAGAAGGTCACGCCGTCGCTGCGCAGCCCGTCGAAATCGAGGAAGTGGCAGCTTTCGGCCGGCGAGTTCGCGAGCATGCCCGCGAAATGCACTTCGAGCAAAGCGCGGATGGCGGCGCCCGACAGATCGTCCTCGACGATCCGCCAGCCGCCGCCCGCATCCGCCATCAGAGCAGCTGGTCCAGCGTCGCGAGGCACGCGTGCGCGAGCAGCTTCGAGCGTTCGGGCGACCAGCCCTGTACCGGGTCGGGAAGGTCGCGATTGTCCTTGAAGGGCATTTCGAGCGTCATCGACACGGCACCGAAGCGCTCGGCGAGCTGCGTCGTCGACATCGACATGTTTGCCTGTCCCGGGGCCGATTCGACGTAGCCGAGATCGGTCTGGAAGTCGGGGGTGTTCGCGGCGAGCGCTTTGCGAAACGCCTGGTACTTGTCCATCTGGCCGGCCTTGAGCAAGGGAATCCCCTCGAAGCCGGCGAGGAACACCGCGGGGATCGCTTCGTCGCCATGGACGTCCATCGCCCAGTCGACGCCGCTTTCGTCCATCGCATTGCGCACCGCGAGCACTTCGGGGCTGCGCTCGGCCGTCGGGTTGTCCCATTCGCGGTTGAGGTTCACGCCCGCGAAGTTGGTGCGCAGATGCCCGCGGCACGAGCCGTCGGGATTCATGTTGGGGACGATATGGAAGCGGCACTTCTGCCGCAGCGAGCGCGCATAAGGGTCGGCGGGATCGGTGAGCTTTTCAAGCGCCCCTTCCATCCACCATTCGGCCATCGATTCGCCCGGATGCTGGCGTGCGTAGAGCCAGACCTGCGTGTCGCCGGTGCCCATTTCGAGGCAGTCGATCGGCTGGCCTTCGAGGCTGGTGCCGAGACAGCGATAGGTCACACCCTCGCATTCGGCGACCGAGGCGACGAGATCGTGGTGTCGCTCCATCGAATAGGGCGCGAAATAGGCGAGCCAGAGGATCGGGCTTTCGGCGGTGTGGCGGACGGTGAGCGTCCCCGCCGCCGAATCATAGTCGGTGTCGAGGCGGAACCAATGCTCGCGGTCGCTGCTCGCGCACACCGCATAGCCCGGCCAGCCGTCGGGATAGGCCGAATCGGCAAGCCCTGTGATCGCGAGCTCGAGCGCGTCGCCGGTCTGGCAGGCGACGCGGAAATGGAACCACTGGAAGAAATCGGATTCGCGATCCTTGCGGATCGACAGGCGCGCCGAGGTGCCGTCGACCGATTCCACGACGATATTGCCGCTGTCGAAGGCGGCGTTGATGCTGATTGTCATGGGACGCTGATAGTGCGTCCCGATTCGCCGGGGAAGTCCTTGAATAAGGCTTCGGCCAATTTCGCGGCGGCCAGAGACGGCTGCGCGGCGGGTGCCTTCACCGGCACCGCGGTGAGCGCGCGGCCTTCCCAGATCGCCTGTCCGGTCGCGGCATCGTCGATGCGCACCGAAAGCTGAAGGTCGGCCATCCGCTTCGGTCCGCCACCAAGGTTGAAGCCGATGCCGAGCCCGACCCCCGAGCCATAGCTGCCCGTCGAGCCGCCGACGCCGACCGAGACCGGCGAGCGGCGCGCGCCCGCGGCCTGTTCGCTGCGTTCGAAGGCGATGCGCACGAGGAGCGGCGCCTTTTCATTGCTGCCCGCCGCGACAAGCCCTTGCCGCTGCAACTGCTGGTCGACCGCGGCGCGGTAGCTGTTCCACTCGATCGACGGCATGCCCGCCGACGGACCATCGAGCGGTGCCGTCGCAATGGCATAACGCGTGCCGGGCGCCCAGCCGGGAACCGCATTATGGAAGCGGGTGACTTCGACGGGCGGGACCGCGGTGGCGCAGCCACCGAGAGCGAGCGCCGCTGCGGCAAGCAGGGCGACATAAGTGTGACGCATCATCGTGGTATCATGCGCCACGAATAATGGCTTGGCAATGAACGGGATGCGTCAGGCCGCACCCCGTCCTTGACCGGTCACCGATAGAAGATGTGGTTGTCGATCGACGCGACGCGCGTCTTGCGCCAGCCCGGCGAAACGTAGCGGGCGTGGAAGAAAAGCGCGCCCGGCGCCTGGTTCTTCCAGCTGCCCTCGCGTGCGATCTGCGCGATCGCGACGGCGTTGTTCCACTGGCCGGTGTTGCGGACGGCGGGCATCTTGCCACCGCGCACGAAGCTGAACTGGCTCGGCTGGTGGACGACGCCGCAGAGGCTCTTCGGGAAGCGGCCCGAGTTGGCGCGATTGATCACGACATGCGCGACCGCGAGCTGGCCTGCGAGCGATTCGCCGCGCGATTCGAAATAGACGGCGCCGGCAAGGCAGCGCAGTTCGGGATCGATCTCGGCCGGACGTGGGGTCGCGGCGACGAGTTCGGCCAGCGTGTCGATATCCTGCGGAGCCGCTTTCGGCTCGACGGCAGGTTCGTCCTGACTGTCGGGGGTGGGGGTTGCGACCGGCTGCGAAGCCTCGGTCGACAGATCCGCTTCATCAGCCTCGACCGGCGCATCGGCGCCCGGAAGGGTGATGGCGGGGAGGTTCGCGCTTTCGGCGAGATCGCTCGCGAAGCCCGGTTCGGCCAGCATCAGCATGGAAGCAGCGGTCAAGCCGACGGCAGCCACACTGGCGGCGTTCAAAATGCGACTCATATATTCCGTCAAAAGGGCGGTTGATGGACCGAAATCTCAAAAAACAGGCAGCTGAGCTAATCTGGCTCTGTACCGCCTGCGGTCATCATCCGACTGCGTGTCCGATCCGGTTTGCTGGAATTCCGGCGGCAAGCCACAGGAACCCACGGAACGACCTACGCGTTATTGGGTGGGCGCCACCTATTGTGCGCCGCAACAGAGTCAAGTTAACGCCGCCCACTCCGCGACGAGTTGTGGCGCATCTGCGATATTCAGTTCGACGATCCACAGATCGGGATCGGCCTTGCGCCGCCGTTCTTGGTAGTTTGCGCGCGATTCACCATCTTTGGGGTCGTCGGGCCCCACGGGCTCCCAGATATAGCGACCTGCTGGCGAAAAACGGCGTTCGAGCAACGGGCCGGGTTCACCCCGATCGCTGCATTCAACAAGGATGATGCCCGAATTGTCGTCGCCCTTGGCGACGACGGTCGCGAAACCCCCGGCCGCTTCCGCGCGGCGGATCAGCAGGTCGACGAGAAAGCGGCTCTTAAGCCGCGTCACGCGTTTCGGTGTCGAGCAACAGCGCGTACAGCGCTTCGTCGCTCTTGGCGCCGCGCAGGCGTTCGGCAATGCTGTCGTTGCGAAGCATCCGCGACACGCCGGCGAGCGCCTTCAGATGGTCGGCGCCGGCATCGAGCGGCGACAGCAGGACGAAGAGCAGGTCTACGGGCAGGCCGTCGACCGACTGGAAATCGATCGGGCGCGCGAGCTGGAGAAACAGGCCGCGGACGCCCGAGAGGTCGGGCAGCTTGGCGTGCGGCAACGCGATCCCGCGGCCGAAGCCGGTCGAACCCAGACGCTCGCGCTCGAGCAATGCTTCGCTGACTTCGCCCGCGTCGAGGCCGAGCGAGCGTGCGGCGAGATCGCCGACGAACGGAAAGAGCGCCTTTTTCGAATCCAGCTGCACATGCGCGCGAACGGTCGCCGGATAGAGAAGAGAAGATAGGTTCATCGCGTTGGTCAAATCTTGTCCGCCGGGCCCGCGCCCGGTTCATCCTGTTTGGCAATCGATCTCGGGATCGGTCGTGTGGCAGGCCCCGCCATTCGGGTATCAATGGGCGCGGCCCTTAGGCCGGATGGCGGAGAAAATCCAGTCTTATCGCAAATCGGCACCGACGTTCGGCGGAAAGACCTTTCCCCTCCGCCGAACATGTTGATCGGGCATGATTTAGCGGGGTTCGACCCAGCCGATCGTGCCGTCATCGCGGCGATAGACCATATTGTGACTGCCCGTCTTGCTGTTGACGAAAAGCAGCGCATTGGTGTTGCGCAGGTCAAGCATCATCACCGCGTCGGAGACGCTGCTGGTCGGAATGTCGACGCGCGTTTCCGCGATGATCGCGGGGGCATCGCCCGCCTCATCCTCGTCGGCGCCTCCGTCGAAGACGGTGTAGGCGGCATTGTCCTCGATCTCGTCGACCGTTGCGACGCCATTGCCTGCACTGGTGTTGCGATCCTTCAATCGCCGCATATAGCGTCGCAGCTGTTTCTCGATGCGCTCGGCCGCGCCTTCGAAGGCGACATGCGCATCCTGCGCCTGGCCGTGCCCCTTGAGCACGAGTCCCTGCATCACGTGCGCGACGATGTCGCACTGAAAACTTTCGTGCGGCCCCTTGCCGAAAGTCGCGTGTGCCCCGATCGCGCGGGAGAAATATTTGTCGGCAATCGCGTTCATCCGGTCCGACACATGCGCCTGCAGCGCTTCGCCGGTTTCGATCTGGTGGCCAGAGACGCGGATTTCCATTTTTCTTCTCCTTACAGGATCGCAGCGACGGCCGGGACCGGCGCTACGGACTATCGTGCCACAGCGGCCCGGTAAGCGTGGCGACGAATTCTGCATGGCGCGCCAGTTCGGCCGGCGTTGCGCCATGCGGGCGAGGTTCGCGGAACGCGCGGGGAGGCGCGGTACGAACCGGATCGGCAGCGACAGAAGCCGTGGTGCCGACGGCTGCCGCCGCAAGCCCCAGGCCGATCTGCCGGCCGCCGGTCATCTCGATATAAAGGTGCGCGAGCAGTTCGGCATCGAGCAACGCGCCGTGCTTGACGCGGTGGCTGCGGTCGATGCCATAGCGCGTGCAGAGCGCGTCGAGGCTGTGTTTGGCGCCCGGATGCAGCTTGCGCGCCATCTGTACGGTGCAGCACATGCGCGCCATGTCGAGCGCCGGGCGGCCAGCGCGCGCGAGTTCGGCGTTGACGAAGCCGAAGTCGAAGGCGGCATTATGCGCGACCAGCGGCGCGTCACCAAGAAACTCGATCAGCTCGTCGACGCGAGTCGCGAACAGTGGCTTGTCCGAAAGAAACTGGATGGAAAGACCGTGCACCGCTTCGGCGGCGGCGGGCATGTCGCGCTCGGGATTGAAATAGGCGTGGAATGTGACCCCGGTTTCGCGGCGATCGACCAGTTCCACGCACCCGATTTCGACCAGCCTGTCTCCGGACTTGGGATCGAACCCCGTGGTTTCGGTATCGAAAATAATCTCACGCATCGAAGGGCTAATCTGGACCCTATCGCGCGCGGAAACAAGAGGCGATGGCGCGAATCTGGCGGTGCGTCGCGCTTTTGGGATGGCCCGTTTCGATGACGAAATCAGCGCGGGCGCGCTTGACGCGGTCGGGCACCTGCAGGCGGCGGATCGCCTTCAGCTTCGCGCGCGTCATCCCGGGGCGACGCATCACGCGCTTGGTCTGCATCCACGCCGGCGCCGAGACCACCGCGATCGCACCGACCTTTCGCCAGCCGCCCTTTTCGAAAAGCAACGGAATGTCGAGAATGACGACGTCGCGCGCGCGGTGGCGCATGAGGAATTTGCGCTGCGCCTTCGCCACAGCCGGGTGGACAATCGATTCGAGCGCCGCGAGTTCGTGGGTGTTGCCAAGAACGCGGGCGCCAAGTTTCTGGCGGTCGACGCCCTTGGGTCCGGTGGTCCCCGGAAAACGCGCCTCGATCGCCGCGACGAGCGCACCGCCTGGCCCCTGCAACCGGTGCACCTCGGCATCGGCGTCGAAGATCGGCACGCCTTCGCGCTCGAACATCTTGGCCGCCGTCGATTTGCCCATCCCGATCGAACCGGTGAGGCCGAGGATGAACGGGCGTTTGAGCTGCGCGCCAGGATGCTTTCGGAAGCTCATGCCGTCAGCATGGCGCGAAGCTCGTCGTCGCGGCCTTCCGGCGGCGATTGCCCGAAGAACAGTTCGAACGCCAGCGCCGCCTGACCGATCAGCATATCGAGCCCGTCGACGGTATCGAGCCCCCGCGCCTCGGCGGCCTTCAGAAGCCCGGTCTGGAGCGGGGCATAGACAAGGTCATAGACGATCGCATCGTCGGGGAGCGGCGACAGGTCGAGATCGAGCGGCGGCTGGCCGGTCATGCCGAGGCTGCTCGAGTTGACGAGCAGGGAGACCGGCGGAAGCGCTGCATCGAGCGCGACGACATCGCCCTTCAGCCCGAAGGTCGCGAGCAGGCCCATCGCTTTCAGCGGGCTGCGGTTGAGGATGGTGACGCGGCCGACTCCCGCACGGGCGAGCGCAAAGAGGACCGCGCGCGCTGCGCCGCCGGCGCCGACGACCGCAACCGGCGCGCCGTCGAGGTCGAGTTCGGCGAGCGGGGAATAGAAGCCCGCCGCATCGGTATTGGTACCGATCAGCGATCCGTCCTTTTGCCGGACGATCGTGTTCATCGCACCGATCGTGCCGCGGATATCGCCGGGATCATCGACGAGATTCATTACCGCGACCTTGTGCGGGATGGTGACGTTGCAGCCGCGCCAGTCGGGATCGGCCTTGCGCTCGGCGATGAAGCTTTCGAGGTCTTCGGGCTTTACATGCGCGCGGCGGTAGTCGCCTTCGATGCCGAGCGCATCGAGCCAGAAGCCGTGGATCAGCGGCGATTTCGAGTGCGCGATCGGATCGCCGATCACCTCTGCATAGGGCGTGCTCATTGCGGTGCCAGTCCGTTGGCGCGGAGCCATGCGAGCAAAGGCAGCATAGGCATGCCGATGATCGTCCAAGGATCGCCCTCGACCCGGTCGAATAGTTGCACGCCTGCCCCCTCGATTTCGTAGCATCCGACGGTCCAGCGAATGCTGTCCCAGTTTTGCGCCACATAGTCGGCGATGAAGGCTTCGGACAAGGGGCGCAGCCAGAGCTTCGCCTCTCCGATCGCGCGCCAGACCGGCGCCCCGTCGCGCGCGGCGACCGCAGCGCTGAACAGGCGGTGGCGCGTTCCGGCCATGCGGCGAAGATGGTCGGCGGCCTCTTCCGGCGTTGCGGGCTTGGTCAGCATCGACCCGTCGTCGAGCGCGAGCGTCGAATCGGCGCCGAGGACCGTCACCCCGGGGAGCCGCGACGAGATTTTGACGGCCTTGGCCTCGGCAAGCGCATCGGCGATGTTACGCGGATTCTGGCCCGTCGCCAGCAGCGAAGCCGTCAGCGCTTCCTCATCGACATGCGCTGCGCTGGTTTCGAAGGTCAGCCCGGCGGCACGGAGCATCGCGGCGCGGCCGCTGCTTTGCGAGGCAAGGAGAAGCGTCATGCGGGGCCGCGATCCTCGACCAGCTTGATCACCGCGGCGGCGGTTTCCTCGATCGAGCGACGCGTCACATCGATCACCGGCCAGCCATTGTCCGCGAACATGCGGCGCGCATAGGCAAGCTCCGCCTTCACATTCTCGTCGTCGACATAGGATGTTTCGGGCGCCTGATTGAGCGAGAGCAAACGGTTGCGGCGGACCTGGACGAGCCGGTCGAGCCCGGTGGTCAATCCGACGACGAGCGGCTTCTTGAGATTGTAGAGCGCGTTCGGTGGCGGCGATTCGGGGACGATCGGGATGTTCGCGGTCTTGAAGCCGCGGTTCGCGAGATAGATGCTCGTCGGGGTCTTCGAGGTGCGCGACACCCCCGCGAGAACGATATCGGCCTGTTCCCAATTTTCCCAGCCGATGCCGTCGTCGTGCGCGACGGTGAATTGAATCGCCTCGACCCGCGCAAAATAGGCGGCGTCGAGCTGGTGCTGGCGGCCGGGGCGCGCCTTTGCTTCCTGCCCGAGCATCCGTGACAGTGCGTCGGTCACCGCGTCGAGCGCAGGAACGGTCGGCAGGTTCAGTGCGGCGGCGCGGCGTTCGAGGCTGGCGCGAAGCTCGCCGTTTACCAGCGTGAAGAGGATCATCCCGGGGCTGGCCTGCACTTCGGCGATGATGCGGTCGAGATGTGACTCCGACCGGACCATCGGCCAGAAATGGCGCACGACCTCGACATCGTCGAACTGGGCAATCGCCGCCTTCGCGATATTCTCGAGCGTTTCGCCCGTGGAATCGGATATGAGGTGCAGGTGGAGCCGGCTCATTCGGCCACCATGACGGAAATCCTAGGAAAAAGGCAATCCCGGATCATCGAAATCGGGGTTGTGGATAAATTCCGGTATAAGCACAGGGACAAGATCGGGACTGTGGATTCCTCCACGGTCGTGCCGATTCCGCTCCACCGCTTGTCCACAAGGGATGAATCTTATCCACAGGCTGTGAATTAGGAGGACAGCGTCAAGCGACTCCGTGACGTTACCCGTGACGCGCCGAGTCAATATGTTGGCAAAAGGGACGCTGCCGCCTAAAGCCGCGCTGTCCGCCGACCAACAATCCACCACAATCATTTCTATATTATTATTGAGAAGAGAAAGAGGGGCCGCGTGAAAGCGTCGTCGAAGAGCTTGCTCGCTACGCTGCGCGGAGCGCGGCAGGAAAAGCCCGCGCTATGGCTGATGCGACAGGCAGGACGCTATCTGCCCGAGTATCGCGCGCTGCGGGAGACGAAGGGCGGTTTCCTCGAGCTCTGCTATGACAGCGAGGCGGCGGCCGAGGTCACCTTGCAACCGATCCGGCGCTTCGGTTTCGACGGCGCAATCCTGTTTTCCGATATTCTCGTCGTTCCGCACGCGCTTGGCCAGCATCTGTGGTTCGAGGCGGGCGAGGGGCCGCGGCTTGCGCCGCCGCTCGTCGACAGCACGCTGGCGTCGCTCGAGGCGATGCCGCAGCGGCTTGACCCGGTTTATGGTACCGTTGCCCGCGTCGCAGCGTCGCTACCCGTCGAGACGACTTTCCTCGGCTTTGCGGGGAGTCCCTGGACCGTCGCGACCTATATGGTGGCGGGGCAGGGATCGAAGGATCAGGCGCAGGCGCGGCGTTTGGCATTCGGCGATCCTGCTGCTTTCCAGGCGATCATCGACGCGATCGTCGATCTCTCGGTCACCTATCTCTCGGGCCAGATCGAGAATGGCGTCGAGGCGGTGCAATTATTCGACAGCTGGGCGGGAAGCCTGTCGCCGGCGCAGTTCGAAC
Organism: Sphingopyxis sp. BSN-002; assembly: GCF_022024275.1. Taxonomy (NCBI): domain Bacteria; kingdom Pseudomonadati; phylum Pseudomonadota; class Alphaproteobacteria; order Sphingomonadales; family Sphingopyxidaceae; genus Sphingopyxis; species Sphingopyxis sp. BSN-002. Next base: position 2,154,526 of record NZ_CP091804.1, read on the forward strand.
GCTGGGTTATCGCACCCAATGCCGAAATCGTGCGCCGGTTGAAGGCGCTGCACCCCGACACGCCGGTCATCGGCTTTCCGAAGGGCGCCGGCGGCAAGCTCGTCGCCTATGCGAACGAGGTCGGCGCCGACGCGATTGGTCTCGACGAGACGGTCGATCCGGTGTGGGCCGACAAGGCGCTGCCCGCGCATCTGCCGGTGCAGGGCAATCTCGATCCGCTCGCGCTCGTTGCAGGCGGCACGGCGCTTGACAGTGCGATCGACCGCATCCTTGCGGCTTTCCCCGAGCGTCCCCATATCTTCAATCTCGGCCATGGCATCGTCCCCGACACGCCGATCGCCCACGTCGAGCATCTGATCCGGCGCGTTCGTGGATAGGCGGGACTTATGGCAGGTTTTCTGGGGGTGACGATGCTTTGGGTCAAAGCCGCGCATGTCATCTTCGTGATCTTCTTCATGGCCGGCCTGTTCATGATGCCGCGCTTCTTCGTCTATCACCACCAATGCGCAGTGGGATCCGACGAGGACAGGAAGTGGATCGAGCGCGAGGATCGCCTGCGCAAGATCATCCTGATGCCCGCGATCCTGTTCGTCTGGATCTTCGGGCTGATGCTCGCCTTCAATGGCGATACCTGGCACGAAGGCTGGTTCATCGCCAAATTCCTGATCGTGATCGCGCTTTCGGGCTATCATGGCTGGATGATCGGCTATGCGAAGAAGCTCGCCAAAGGTCAGCGCCCGCTGACCGAGAAGCAGCTGCGAATGCTCAACGAAGTCCCCGGCATCGCCGCGGCGCTCATCGTCATTCTGGTGATCGTCCGTCCCTTCTGAGGCACCATCTCGGCGCAGGCCCGATTGACTTGGGCAAAAGCCGGTTATAGGGGCCGATCAACCCCGTTTCCGAGCGGGCGGCGCATTGATGCGCCGAGCTATCTGTAACGGTCGTCCCACGGCCGGATAGGCACCAGCCGGTGCGACGAATTTTAGTCCAAATCTCTCCTGAATTTTCTACCCGGAATCTGTCCCATGCATCTTAAAGAACTTAAAACCAAGGCGCCTGCCCAGCTCGTCGAAATGGCGGAAGAACTGGGCGTCGAGGGCGCCTCGACCTTGCGCAAGCAGGACCTGATGTTCTCGATCCTGAAGGAACTCGCCGAAGAGGGCGAGGAAATCATCGGATCGGGCACGATCGAGGTTCTCCCGGACTCGTTCGGTTTCCTGCGCTCATCGGACGCCAATTATCTCGCCGGTCCCGACGACATCTATGTCTCGCCGAACCAGGTCCGCAAATATGGCCTGCGCACCGGTGACACCGTCGAGGGCGAAATCCGCGCGCCGAAGGACGGCGAGCGCTATTTCGCGCTGACCAAGCTGATCAAGGTCAATTTCGACGATCCGGAAGCGGTGCGTCACCGCGTCAATTTCGACAATTTGACGCCGCTCTATCCGAACCAGAAGCTGTCGCTCGATACGGTCGATCCGACGGTCAAGGACAAGTCGGCCCGCGTCATCGACCTCGTCAGCCCGCAGGGCAAGGGCCAGCGCGCACTGATCGTCGCGCCGCCGCGTACGGGTAAGACGGTGCTGCTACAGAATATCGCCAAGGCGATCACCGACAACCACCCCGAGGTTTACCTGATCGTCCTTCTCGTCGACGAACGTCCCGAGGAAGTCACCGACATGCAGCGCAGCGTGAACGGCGAGGTCGTCTCCTCGACCTTCGACGAACCCGCGACGCGTCACGTCCAGGTCGCCGAAATGGTGATCGAGAAGGCGAAGCGCCTCGTCGAGCACAAGAAGGATGTGGTGATCCTCCTCGACTCGATCACGCGCCTCGGCCGCGCCTACAACACTGTCGTACCGAGCTCGGGCAAGGTGCTGACCGGCGGTGTCGACGCCAATGCGCTCCAGCGTCCGAAGCGTTTCTTCGGCGCCGCGCGTAACATCGAGGAAGGCGGTTCGCTGTCGATCATCGCCACCGCGCTGATCGACACCGGCAGCCGCATGGACGAAGTGATCTTCGAAGAATTCAAGGGCACGGGTAACTCGGAAATCGTGCTCGACCGCAAGGTTGCCGACAAGCGCATCTTCCCGTCGCTCGACGTCGGAAAGTCGGGCACCCGCAAGGAAGAATTGCTCGTCGAGAAGGACAAGCTCAGCAAAATGTGGGTCCTGCGCCGCATCCTCATGCAGATGGGCACCGTCGACGCGATGGAATTCCTGCTCGACAAGATCAAGGATTCGAAGACGAACGAAGATTTCTTCGACAGCATGAACCAGTAAGCCCACGCGATGGCCGTGATCGAGCATGCCTTGCTCCCCGTGCGTGCGGGAAGCGAAGCGGCGTTCGAGGCGGCCGTCGCCGAGGCGCGACCTTTGATAGAGGCCTCGCCCGGCTTTATTTCGTTGCAAATCCGACGGCCGACCGGAACCGGACAGCCCTATCTGCTGTTGGCCGAATGGAGGTCAATCGCGGATCATCGCGATGGCTTCCGGCAATCGGATCGCTATCAGCAGTGGCGCGCGCTGCTGCATCGCTTTTATGACCCGGTGCCCGAGGTCAGCTATTTCGGAGAGGCGCTGTAATGGACTTTTCGGCGATCTTCACCGGCTCGGGGCTGATCCTGCTCGGGCAGATCATCATCGGCGACCTTACCATGGCCGGCGACAATGTGCTGATCATGGGGACGATCGCGGGCCGCCTGCCCGAACGCGAGCGCAAGCGCGTGCTGATGCTCGGCGTCGGTATGGCGCTGGTTTTCCTCGTCACCTTCGCGACGATCGCGACGCAGCTGCTCAAGATCACCGGCCTCGTCTTTGCGGGCGGGCTGCTGCTCTTGTGGGTCGCGTACAATATGTATCGTGAGATCCGACCGCAGCCGGCCACCGGCCCGGTCGACGATCCGGCAACCCCCGAGGTCGAGGGCGAACCCGCGAAACAGAGCTTCTTGAAGGCCGCTATCTCGATCATGATCGCCGACCTGTCGATGAGCATCGACAATGTCCTGCTCGTTGCATCGATCGCGCGCGAGAATCCGGCCTTGCTGTTCGTTGGCATGACCTTCACGGTGCTGGTCATGGGGCTAGCGGCGAATTATGTCGCCAAGCTGCTGCAGCGTTATCACTGGATCGCCTGGGTCGGGCTGGTGGTGATCCTCTATGTCGCGCTGAAGATGATTTACGACGGGTGGGTCGATCCCGAAATCGGCCTGGGGCATTTGTTCGGATGGGTGCGTTGAAATGATTTGGGACATGATCTTGTCGGCCGGGGCGTCGGCGCCGGCATCGGGCGGAATCTGGGGCGCGATCGTCCATGATTTTTCGAACATCACTGAACCGGCGGCGTTCACCGCCTTCATCCAGGTGTTGCTGATCGACCTTGTCCTTGCAGGCGACAATGCGATCGTCGTTGGTGCACTCGCTGCGGGCCTGCCCGCCGACCAGCGCCGCAAGGTCATCCTGATCGGTGTCGGTGCCGCACTGGTGCTGCGCATCGGCTTCGCGCTGGTCGTGCAGCAGCTGCTCGGCATCGTCGGGCTCGTGCTCGCAGGCGGCATCCTGCTCCTCTGGGTGGCATGGCGCATGTGGCGCGACATCCGCAGCGGCCATGGCGAATCGGCCGGCTCGCCGGAAATTGCTGGTGACGAGGATTCGGGGCTTCGTCCGGCAAAGACCTTTGCCGCGGCCGCCTGGGGCGTCGCGGTCGCCGACGTGTCGATGAGCCTCGACAATGTCCTTGCGGTCGCGGGTGCGGCGCGCGAGCATCCGGGGATCCTGATCGTCGGGCTGATCTTTGCGGTCGCGATGATGGGCGTTGCGGCCAACATCATCGCCAAATATATCGAGCGCTATCGCTGGATCGCGTGGGTCGGGCTGCTCGTCATCCTGTACGTCGCGATCAAGATGATCTGGGACGGCTGGCACGACGTGCATCCGCATTTCATGAGCTTTATCGGCGGCTGACCGGGATGCCATCGCCTTCAGGGTCGATGACCGACGATGCGATGGTGCCGGTTGCGCGGATATTGGGTCGCGGCGAGGCTTTGACGGTCGCCGCGATGCTTGATGCTGCCGGGATCATCGTCCATGTCGGCGGCGAATATTACGCAAGCGTTTCGCCCGACATCGTCGCGATCGGCGGCTTTCGGCTGACAGTGCCGGCGTGGCAGCATGAGGATGCGTCGGCGATTCTTGCCGAAATGCTCGCGGCACCCGAACCCGAACCCAACGGACATACTGCGAGGGCTTTTGGCCGCCTTGCTGTGGCCATGGGCGGGTTCCTGGGCATGACGACGCTGCCCTATGCGCTTCTCTATGGCGTTCAGTCGTTGGCGGTTCTGCTCTATTCACCGCTTTTCCTGCTGCAGGTCCCCGTCAATCCGCAAAGTCGCGCCGATTACTATCTGGGCGAGGTTTCCGGTTGAACTTGCCGGTCCCTGACCCGATCTGATCACCATGTCCCAGCTTCATATGACTCGCGTTGCCGTCGGCTGCCCCGACTTCGCTTCACTGGAAGCCCGGATTCAAATGCGTGCGGAGGGTAGCGAGGTCCGGTTCACCACACGGTTCAAGCCGAAACGCGCCGACGAGCTGGTCGGCGGCAAACTGCATTTCATCGTCAAGCACACGCTCGTCGGGCGTGTCGAGATTCTGCGCTTCGACGAGCGCGAGGATGGTCGGATCGATATCGTCTGCGTCGCCGCGCTCGAACGCGTCCATCCGCAGCCGAAGCGCGCACATCAGGGTTGGCGGTACCTGACCGACGCCGACGCACCGAAAGGCGTCGACGACGGCGACGGTATTGGAGAGCTGCCGCCCGAGCTTTACCGCGAACTTGCCGAGCTCAGTCTGATCTAGCAGGCCGCGCGGAAGCTGTCCGCGCGCGCCATCGCCCAGTAGCGGGCGCCGGCGACCGAGTCCGGATCGTCGAGCAGCACGCCGCGCTCGTAGAATTTATAGATGCGGTCGATCGAGTCCGAGCGTGCCGAATTGAGCCGCTCGTGGAGATGATGCGGGCGGATCTCCCACGGATTTTCCAGCCCCATCGCACAGCTGATGTCCCAGAGCGCGTTCACCGTAGCCGCCTGAAAACGGCGAACGCGTTCGGCTTTCTCCTCAACCACGAGCCCGCGCTGGCGGCCGAGATCCTGCGTTGCGACCCCGGTCGGGCAATGGTCGGTGTGGCATTTGAGCGACTGGACGCAGCCGAGCGTGAACATGAAGGCGCGCGCGGCGTTCGACCAGTCGGCGCCGAGCGCGCAATTGATAGCGAGCCCCGCTCCTGAATGCACCTTGCCCGACGCGGCGAGGCGGATTTCTTCCTTGAGCCCGCAGCCGACGAGGGCGTTGCGGACGAAGATCAGTCCTTCGCGCAGCGGCATGCCGATGCTGTTCGAAAATTCGACGGGCGCCGCGCCGGTTCCACCCTCGGCGCCATCGACGACGATGAAGTCGAGGCGGATTCCGGTCTCGATCATCGCCTTCATGACGGCATAAACCTCGTGCGGCTGGCCGACGCACAGCTTGATCCCGACTGGCTTCCCACCCGATAATTCGCGTAGTTTTGCGGCCCATTCGATCATCTCGACGGGGCTTCCGAACGCGGAATGCGCGGCAGGCGAGATGCAGTCCTGTCCTTCGGGAACGCCGCGCGTCGCGGCGATCTCTGCGCTGACCTTGGCGCCGGGAAGGACCCCGCCGTGCCCGGGCTTGGCGCCCTGGCTCAATTTGATCTCGATCATCTTGATCTGGTCTTCGGCGGCGCGGTCGCGGAAGCGCTCGGGGTCGAAATGGCCCGTCGCATCGCGGCAGCCGAAATAGCCGCTACCAAGCTCCCAGACGATGTCGCCGCCGTGGATGCGGTGATAGGGGCTGAAGCTCCCTTCGCCGGTGTCGTGATAGAAATTGCCGAGCTTCGCGCCGAGGTTGAGCGCCTGAATCGCGTTCGCGCCGAGCGAGCCGAAGCTCATCGCCGAAATGTTGAGCAACGCCGGCTGGTAGGGCTTCGAACATTGCGCGGTGCCGACGGTCGGGCGCTGCGTCCGGTCGGCGGCTTCCGCGGGCGCCATGCTGTGGCTCATCCACTCATATTCGTCCGAATAGACGTCGAGTTCGGTCCCGAAGGGATGGCTGTCGAGTTCGCCCTTGGCGCGCGCATAGACGATGTCGCGCTCGACGCGTGCGAACGGACGGCCTTCGAGCGGGCTTTCGACGATATAGGCATAGAGGAAGGGGCGTGCCGCCTCGAACAACCAGCGGATGCGCGCGATCAGCGGAAAGTTGCGGCGGAGGCTGTGGTGGCGCTGAAGCGCATCATAGAGCGCGAGGAGGAGCAGGGGCACCCAGAGCAGCAAAGTCCAGCGGGCGGGCGGCCACCAGCCGGCGAGCACGATGATGGCGATCAGGATCGGAAAGGCGATCAGGCGGTGCATCGCGAAGCCCTCGCTCCGGTCACCCCGCCTGCGCCGCGAGCATCGCCGCCATCTTCTCCCACACCTTGTTTATCGCCTTGAGAGGGCGAACCATAACTTTGAAATCACTAATCTTTCCGTCTTCGTTCCAGCGAATGATGTCGACGCCGTTGATCTGGATGCCGTCGAGCTCGCTCTGGAATTCGAGCATCGCCTGATCGCCATCGATGATTTCGCGCAAATAGCGGAAATTCTCGCCGCCGAGCACATGGCTCGCCGCGTGGAGATAGGCGAAGACCTTGTCGCGGCCCTCCTGCGGGGTGTGGACGACGGGGGAGTGGAACACCGCGTCTTCAGCGAGGATGGTCTTCAGTGCTTGCGGGTCGCCCGCCTCCATATAGGCGTGCCAGGCGGCGACGCCTTCGCGCGCGGCGCTCATGCGAGATGCTCGGCGAGGAAGGCGCGGGTGCGGCTGTCGGCGAGCTGCGCGGCTGTTTCGTCGCGGCGGTCGCCGTTCGTCGCGGCGAAGCCATGGTCGAGCCCTTCATAGTCGTAGAGCGTGACCTTCGGATGCGGGTCGAGCGCCTCGTGCATCTTCGCCTGCGCCTCGGGGCTCACGAAATGGTCGGCGGTCGGGATGTGAAGCATCAGCGGCCTTGCGATCGCGTGGCTTTCGTTCAGCATCTGATCGATCATCACGCCATAATAGCCGACCGACACATCGATATCGGTGCGCGCTGCGGCCATATAGGCGAGGCGGCCGCCGAGGCAGTAGCCTGCGCAGCCGACTTTGGTCGCGCCCTGACCGTGGAGCCAGCGGATCGCTGCCTCGATATCCTTCACCCCGTCGTCGGCGTCATATTGGCCGAAATAGCCAAACGCCTGCTGCAGCTCGGCGTCGACATCGGGGTTGAGTTCGACCCCGGGCGCGAAGCGCCAGAAGAGGTCGGGGGCGATCGCAAGATAGCCCTGCGCCGCCCAGTCGTCGCATTTCTCACGGATGCCGGCGTTCACGCCGAAGATTTCGGGGATGACGATGATCGCGCGCGACGAATCGGCGTCGGGGCGCGCGACATAGGCCGGGATCTCGCTCGTCCCGTCGAGCGCGGGGATGGTGATGTTCGTCGCGGACATGAGGGAAGCTCCTGACTCTTGCCAATTGGGAGGGAAAGCGCGAAGCTAGCCGCCGTTGGAGCGCGGCTCAAGCGCGTAAAGGGGCGGAGACGGACGATGAAATTCAATATCGAGATCGATTGCACCCCCGAGGAAGCGCGGCGGCTGTTCGGGCTTCCCGACCTCGAGCCGCTGCACGACATCTATCTGTCGCGCGTCAAGGAGCTGATGGCGAAGGGCATCACTCCCGATATGGTCCAGCAGATGGTCAAGACCTGGGTGCCGATGGGCGGCAGCGGCCTCGAACTCGTCCAGTCGCTGCTCGGCCAGTTCGGCGGCGGCCTGATGGGTGGTTCGAAGTCGGGCGACGACGACAAGGGCTCCAAGGGGCGTAAAAGCTGAACCAAGACGTTGGAAGTGAAACGATTTTTGCGCTGTCGAGCGGGATGCCGCCGGCAGCGATCGGGGTCGTGCGCATCAGCGGGACGCATGCTGGCGCGGCGCTGACCGCACTCGCGGGCCGCTTGCCCGAGCCGCGGCATGCGTCGTTGGCCAGTCTGAAGGATGGTGCAGGCGCGCCGCTCGACCGTGCGCTGGTCCTGTGGTTTCCGGCGCCCGCGACGGCGACGGGCGAGGATCTGGTCGAACTGCATCTGCATGGCGGCCGAGCGGTCGTGGCAGCGGTAGAGGCCGCGCTGGATGCGGTGCCGGGATTGCGACGCGCGGAGGCTGGCGAGTTCACACGCCGCGCCTTTGAAAACGGCCGGATCGATTTGGCCGAGGCCGAGGGGCTCGCCGATCTGCTGGCAGCCGAGACCGAGAGCCAGCGGGTGCAGGCTTTGGGCATGGCGAGCGGGCATGTGTCGCGGGCCGTGGCGGAATGGCAGGAGCGGTTGCTCGGGCTGATGGCGGGGGCGGAGGCCGAGCTCAATTTTGCCGACGAGGATGATGTCGAAGTTTACGAAGGTGCCGCGCAGCGTTTGACGCGGGGGATGGCAGCTTTGGCGGACGAGCTCGGCGAATGGCTGGCGCGGCCGGCGGCGGAGGTGATCGCCGAGGGGCTGTCGGTGGTGATCGCAGGGCCGCCCAATGCCGGAAAATCGACTTTGATCAATGCGTTGGCGCAGCGCGAACTGGCGATCGTGTCGCCGGTCGAAGGGACGACGCGCGACGTGATTGAGACCCCGTTGGCGCTCGACGGGATCGCAATGCGCTTTTCGGATACCGCGGGGATCCGCGCGGAAGGTGCCGATGCGATCGAGGCGATCGGGATCGACCGCGCGAAGGCGGCAGTCGAGGCGGCCGACATCCTGCTGTGGCTGGGGCCACCAAGGGAGGCGCCTGCGCATCCGCGTGCGATCCTGATCGCGGCGCAGGCCGACCGCTGGCGCGGCGACGCGGCGGCCGAGGCCGAGGCCGCGCGATGCGATTTGCTACTCTCGGCAGCGACGGGCGAGGGGATGGACAAGCTCCATGCCTGTATCGTCGAGATGGCGCGGACCTTGTTGCCGCGCGAGGGCGAGGCGGCGCTGCGCCAGCGCCAGCGCGCGGCGCTCGCCGAGGCAAAACAATGGCTTGCGATCGAACCGGGCACGCGCGAGGCCGATGATCTGATCCTGATCGCCGAGCGACTGCGGCTTGCCGCGACCGCACTCGACCGGATCACCGGACGGGCAGGGGTCGAGGATATGCTCGACGCATTGTTCGGGCGTTTTTGCATCGGGAAATGATGTTCCACGTGGAACATCGCATCGGTCGCAGCCCGGTGGATTCGCTGCGCGCATTGCGCTAAGGGCGCCGCAATCATGCAGAGTGAAGCAATATTCGATGTCATCGTCGTCGGCGGTGGGCATGCCGGGACCGAGGCCGCCGCGGCCGCGGCGCGTCTCGGTGCGCGTGTTGCGCTCGTCAGTTTCGACCCCGCGTTGATCGGAACCATGTCGTGCAACCCCGCGATCGGGGGGCTCGGCAAAGGCCATCTGATGCGCGAGGTCGATGCGCTCGACGGCTGGATGGCGCCCGCCGCCGACAGCGCTGCGATCCACTACCGGATGCTCAACGCATCGAAGGGCGCGGCGGTGCAGGGGCCGCGCATCCAGGCCGACCGCAAGCTGTATCGCGATGCGATCCAGGCGCTGCTCGCGGCCGAAGAGCGCATCACGGTGGTTGCGGGCGAGGCCGCGGCCTTGAAGCTGTCGGCCGACGGCGCTCGCGTCGAAGGCCTCGAACTTGGCGACGGCACCGCGCTGACGGCGGGGGCCGTCGTGCTGGCGACAGGTACCTTTCTTGGCGGAAAGCTGTTTCGCGGCGAGGAGCGGATGGAGGGCGGACGCATCGGCGAGGCCGGCGCGAATCGGCTCGCCGAGCAGCTCCGCGCCGCCGATCTGCCGATGGCGCGGCTCAAGACCGGGACGCCGCCGCGGCTCGACGGGCGGACGATCGACTGGGCGCGGCTTGAGGAGCAGCCGTCCGACAGTGTAGCCGGCGCCGAATGGACCTGTTCCACGTGGAACAACAAGCGGACGGTGCCGCAGATTTTTTGCGCGATCACGCGCACGAACGCCGAAAGCCACGCGATCATCGCAGCGAACCTCGACCGATCGCCCTTGTTCACCGGCGCGATCGGCGCCGCGGGGCCGCGCTATTGCCCGTCGATCGAGGACAAGATTCACCGCTTCGCCGACCGCGACGGGCATCAGGTTTTTCTCGAACCCGAGGGGCTCGATTCGAACTTGGTCTATCCGAACGGGATATCGACCTCGCTACCCGCGGACGTCCAGCTTGCGATGCTGCGGACGATGGAGGGGCTCGAAACGGTCGAGATGACCGTACCGGGCTATGCGGTCGAATATGATCATATCGATCCGCGCGCACTCGACCGGACGTTGCAGGTGCGCGCGATCACCGGGCTGTGGTGCGCGGGGCAGATCAACGGCACGACCGGCTATGAAGAGGCGGCGGCGCAGGGGCTGGTTGCCGGGGCCAACGCCGCACTGGCGGTGCAGGGCCGCGAGCCGATGATCCTTGATCGCAGCGAATCCTATATCGGGGTGATGGTCGACGATCTGGTGCTGCAGGGGGTGACCGAGCCGTACAGGATGCTCACCGCGCGCGCCGAATATCGTCTCCGCCTGCGCGCCGACAATGCGGCAACGCGGCTAACGCCGAAAGGGATCGCGCTCGGGCTGGTGCGGCCGGTAACGGCGGCGTTGTTCGAGAAGCGGCAGGCGGAGCGAGCCAAGGCGGCAGCGCTGCTCGACGCACCCGTTGCGAGCACCGACTATGCCGCAATCGGCATGGCGATCCCGGGCGATGGTGCCCAACGCAAGCGTGTCGAATTGCTGCGCTTTCCGGGGGTGACGATCGGCACGCTGAAGCGACTCGCGCCCGAACTCGATGGCATCGACGATGCGATCCTGTCCGAGCTGGCCGAGGATGAGCATTACGCGCCCTATATCGCGCGGCAAGAGGCTGAACTGCGTTCGCTTGCGGCAAACGAGGCGATCGGGCTCGATCCGGCGCTCGATTATGCCGCGATCGGCGGGCTGTCGCGCGAGATGGTCGAACGGCTGACGAAGGCCCGGCCCGAGACGTTGGGGCAGGCGGCGCGGATCGATGGCGTAACGCCGGCGGCGCTGACGGCGATCATGGTGCATAGTCGGCGGCGTGCGGCGTGAGCATTTTACTGGAAAGCGAAGAGGCAGCCCGCACCTGGATCGGCGAGTCCTTCGCGCCGACCGCGGGACAATGGGCGCGGCTCGAGCGATTTGCGGCGATGCTGGTTGCCGAGAATGAGCTGCAGAACCTGATCGCAGCCTCGACCATCCCGACGCTTTGGGTGCGGCACATTGCCGATAGCGCGCAGCTGCTGGCGCTCGATCCTGAGCGCAACGGACTGTGGATCGACCTGGGAAGCGGGCCGGGATTGCCGGGGCTGGTCGTCGCGATCCTGAGTGAGCGACAGATGCTGCTCGTCGAATCGCGCAAGCGGCGGTGCGACTTTTTGCGCGCGGTCGCGACTGAGCTCGATCTGCGGCACGTCGAAGTCGCGGAGGCGCCGCTCGAACGCGTGTCAACGCGGCCATCATCAACCATAAGCGCGCGCGCCTTTGCGCCACTCGACAAGTTGATCAGCTTATCCACCCGTTTTTCCACCGAATCGACGCGCTGGTTGCTGCCAAAAGGGCGAAACGCGGTTAAGGAACTGGCGTTGCTTCCGGAGGCGTGGCAGAGAATGTTTCACGTGGAACAGAGCCGCACCGACACCGATAGCCAGATTCTGGTGGGTATCGGCCAGATCGGCGTAAAACAGCGAGGAAAGCGATGATCCGTATCGCCGTGGCGAACCAGAAGGGCGGGGTCGGCAAGACGACGACCGCGATCAATCTGGCGACCGCGCTCGCGGCGACCGGCTGGCGCACACTGATTATCGACCTCGATCCGCAGGGCAACGCCTCGACAGGATTGGGGATCGCGCAGTCGCAGCGCGAATTTTCGAGCTATGACCTGCTTCGCGCGGAGGCAACGGTTGCCGAATGCGCTGTGCATACCGCGGTGCCGCGGCTCGACATCGTGCCGGCGACCGTCGACCTGTCGGGCGCCGAGATCGAACTGATCGAATTCGCCGACCGACTTCACCGGCTCGAACAGGCGCTGACCGGCGCCGAGGCCGGGCAGTGGGACATCTGCTTGATCGATTGCCCGCCGTCGCTGGGCATGCTGACGCTCAATGCGCTGATTGCGGCCGAATCGCTGATCGTACCGCTGCAGTGCGAATTCTTCGCGCTCGAGGGGCTGAGCCAGCTCTTGACGACGGTCGAGCGCGTGCGCGGGCGTTTCAACCAGAAGCTTTCGATCCTTGGCGTTGCGCTGACGATGTTCGACCGCCGCAACCGGCTGACCGACCAGGTGTCGGACGATGTGCGCGAGGTGCTGGGCCCGGTGGTGTTCCAGACGGTGATTCCGCGGAACGTTCGTCTGTCCGAAGCGCCGAGCCACGGGCTGCCGGCGCTGATCTATGATCATCGCTGCGCCGGATCGGCCGCCTATATCGCGCTCGCGCGCGAGCTGATCGACCGGCTTCCCGATATCCGCAAGGCAGCTTAAATGTCTGATAATGAAAAAGAAAATACCGGATCGGCGCCGCGCAAACGGCCGTCGGGTCTGGGGCGCGGACTGAACGCGCTGTTCGGCGATGCCGCGGTCGAGGCGCCCGTGCTGGCGGCTCCCGGTACGGCGGCCAAAACGGCCCCCGCCTCGGGCGAGGCGGTACAGCATGTATCGACGGGCTCGATTCGCCCGCTGCCGAACCAGCCGCGACGCCATTTCGACGAGGCGGCGATCGCCGAACTCGCCGATTCGATCGGCGCGCGCGGGTTGTTGCAGCCGATCATCGTCCGGCGCGCGCCCGACGGGCAGGGCTATCAGCTCGTCGCGGGCGAGCGGCGCTGGCGCGCGGCGCAGCGCGCGGGGCTGCACCAGATTCCCGCGCTCGTGCGCGACCTCGACGATGCCGCGACTTACGAGATCGCGCTCGTCGAGAATATCCAGCGGCAGGACCTGAACGCGATCGAGGAAGCGGGCGCGTATCGCCGGCTGATCGACGATTTCGGACATAGCCAGGAGGAGCTGGCAAAGCTCGTCGGCAAATCGCGCAGCCATGTCGCAAATCTGATGCGCTTGCTCGACCTGCCGCAGGGCGTGCAGGGGCTCGTCGGTGATGGTTCGCTGTCGATGGGGCATGCCCGCGCGCTGATTGGCGTCGACGGCGCCGAGGCGATCGCGCGCAAGGTCGTCAAGGACGGCCTGTCGGTGCGTGCAGTCGAGGCGCTGGTGCGCGCCGAAAAGGGCGGTGGGCGCAAACCCGCGGTCGAATCGGCAGGGGGTAGCGGACGCGACCCCGATATTATGGCGGTCGAACGCCATCTCTCCGAGCTGCTCGGCATCGGCGTCGCGATTCAATATGCCGGCGGTGGCAAGGGCGCGCTGACGCTCAAATTCGCCTCGCTCGACCAGCTCGACATGATCTGCCAGCGCCTCAGCGGCGAATCGATCTAGGCACGATTCGAAAAAGCTCTCGCGTCGTTCGAGCGAATCTTTTTCATCCGCCCCCTTAATTTGTCCCGCCGCGGGCCGTTAACAGGCCATAGGCGGTCCCCACGACTTGCCAAACTGCGGCCTAAGGCCATGTTTTTGCTCGCTTGCACCCTGCAACGCGGGCCAAACGTATATGCGCTGTTAACCATGGTTGTTGGGCAAAGCCTGAACGGATGTCCCGCTAAAGGGGTCGGCGAATGGGGTGGGATTTCCATTCGAGTTTCGACGACTTCAAGGGACCAAATCATATGCGCAAGTTTGGAATGAAGCGCGCCATCGTCGGCGCCGCGATCGCTGCCCTCGCCATGAACGCCTCGGCGGCGCATGCGGCGACGGCCACGGCCACTGCGAAGGCTCGTATCCTTCAGCAGATCACGCTCACCAACACGAGCGACCTCGACTTCGGCACGATCGTCAGCGGTACCGCCGCCTCGACCGTTGCGGTTTCGACCGCCGGCGCCGCCAGCTGCGGCACGGGCCTGACCTGCATCGGCACCACGACCGCTGCCGGCTTCAACATTGCCGGCACGAGCGGCGCGCTCGTCGGCATCAGCGGCCCGTCGACGGTCAGCCTGACCTCGGGTTCGAACAGCATGACCGCGGGTCTGACCTACTCGGCCCCGACCGTCACGCTCGGCGCGTCGGGCGGCACCTTCTCGGTCGGCGGCACGCTGAACGTCGGTGCCAACCAGGCTGCCGGCAACTATTCGGGGACCTTCACGGTCACCGCAAACTATCAGTAAGTCCTGATCTTTCAGGTGGGGGGTGCGGCAAGCTTTAGCTTGCCCGCCACAAAAAGGGTCGCCGGGTACCAGCCTCGGCGGCCCTTTTTGTTTGCGCCTTGCGGTCGGTGTTGCGAGGAGAGCCTCCCGTCATGGTTAGCAAAATATCAACCATGATGGCGCAACAGGGATCGACCAACCAATGGGGACCGGTGGGGACCGTGCCCGAACGATTGTGGGGATCGTATCGATGTTGCGCTTTGTGAAGGCTTTTGGCCTGTTTTCTGCGGCTATGCTCTCTGTGGCCGCTTCTCCGGCTCTCGCGGCCGGCGACCTGCTCGTCGCGCCGACGCGCGTCATTCTCGACGGATCGCGTGGGACTGAGGTAGTGCTGAACAATATCGGCGCTGAACCGGCGACCTATCGTATCAGCCTCGAAATCAAGCGGATGACGCCCGAGGGCGGGCTCGACGAGATCGATGAGGCCAATACGACGCCCGCCGAGCGCGCCGCGCTCGACATGATTGCCTTCAGCCCTCGCCGCGTGACGCTGCCGCCGAACCAGCCGCAGGTGATCCGCGTCGGGGTACGTATCCCCGAAGGGCTCGGACCCGGCGAATATCGCGCGCATATGCTCTTTCGCGCGGTGCCCGACGCGGCGCCTGCCGTCGCCGTTGACCCTTCGAAACCCGCGCCGACGGGCGTGTCGATCGCGCTCACCCCGATTTATGGCATCACCATCCCGATCATCGTGCGCGTCGGCGATCTTGGCGCGAAAGCGACGATCGGCGATGCGTGGGTCGGCGAGACGAAGGACGGTCCGGCGTTCGAATTCGACCTCGCGCGCACCGGCAATCGCTCGGTCTATGGCGATATCGAAGTGACGCGGCCCGGGGTCGCCGAGCCGTTGCTGCTCGCGCGCGGCATTGCGGTCTATCCCGAGGTCGGCGCGCGCAAGGTGTCGCTGCGCGTGCCCCCCGAACTCGCGGCGAAGCTCAAAGGCCCGGTGCAGATCCGCTACACCGAGGACCGCGAAGTCGGCGGCGGCACGATCGACCAGGCCGACAGGGTCGTGAAATAGGGTAGGGCAAGGCCGGAACCGCGAGCGGGCCGATGCTCCGCGCGGCGCTTTCCCGATATTTTCCGGCGCTCGCCGCCGGGCTGGCGCTGGCCGGGATGATCCCGACCGGCGCCCATGCCGTTGATAAAACGCCGGTTTCCGTCTCCGCCGATAGCTGGACGCCGAACGAGGACGATCGCTGGCTGTTCGACCTGCGTTCGGGGCAATACCGGCTCGGCGACGGGGTGCGCGGTTATCAGACGCCACAGGGAATCTGCGTCGATCTTGGCGACATGGTGCTCGCGCTCGACCTCGCGGTGCGCGTCGACAAGAAGTTGCGCCGCGCAACCGGCTGGGTGTTCGACGAGCGGCGGACGCTGCTGATCGACCGCGAGGCAGGCGAGGTGCGGATCGGAAGTGCCAGCTACAGGCTCGGCGCGACGACGATCCGCGACGTGCCCGCGGGCTGGTGCGTCGATCTCGACAGCCTCAATACGTGGCTCGGCGTGCCGATCGCCGCCGACCTGTCGAACGCGGTGCTGCGCATCGATGCGAAGGAAAAGCTGCCCTTCCAGCTCGCCGCCGAACGCCGCGCGCGCGCGGCGGGGATCCGCCCGCAGGCGTCGTTCGACCTTGCAAGCCTGCCGCAGGCGACGCGGCCCTATCAGGCGTGGGCGACGCCCTCGGTCGATGTCGTCGCCTCGGCGGGGTTCGTGTCGGACAGGAAGGGCGGATCGTACAGCCAGGCGCGCTACGAGGTCTTCGCGGCGGGCGAGGTGGTCGGACAGAGTTTCGACGCGCGGCTGTCGTCGGATGACCAAGGCGTTCCCGACAGCTTGCGGATGCGGCTCTATCGCACCGATCCCGAGGGACGGCTGCTCGGACCGCTCAGGGCGACGCATTATGCGGTGGGCGACGTCAGCCTGCTGTCGACGGGGCTCGTTGCGCAGTCGGTGCCGGGGCGCGGCGCGGTGCTGACCAATCGCCCGGTGGAGCGTCCTGACAGCTTCGACAAGACAAGCTTTCGCGGCGATCTGCCCGCCGGTTGGGACGCCGAACTCTATCGCAACGGGCAATTGCTTGCCTTCACCGCGCCCAATGCCGACGGCCGCTACGAATTTCTCGACGTGCCGCTGCAATATGGCTCGAACCGCTTCGAGATCGTGATGTACGGTCCGCAGGGCCAGATCCGGCGCGAAATCAGGCAGCTGCAGGTCGGGATCGACTCGATCCCGCCGCAGCAGACCTGGTACTGGGCGGGCGTCGCGCAGGAAGACACCGACCTGATCGAATTCGCGCGGAAGGGCGGGGCATTCCGGCGCGGCTGGCGCGGAACCGCGGGGATCGAGCGCGGGCTGAATACGCGGACCTCGATCGCGGCCTATTTTCACAGCCTGATGATCGAGAATGTTCGCCGCAATTATGGCGAGCTCGCGCTGCGCCGCTCGATCGGGCCGTCGTTGCTCGAGATAGCCGGCAGCTATGCCGACGATGGCGCCGCCGCGGCGCGGATGAGCTGGCTCGCCGCGTTCGGCGACACCAATGTTCGCGCCGATGCGATGCGCGGCTGGGGCGGCTTCGTCTCGGATCGCTTCGTCGGCAAGATCGACGGGCTCTATTCGCTGTCGGTCGACCAGTCGGTAAAGTTCGGCCGGACGGTCGTCCCGCTCCATTTCGACCTGTCGAAGATCGACCGATTGTCGGGGGTCTCGAACCTGCAGGCGACGGGCCGCGCGTCGCTGAGTTTCCGCGCGCTGACCTTCACCGGCCAGCTCGACTGGACGAAGACGAAGGTTCCCGTCGGTCCCGATCCACCCGACGATGTGACCGCGACCTTGCTCGCCAATGCCCGGATCGGACGCGTCCGCCTGCGTGGCGAGGCGCGCTTCGTGCTGTCGGGCGCGAGCGCCGACACGCGCATGGCGGTGATCGGCGAGTGGAGCGGCAAGGGCGACGCCGAATGGCGCGCCGAGCTCGGCTATGACAAGGGGCTGGCCCGCGGCCGCGCGGGTCTGGGTTATACGCGCCGTTTCAACAAGCTGCAGCTTTCGGCCTATGGCGAGGCCGCGACTGACGGTTCGGTGGCGGCGTCGCTGTCGCTCGCCTTCAGCTTCGGACCCAATCCTGCGGGCGGCGGCTGGCGGATGTCGAGCGAGAAGCTTGGCGGGCGCGGACAGGTGATCGCCGACGTCTTCATGGACGACAATGGCGACGGGATTCGCCAACCCGGCGAGGCGGCGGTCGCAGGCGTGCCGCTGACCGCGGGCAATGCCTTCATCGACGCGGCGACCGACAAGGGCGGGCAGGCGATGATCGACGGGCTCGAGCCCTTCCGCCCGGTGATGATCGGGATCGACGCGGGCAGCCTGCCCGACCCCTATGTTCAGCCGGCGCTGCCCGGGGTGGTCGTCACTCCGCGCCCCGGCGTCGCAACGAGGGTTGCGTTGCCGATGACGCAGGCGGGCGAGATCGAGGGCGTCGTCATGCGCGACGGAGGCAATCCGGTCGAAGGACTAAGCCTCGAGCTCGTCGACGCCGAAGGCCGCGTGCGCGCTACGACGCTGACCGAGTTCGACGGCTATTTCCTTTTCGAAAGCGTGGCTTACGGGCGCTATACGGTGCGGATGACGAAGGCGTCGGCTGCTGCGCTGCGGCTCGACGCCGGGCTCGTGCTGAGCGCGGTGCCCGGGAAAGCGATGCCGCGGGTCAAGCTGGGCACGGTGAAGCTGAAACCGCTGCAGCGCAATGCAGCGGCTACCGAGGCAGGCGTTGAAGACGGAACCAGCGCGCGGGGGCCGCCGGGAGATACTGGCGGCCAGCCATAGTGGCTTTGGCGTAGAAAGCGGACGTTAGCGATTAACTTGCGACTCCGACGACGCCACGCAATGCAGGGAAACGTCAGGAGTACTATCCTTCCTCGCCTCCTCGCAATCAGCCTCCGATGAAAACCTATGCCAGATTATCGGCCCATCGTGGCTTTCTGTAATAAGCAGAAAGCGCCCGGTGCCGCTTGAGGCGCACCCCGACAAGATAAGCATAAGCGCGAGAAGCGAGACCCGAGTACGCGTTATTTTATCAAGCTGCAGCAAAAGGCCGACGCCCGCTATCGCACGCCTCCGGTCGTTGGCATTGTTGCTCGCCAATGGCGTGTTGTTCTTGAGGAAGGCAGGTTTACTTGTTGCCACTGTAGATGCTCTGCAACCATCCACGCGGTCCAATAGCTGCAAACACCGCGTCTTTGGTTCCATTCGTCGCTGCGACGTCAGCGCAAGCTGCGCCAACATGGATGCGATCATCCGTGATGCCGCTGCCGAGCAAGGATTTTCGGGCGGCCGCCACGGCATGCTGTACCAGCCCGCCGGACGATTCCGTCGAACAAAGATAAACTGCGCCGTTCGGCGTCTGCTTCACCGCGTCGGCAATAATAGCGACGACGCGGGCGCGGTCTTCTTCGCTACTGTCCGGGCCGTATCTTATGAAAAAGGGCCCATCATCGACGATATGCGCCACGGCGGACGGAATCTGCGTCGACGCGACGAGCAAGAGGCACAATATCCGTATAGTAGCCATGGCTCGTCATCGACGAAAACGCGCCGCGCGGCAATGCCGTGCTCAGGTCGCTTCCGGACCCCGGATATTATGCGGGCTGAAAGCGCAGCGCGACGCCGTTCATGCAATAGCGCTTGCCCGTCGGCTTCGGCCCGTCGTCGAAGACATGGCCGAGGTGGCCGCCGCAGCGTTTGCAATGCACCTCGGTGCGCGCGACGCCGATCTCGTAATCGGTCGAGGTCGCGATCGCGCCCTTCAGAGGCGCCCAGAAGCTCGGCCAGCCGGTGCCGCTGTCGAACTTGGTCTTGCTCGAATAGAGCGGCAGCGCGCAGGCGGCGCAGAGGAAGGTGCCGGCGCGATGCTCCTTGTTGAGCGGGCTGGTGAATGGGCGTTCGGTCGCGGCTTCGCGCAGGACGCGAAACTGCGTCGGGGTCAGGCGCTTCTGCCATTCGGCGTCGGTGAGTTGCCAGCCGGCCTCGCCCTTCGGGCGCTTGCCGGGCTTGGCGAACAGCATCGGCGCGGCGATGATGGCTCCGCCGAGCGCGAGACCGGACAATATATGGCGGCGTTCGATCATATCGGGACTCCTTACCCGAAATACGCGCCCGAACTGCGCCCGGTTACAGCGAAGGTCAATATTTCTCGAGTTCGACCTGCATATGGCGATAGCCATGGACGAAGCTGGCGTTGACGCGATCGGGTTCCGACAGGACGTTCACGCGCAGGCGGCGCTTCTGCATTTCGGAGATCAAGGTCGTGAGCTGCAGTTCGGCGACGCGCGCACCGACGCAGCGGTGGATGCCATAGCCGAAGGACAGGTGGCGGCGCGCATTCTCGCGGTCGACGATGATCCGGTCGCCGTCGGGGAAAATCTCCTCGTCGCGGTTCGCCGAGGCATACCAGAGCGCGAGTTTGTCGCGCTTTTTGATCTGGTGGCCGAACAGCTCGGTATCTTCCATCGCGGTGCGGCGCATGTGCGCGAGCGGGGTCTGCCAGCGGATGATCTCGTGCATCGCGTTGACCGCGAGTTCGGGATCGTGGTTCGCCTCGAGCTTCGCGCGCTCTTCGGGGAAACAATGGAGGCCATAGGCATAGGCCGACATCGAGTTGCGCGTCGTATCGTTGCCGCCGACGATGAGCAGGATCAGGTTCCCCATGAACTCATGCTCGCTCATGTGGCTCATCGCGTCGGACTGGAGCATGATCGAGATGAGGTCGTGCTTGCCGGGATTCTTCGCCTTGTGATCCCAGAGTTCCTTGAACGCCGCGCCCATCTCGAAGGCGGTCGCGGTGCGCGCCTGGCGCAGTTCGGTGGTGTCGAAGCTTTCGATATCGCCGAGCGCGTCGGACCAGCGGGTGAGATTGTGGCGATCTTCCCACGGGAAATCGAAGAGGATCGCAAGCATGTCGGTCGTCAGCTCGATCGATAGCTTTTCGACCCAGTCGAAGGGCTGGCCCACGGGCAGCGTGTCGATCAGCGCCGCGGTGCGCGCGACGGTGTCGGCGCGCATGCGCTCGATTTCGGAGGGGCCGAAGGCGGGGGCGACGGTGCGGCGCTGCGCGGTGTGTTGCGGCGGATCCATCGCGATGAACATCGGCATCGGAATCTCGCCCTCCTTGAGGAATTCGACTCCGTCGCCGGCGACGGTGATCCCGCCATATTCCCAGCTGGACGAGAAAATTTTGGGCAGCGCCTCGATATGCTGGATTGGCTTGTAGGTGGTCACCGACCAATAGGGGCCGAACTTCGAATCCTCGCAATAATAGATCGGCGATTCGGAACGCAGCTGGCGCATCGGTTCCTGCCACTTGTCCTCGCGCCACATATCGGCGCGGCTGACATCGAGCGGATGGGGAGTGACGGGTTCGACGCGGACTTGGGTGGCCATGGGCTGCTCCTCTGCGCGGCCGTCTGGCGCGGCCGATTCAGTTGCAGAATGCCACTATTTACAGCTTTGTCAATGATGCGAGGCGGTCTCCGCTGCAGCTGCGGCGGCCGCCGCGACCGGACGCGTGCGTTTCCAGAATTTCCAGCTGCTGCCGCTGCTGAGCACCCCGGCGCGGAAGAGGCGCACCGACAGATAGACGACGGCGGCGACCCAGATCGCCTGCCAGCCGAGCGCAAGCAGATGAACGCTGTGCGTCGCGTCGGTCGCCGCGCGCGCCGCCATTGCGAAGGGTGACGAGAAGGGAAAGATCTGCGCGAAGCGGGCAAGGCCGCTGTCTGGCGCGCTCGCGGCGGCGGCCGAGAGGCTGAACATGCCGACCTGGAAGATGGTGATCGGCAGGCTGAGCATCTGGATCTCGCGCACCGTGCTCGCCTGTGCGCCGATGCCGAGGAAGACGGCGCCGAGCAGCAGGAAAGCCATCACGAAATAGCAGACCGAAATTCCGACGAAGAAAGCCCAGCCGCTGGCCGGCGCTACGGCGAGCGCCGCGGCGGATTTGCCCGCCGCAGCGGCGGCGGCCGGATCGATCTGCGTCGCGGCGACGAAGCCGCCGCCGATCGCGATCAGGCTCCAGAAGGCGATGAAGAGCACGGCGACGCCGAGCATCCCGAGCAATTTGCCGAGAAAGACGCTTTCGAGCGGGACCGCGGCGGCGAGGATCTCGATGACCTTGTTGCCCTTTTCCTCGGCCATCGAGCTGACCGTCTGGCCGGCGAGGAGCAAGGTCATCAGGAAGATCGCGAAGACCGCGCCGAAGCCGAGCGATTGTTGTGCGGCGATGCTGGTGCCGCCGCTGGTGATCGCCTCGAAGCGCGGCTCGACGGGCGCGACCGGCCCGGCGGCGCGGTCGCGGAGCACATCGGCGGCGAGCAGCGCGAGATAACGGCCCGAGGTGCTGCCTTCGTTGCGCTCGATGATGCGCGGCGCGGCGAGTGGACCGCTGAGCACGGCATAGGTGTCGCTGCCCTTCTCGCGCGCGATGACGAGCGGATCGGGGGCGCCGGGGCCTGCCGTGCGTACGTCGAGCATCAGCGGGCGCTCGCTTCCCGACAGCGCGCCGCGCAGCCGCGCGTCGGCCTGACGCAGCGGATCGACGTCGGCCGCGTCGACGATCGCGACGATGCGGCCCTTCCCGCGCGCGCTGTCGGCAAGCTGCGACGCGCCGAGCCCGCCGACCGCGCCCATTCCGACCATGAACAGCGGTGCGAGCAGGAAGAGGAGGAAGGTCGGGGTCGCGACGATCGCAAGGAAGTCGCGGCGCGCGATGACGAGCATATTTTTCAGGAAAGCGTTCATGCCGCGGCCTCCTCGACTGCGTCGGTGTCGGGGGCGGCGTCGAAACCTGCGTCGACCTGGCGCACGATATGGACGAAGGCGTCGTGGAGCGCCGGGCGCGCGATCGACAGACCCGCGACGCCATGCCCGCTTGCGGTAATGCGCGCGAGCAGAGGCTCGACGTCGCCCTCCTCGATCGCGAAATGCCAGGCCTCGCCCTTGCGCTCGGCGCCGTCGGGCAGCAGGGCCGCAACGGCATCGCTGCTATCGCGAGGCGTGTAGCGGACCTGCATCGGCAGCAGCGCGCGCGCCTCGTCGACGGTGCCTTCGAAGCGTCGCTGCGATCGTGCGATGATCGCGAGCCGGTCGCAGAGGCGCTCGGCGTGCGCCATGACGTGGGTCGAAAAGAGAATCGTCGCGCCGCGGTCGCGCTCGCGGCGGACGAGCATCTCGAGCCGCTCCTGATTGACGGGGTCAAGACCCGAGAAGGGCTCGTCGAGGACGATGAGGTCGGGGGCGTGGACGATCGAGCCGATCAGCTGGACCATCTGCGCCATGCCCTTCGACATCTTGCGGATCTTTTCGTCGATCACGCGTTCGAGGCCGAGTTCGGTCATGAAGGTCGCGGCGCGGCGGCGGCCCTCGCTCCAGTCGAGCCCGCGGAGCGCGCCCATGAAGGCGGTCGCCTCGCGCGCCTTCATGCCGGGATAAAGGCCGCGTTCCTCGGGGAGGTAACCGATGCGGTGCCGTACCGATTGAGGTTTGTGGCCGCCGAGCAGGCGGCTGGTGCCCTCGTCGGGGTCGATGATGCCGAGCGTCATGCGCAGGCTGGTCGTCTTGCCCGCGCCATTGGGGCCGAGGACGCCATAGATGCTGCCCGCGGGGACTTTCAGGGTCACATGGTCGACCGCCTGAAAGGCCTCGAAATATTTGGTGAGGCCGGTGGCCTCGACGGCGAGTTCGGTCAACTGCTGGTCCCTGAACAAGATTTCGCGCGACTATGGCACGGGAGAGTCCATGCCGTATAGAGCGCGAATGG
Organism: Sphingopyxis sp. BSN-002; assembly: GCF_022024275.1. Taxonomy (NCBI): domain Bacteria; kingdom Pseudomonadati; phylum Pseudomonadota; class Alphaproteobacteria; order Sphingomonadales; family Sphingopyxidaceae; genus Sphingopyxis; species Sphingopyxis sp. BSN-002. The sequence continues at coordinate 2,177,738 of NZ_CP091804.1, forward strand.
TTGCCGAAGCCTTGCCCTCGCTCGAACAAAGACTCGCCGATGTCGCGCGCGACCACGGCTTCGTCGCGTTCGGGATCGCGCGCGCCGATGCGGCGCCCGAGAGCGCGGCGCGGCTGAACCAGTGGCTCGCCGAGGGGCGGCACGGCGACATGATCTGGATGGAAAGCCGCGCCGGGCAGCGCGGCTCGCCGCAGGGGCTGTGGCCCGAGGTGAAATCGGTGATCGCGCTCGGCATGAGCTATGCGCCCGATGTCGATCCGCTGGCGCTCGCGGAGGTTCCCGAGCGCGGCCGCATCTCGGTCTATGCGCAGGGCGCCGACTATCATGACGTCGTGAAGAAAGCGCTGAAAGCCGTCGCACGCTGGCTGGTCGCCGAAGTGAAGGACGCCGAGGTCAAGGTGTTCGTCGACACCGCGCCGGTGATGGAAAAGCCGTTGTCGGCGGCGGCCGGGCTCGGCTGGCAAGGCAAGCACACCAATCTCGTCAGCCGCGAGCATGGCAGCTGGTTGTTCCTGGGCGCGATCTACACGACGCTCGATCTGGCCCCGGCGACGCCCGGGCGCGATACGTGCGGGAGTTGTTCGGCGTGTCAGGATGCGTGTCCGACGGACGCCTTTCCGGCGCCGTACCGGCTCGATGCGCGGCGCTGCATCTCGTACCTCACGATCGAGCATGACGGGCCGATCGCGCTCGAGCTGCGCCGCGGGCTCGGCAACCGCATCTATGGCTGCGACGATTGCCTGTCGGTGTGCCCATGGAACAAATTTGCCGACACCGCGGCGCGGCACAAGGCCTTCCTGCCGCGCGCCGAGCTGGTCGCGCCGTCGCTCGCCGACCTGCTGGCGCTGGACGACGCGGGCTTCCGTCAGGTGTTCGCGGGGTCGCCGATCAAGCGGATCGGGCGCAACCGGATGGTGCGCAATGCCGCGATTGCCGCCGGAAACAGCGGCGATCGACGGTTTCGCATGCGGCTTGAGGCGCTGACGACGGATGAATCGCCCATGGTTGCCGAGGCTGCGGAATGGGCGCTCGCCGAACTGGCGCTATGACGTCAGCGCCGGAGCGCGTTCACGCAACTGTCGATATTGGCATCACGGCCGTCGGGAGTGCGCGCGTCGACATGCGTCGCGATCGGCTCCGCACCGGCCTTTGGCGCATAATAATAGATGTCGAGGATGCACGCGGTTCCGGTGAACTGCAGCTTGCGGCCGGCGCCCTCGGCGATGTCGAGCCGCGGCTTGCCGAAGATCGAGAGCGCAGCATTGGCGTGCTGGCCGACGAGACTGTTGTTCTGGACGATGCGCGGCGGGGTCGAAAGCGGCTTTGGCGGCGGCGCGGCGGGCTGGCTCGGGCGCGGAACCGCCGGCCCGGCACAGCCCGCAAGCAGCAGGGTGGCGGCCGCGAGGCCCAGCAGCGCATTGATTTTCATGACCGGTCCCCGTCCCGCAGGTGCAAAAGATGGACGGCCATAGCGGCGCTCAGGATCGGGGCCAACAGATTGGCGACGGGTACCACAAAGCTTGCGGCGGACAGCAGGCCGAGCGACCAGCGGGCAGGCCGGTCGAAGCGCGGCCGGTCGGGGTGCCGCGCGAGCACCATCGCCTCGAGATCGCGGCCGAGAAGCAGCGCGTTGACGAACAGCGCGAAGATCGGCGTGCCGATGCCGGTGACGAGCAGGATCAGATAGACCGGCAGCGCAACCAGATTGCCGCCGATCAGGCGGGCGAGCGAGGCTAGCGCGAGACCGATATTCTGGCGCCAGCCGACATCGACCGCACGCGCCGCGGCGTCGGGATAGTGACGTTCCTCGACGTCGGCGACGATCGCATCGGCGAACAGGCCGACGACGACGATCGCGACCGCGCGGAAGAGAAGCCAGCTGCCGGCGATCAGAACGAGCAGGATCAATACCCCCGCCATGTCGAGTTCGACCCCGTCGAGCCAGCGCCAGTGCTCGAGCGCCCATCGCGCCCCATAGTAGAGCGCGGCGCCTGTGGCGGTGAAGATCAGCAGGGTCAGAAGCAGGCTCTGCACAAGCACGCGCAGCACGCGGGGGTTCGGCAAGTCCCTGAGAGCAAGCAGAAAAGCATGCGCGGCGCGTGTCATGTGCACAGCGTTGCGCGGGCGCGGCCCGAACGTCAAGCGGCCGCGCTTGCCTTGACGCGCGCACCCCACTAAAGGCGCGCGCAGCTTTTTCCCTTACAGCACAGGATTTTTCATGGCTTCCACCGCCCGTTTCGACGTTGTCGCCATCGGCAATGCGATCGTCGACGTTCTTGCCCGCGCGGACGATGCGCTGATCGAGGCCGAAGGCCTGACCAAGGGGTCGATGCGCCTGATCGACGGCGAAGAGGCCGAGCGGCTTTATGCGGCGATGGGGCCGGCGGTCGAGGTTTCGGGCGGTTCGGCGGCGAACACGCTCGCGGGCATGGCGGCGCTTGGCGAACGCTGCGCCTTCATTGGCCAGGTCGCCGACGACCAGCTCGGTCATGTCTTCACCCACGATTTGCGCGCGCTCGGCGTTGCCTATGAGACCCCCGCACTCAAGGAAGGCGCGCCGACCGCTCGCTGCCTGATCCTCGTGACCCCCGACGGCCAGCGCACGATGAACACCTTCCTTGGCGCGAGCCACCTGCTCGAGCAGGCGATGATCGACGAAGCATGGATCGCCGACAGCGAGATCCTCTATCTCGAAGGCTATCTGTGGGATCCCGAGCTTTCGCGCGCCGCAATGCGCCGCGCGATCGACGTGTCGCGCGGCGCGGGGCGCAAGGTCGCGTTCACGCTGTCGGACGCCTTCATCATCGACCGCCACGGTGCCGATTTCCGCAAGCTGATCGCCGAAGGCCTGTTCGACATCCTCTTCGCGAACGAGGTCGAGATCTGCGCGCTCGCCGAGACCGAAGATTTCGAGGCTGCGGTCGCGAAGATCGCACCGCAGGTGCCGCTGCTGGTCGTCACGCGCGGATCGGATGGCGCGATTGCGCTGCAGGGCGGCGAGCGGACGTCGGTCGGTGCCGAGCCGATCGAGACGGTCGTCGACACCACCGGTGCGGGCGACCTGTTCGCGGCCGGATTCCTTTCGGGCCTCGCCCAAGGCCGTCCGATCGGGGATTGCCTGACGATGGGTGCGGTTTGCGCACGCGAGATCATCGCGCAGGTCGGCCCGCGCGCGCAGACCGACCTCAAGGCGAAGGTCGCCGAACGCCTCGGCTGAGCGGCTAAGCGGTTCCCGCCGCCGGTTCCGGGTGCTTCTTGAACAGCGCCCGGTCGGCGGGGCCGAAGCCGCGCGTCCAGATCAGCCAGGCATAGATCGCCAGAATCAGCGGCACACCGATCAGCAGCTCTGCCCATTCGGGTAGCTGTGTCGCGCCATATCCCAGTACGGCCGCGCCCGCGGTGGCCCAGATGAGCGCCCAGCGCAGGCTGTTCACCGGCGCTTTCAGCACGCGCGAGAGCAGCCGCGCCTTGGCGACCGAGGCAAAGCCGAGCGCAAGCATCAGCGCGAGCGCCACCGCCACGGCATAATAGATGGGATCGAGGCCCCACGACCGCGCGAGGAGAATCAGCGCGACGCTGAGGATCGCCTGCAACCCCAGCGTCGCGAGGCTGATCAGCAGGTTGCGGTGGCGCGCGACATAGACGAGAGCGGCTTCGCTGACGACCGCGGTCGCGGCGACAACCTCGGCCGCGAGCAGGAAGGCGAGCGCGCCGGTGCCGCTGACGAACTGCGGGCCGACGAGGCCCATGACCGCCTCGCCCGGAATGCCGAGCGCAAGCGCGATGCCGGCCTGCGCGGCGATGATCCAGAAGCCGACCTGGCTGACCTGGGCCGCGACCGCGGCAAGCTTGTTCTCGGCCAGATTGCGCGTGATCACCGGTCCCAGAATCGGCTCGAAACTGGTCTTCAGCTTCTGCGGCAGCGAGGCGACCTGCTGCGCCATATAATAGATGCCGTAGATGCTCGGCGAGGTGAACTGGCCGAGGATGAAGAGATCGAGCCGCCGCGTCCCCCACTCGATCGCATCGGCGGCGGCGAGCGGCGCGTTGCGGCGCGCAACCATGATCAGATGCGCGGGATGCGGACGCCAGCCGCGCGGCCCGCCATAATGGCGGATCATCGGGACGAGCGCGGTCAGGAAGGCGCCGATCATCGCGGCGGCATAGGAAAGCATCAGCCCGTCGCGCTTCGAGACGTAGAAAAAGCCCGCGGCGGCGATACTGATCACCCACGGCTCGACGACTGCGCGGGCGCGCACCGTCGTGCCGACGTCGAAGCGGTAGGCGCAGGCCGCGAGCGCGACGTCGGTTCCGGCAATCGCGAAGATCAGGAAGGCCATCCAGCGATCGGTGCCGTCGATATCGCCGGCCGGGAACATAAGCTGTGGCAGCAGGAGGAGCAGGACCGACCCCAGCGCCGAGGCGAGAAAGGCGACGAACATGCCGTCCCACACCACGGTGCGCTGGTCCGCGTCGGGTGCGCTCAGCTGTTCGGCGAGGCCGCGCTTGAGGCCCAGCGTCGCGAGCTGTGCGACGAGCTCGATGACGAGGACCGCAAAGGCGAAGCGGCCGACCGCTTCGGGGCCGTACCAGCGGCCGGCGAAATAGAGGAAGGGCAGGCGCGCGACGAGACGCAGGATGAAGCCGAAGAAATTGGTGCGGCCGCCCTTGGCAAGCGCGGCAGTGTCCGCGTCGGCTAGCGCAGGCTCGGCGGAGTCGGGGCTGCGCACAGTCGCGCTGTCGGTCTGGCTCAAGCCTCGCGCCCCTTCATCGTTTCCCCGCCGGTCAATTTAGCGCGGGGAAGGGAGGCAGGCAATTCTTTGCAGCTGATCATCGGCCCTCTGGTCTGAGCGGGCGGCTGAGCAGAGCCTGAATCGCCTCGCCCGCGCGAATTTCGCCCGCAACGAGGCGCGCGACGGCGTCGGTGATCGGCATATCGATGCCGTCGGCGCGCGCCGCAGCGGCGATCACTGGCGCGCTGAAAGCACCTTCGGCGACGGTGCGGCGGTCGGCCATCAGCTTTGCCGCATCCTCGCCGCGCCCGAGGCCCTGGCCGAGCGCGAAGTTGCGCGAGTTCGACGAGGTGCAGGTGAGGACGAGGTCGCCGAGGCCCGCGAGACCCGCCAGCGTTTCGGGCTGCGCGCCGCGCGACAGGCCGAAACGCGTCATTTCGGCGAAGCCGCGGCTGATCAGCGCGGCGCGCGCGTTGAGTCCCAGCCCGGCGCCTTCGACGATACCGCACGCGATCGCGAGGATATTTTTCACCGCACCGCCGATCTCGGCGCCGATCATGTCGGTCGATGCATAGGGGCGGAAATGCGGGCGCGCGAGCGACCCGGCGATCGCCTCGGCGGTCGCGGCATCGGCGGCGGCGAGCGTGATCGCGGTAGGGAGGCCGGCGGCGACTTCGTGGGCAAAGGTCGGGCCCGACAGGACGGCCAGCGGCCGATGCGGGCTTACATCCTTTGCAATGTCGATGGGGAAGGCGAAACTGTCGGCCTCCATGCCCTTGCTGCAAAAGATCAGCGGCGCGTCGCCCGCGGGCAGATCGGTCAGCACGGCGCGCAGGAACGGCACGGGGACGACGACCAGCAAGGCATCGCAGGGTGCGAGATCGGCAAGATCGCTCGTCGCTGCAAGCGAAGGAGAGAGGGCTGCGTTCGGTAGGAACAGCGGATTGCGATGCTCGGTGTTGATCGCGGCAACGACCGCGTCCTCGCGCGCCCACAGGCGTACCGGCGCGCGCTCGGCGGCGAGCATCTGCGCGAGCGCAGTGCCCCAGGCGCCACCGCCGATGACACCGAAATTCGAGTATGACGTCATGCTTTCACTCCGGCGCCACGCACAGCCTCGGCCTCGGGGTCGAGCGGCCAGCGCGGACGTGCTGCGGTGTCGAGCGGATCGGTGAGCCCCGCGGCGAAGCGTTCGGCGCCTGCCCACGCGATCATCGCGCCATTGTCGGTGCAAAGCCAGAGCGGCGGTGCGACGAAGCGCTTGTCGAAGCGGGCGGCAAGGTCGGTGAGCGCCGCGCGGATCGCGCCGTTCGCCGCAACCCCGCCCGCAACGACAAAGGCGGTTGCTTGCGGAGAGGCGGCGAGCGCAATCCGGCTGCGGTCGACGAGACAGTCGACGACGGCCTGCTGGAAGGAGGCGGCAAGATCGGGGACGCGATACTCGCCCGATGCCGCGGCCCGCGCCACCGCGCTCTTGAGCCCCGCGAAGGAGAAATGCGGTTCGGTGCTGCCGACGAGCGGGCGCGGGAGCGGCACCGCCTTGGGATTGCCGTCCTTGGCGGCACGCTCGACCGCCGGGCCGCCCGGATAGCCGAGGCCAAGCAGCTTTGCGGTCTTGTCGAAGGCCTCGCCTGCGGCATCGTCGATCGTGGTCGCGAGGCGGCGATAGGCACCGACGCCCTCGACGAGCAGAAGCTGGCAATGCCCGCCCGAGACGAGCAGCAGGAGATAGGGAAACTCGAGTGCGGCGTCGGAGAGCCGCGGGCTCAAGGCATGACCTTCGAGATGATTGACCGCAACGAGCGGCTTGCCCGCCGCGTGCGCGAGTGCCTTGCCGGTGACGAGCCCCACCATTACCCCGCCGATCAGGCCGGGGCCGGCGGTCGCGGCGATCGCGTCGACATCGGCGAGAGTGACGCCCGCGTCGGCCAGAACGCCTTCGACGAGCGGCGCAAGGCGCTCGACATGTGCGCGCGCGGCGATTTCGGGGACGACCCCGCCATAGGGTTGGTGCTCGGCCTCTTGTCCCGCGACGCGGTGCGCGAGGATGCGCCGTTCGCTGTCGACAAGCGCTGCCGCGGTTTCGTCGCAGCTTGATTCAAGGCCGAGGATCAGAGTCATATTGTTGCGCGTCCCTTTACCCGCCCCTTTGCAGGCAGGGCAAGTGAGGCTAGCGCGTGAATATGGCTTCGATTCTGCTCCCGACAACCGCCCGACCGCTTCGCATAGGTACGCGCGCCTCGCCGCTGGCGCTTGCACAGGCGAATATGGCGGCGGCGGCGCTGGTCAAAGCGCACGCGCTGGCGCCCGGCGCGCTCGAAATCGTGCCGATGACCGCAACAGGCGACCGGATCCAGGATCGCGCGCTCGCCGAGGTTGGCGGCAAGGCGCTGTGGACGCGCGAACTCGACGCCGCGCTTGATGCGGGCGACATCGACATCGCGGTCCACAGCCTGAAGGACGTCGAGACGGTCCGCGATGCGCGCTTTGCGCTCGGCGCGATGCTCGAACGGGCCGATCCGCGCGACCGGCTGGTGGTAAGGAATGACGTCGAGGCGGCAAGTGTCGTCGACCTGCCCCACGGCGCGCGGCTCGGTACGAGCAGCCCGCGGCGCGCGGCGCAGGTGAAACGGCTGCGGCCCGATCTGGTCACGACGCTGCTGCGCGGAAACGTCCAGACACGGCTGGCAAAGCTCGAAGCAGGTGATGTCGATGCAACCCTGCTTGCGGCGGCGGGGCTCGATCGTCTGGGAATGCAGGACGTCGGCAGCGGGCAAGCGATCGACCTGCTGCTTCCCGCGGCGTCGCAAGGGGCGATCGGGATCGAGTGCCGCGCCGACGACGCCGCGACCTTCGCGCTGCTGAAGGCGATCGATCATGCGCCGACGCATCGTGCGGTGGCGGCCGAACGGGCGCTGCTCGCGGCGCTTGGCGGCGATTGCCGCTCGCCGGTGGCGGCGCATGCGCATTGGCGCGAGGACGGATCGCTGCGGCTCGACGCCGAAATCTATTCGGAGGACGGCGCCGAGCATGTCGCGGGGCATGCGCTGATCGCGGGCGAGGGCGATGCCGCAGCGCTCGCCGACCGGTTGCTTGGCGAGGCTCCGGAAGCCGTACGACGGCTTTTCACCGTATGAAACAGGGCCTGCCGCTGATCGTGACGCGGGCCGATCCGGGCGGCGCGGCGACGGTCGAGCGAGCAAAGGCGCTGGGTCTCGACGCACGACATCTTCCGCTGTTTGCGGCGCGGCCGCTCGACTGGGCTGTTCCGGCGGATGGTTTCGACGCGCTGTTGCTGACAAGCGCGCAGGCGGTGCGGCTCGCGGGGCCGGGTCTCGCCAACCTGGCGGGCCTTCCCGTCTATACCGTCGGACCCGCGACCGCTGCGGCGGCCGAGGCAGCGGGGCTTGCCGTCGTCATGACCGGACCCGGCGACGGGCAGTCGCTGCTCGACGCCATGGCGTCGCAAGATATCGATCATATTCTGTGGCTTTGCGGACGCGACCGGTCGGCTTTCGACGCCCGCAACGCCCAATTGACGTCCTTGCCGGTCTATGCGGTCGATCCCGTCGATCCGCCGCCCGGCTGGAGCGAGGCGATCGCCGAACCCGCGGTGCTGCTCGCGCATTCGGCGCGTGGCGCGGCACGCATTGCCGAACTCGTCGGGAGTGCGCGGGCGCATCTGTCGCTCGTTGCGATCAGCGCCGCAGCGGCAGCCGGGGCTGGCGAAGGCTGGGGACAAATTGCCATCGCGGCACAGTCCGACGACGCCGCAATGTTGGCAGCGGCGCATAATTTGTGCCAAAAGGGCGAATAACAGGGTCGTTCGAAAGAAACACATGGCTATCGACAGCATCGACACGTCCGCGCCCGCGGACGGCGCGGTACCGGTTAAGCGACTGTCCTTCAGGGCTCTTTTCATTGCCGCGATGGTTCTGCTGCTTGCGGGCGTGGTCGGCGGCGGATGGGCGATGAGTCGCTGGCTCGCGGCCGATCCGAAAACGGAAACGACCGTCACCGACAGCCCCGCGCCGGATGGCCGGCTTGCGGCACTGGGGCCGGTGGCGGCGGCCGATCCCGCGGCCGAACCGGCGATTCCGGTTGGCGCCGATGCGCTCGGCGCGCGCGTCGCCGAACTCGAACAACGGCTGTCGCGGATCACACTCCAGGCCGAATCGGCGTCGGGCAACGCATCGCGCGCCGAAGGGCTGCTTGTGGCGTTTGCGGTACGCCGCGCGCTCGATCGCGGGCTGTCGCTCGGCTATCTGGAGGCGCAATTGCGCCTGCGCTTCGGCGACGACCAGCCGAATGCGGTGAAGACGATCATCGAAACCTCGCGCGAGCCGGTGACGCTCGAGCAACTGCGCACCGAACTCGACGCGATCGCGCCCGAACTCGTCGGGCGCAGCGGCGACAATGGCAGCCTGTGGACGGGGCTGCGCCGCGAGCTCGGCGAATTGTTCGTCGTACGCCCCGCAGGCACCCAGTCGCCGCGCGCGACCGAACGGCTCGAACGCGCGCGTCGCTATCTCGCGGGCGGGATGGCCGACAAGGCGATCGCCGAGGTGCAGGCGATGCCCGGTGCCGCAGCCGCAAGCGAGTGGCTGATCGAGGCGCGCCGCTATCACGAGGCGCGGCGCGCGCTTGACCTGATCGAGACCGCGGCGATATTGGAGCCGCGCGACGGAACCGCCGTCGCAATGGCCCGCAAACCGGCCGTCACGACCCCCTAGCGGCCTCTCGGGTCGCGCCTGAAGAAAGCCGACCCATGGCCCTCGCCGATCCGCAGCGCATCGAATCGCTCGACCCGTTCGATCCCCTCCAGCTCGCCGACCAGCTGAGCGACGAAGAGCGGATGATCCAGGGCGCCGCGCGCGCCTATGCTGAAGGCGAGCTGCTGCCGCGCGTGACCTCGGCGTTTCTTGAGGAACGTTTCGACCGCGAGATCATGTCGGAGATGGGACAGCTCGGCCTGCTCGGCGCGACGATCGATCCCGAATATGGCGGCGCGGGGCTGAGCTACGTCAGCTATGGCCTGATCGCACGCGAGGTCGAACGGATCGATTCGGGGTACCGCTCGGCCTGTTCGGTCCAGAGCTCGCTCGTGATCCATCCGATCAACGCCTATGGCAGCGAGGAGCAGAAGCGGAAATATCTGCCCGGCCTCACATCGGGCGAACTCGTCGGCTGTTTCGGCCTGACGGAGCCCGACGCGGGAAGCGACCCCGGCAGCATGCGCACGCGCGCCGAGAAGATCGAAGGCGGCTATCGCCTGAAGGGCGCGAAGATGTGGATCACCAATTCGCCGATCGCCGACGTCTTCGTCGTCTGGGCGAAATCCGACGCGCACGACGGCGCGATCCGCGGCTTCATCCTCGAAAAGGGGATGAAGGGTCTTTCCGCCCCGAAGATCGAAGGCAAGGTATCCCTGCGCGCCTCGATCACCGGCGAGATCGTGATGGACGGCGTGGAAGTTGGCGAGGATGCGCTGCTGCCCCATGTTTCGGGCCTCAAGGGCCCGTTCGGCTGTCTCAACCGCGCGCGTTACGGCATCGGCTGGGGCGCGATGGGTGCGGCCGAATTCTGCTATGAAGCGGCGCGCAATTACACCCTCGAGCGCAAGCAGTTCGGGCGCCCGCTCGCGGCGAACCAGATCGTCCAGCTGAAACTCGCCAACATGCTCACCGAAATTTCGATGGGCCTGCAGACCGCGCTACGCGTCGGCCGACTGATCGACGAAGGGCGGCTGGTGCCTGACGCGATCAGCCTCCTGAAGCGCAACAATTGCGGCAAGGCGCTCGATATCGCCCGCGTCGCGCGCGATATGCATGGCGGCAACGGGATTTCGGCCGATTATCACGTCATTCGTCACGCTGTGAACCTCGAGACGGTGAACACCTATGAGGGAACGCACGACGTCCATGCGCTGATCCTGGGTCGTGCGATCACCGGCATTCCTGCCTTCTTCTGAGATGAAGCCGCTGGAGGGACTGCGCGTCGTCGAACTGGCGCGCGTGCTCGCAGGGCCATGGTGCGGGCAATTGCTCGCCGACCTTGGCGCGGAGGTCGTGAAGGTCGAGCGGCCGGGTCCGGGCGACGACACGCGCGAATGGGGTCCGCCCTTCGTCGCCGGCCCCGACGGCGACAATCTGGGTGCGGCCTATTATCACAGCTGCAACCGCGGCAAGCACAGCGTTGCAGTCGATATCGCGAGTCCGGAGGGGCAGGCCGAGGTTCGTGCGTTGCTGGCCGGGGCCGACGTCGTCATCGAGAACTACAAGGTCGGCGGGCTCGCCAAATACGGCCTCGATCCGGCGCGGCTCCGCGCCGATTTCCCGCAGCTCGTTGTCTGTTCGATCACCGGGTTCGGTCAGACCGGGCCCTATGCGCACCGCGCGGGTTACGATTATATCGTGCAGGCGATGAGCGGCTTCATGTCGCTGACCGGCGAGCCCGACGGGGCGCCGCAGAAGGCGGGGATCGCCTATGCGGACATATTCACCGGCATGTATTCGGCGGTCGCGATCCTTGCGGCGCTGCGACGTCGTGACGTCACCGGATCCGGCGCGCATATCGACATGGCATTGCTCGACAGCCAGGTCGCAGTGCTGGCGAACCAGGCCGCCAATTACCTCGCGAGCGGGGTGGTGCCGAAGCGGATGGGCAATGCGCATGTCAATGTCGTGCCCTATCAGGTCTTTGCGACCGCCGACGGCCAATTGGTGATCGCGGTCGGGAATGACGGCCAGTATCGCAAGCTCTGCGCCATATTGGGCGTTCCCGAATGGGCCGACGACCCGCGCTTCGTGAACAATGCCGCACGGCTGGCGAATCGCACCGCACTGATCCCGTTGCTTGCGGCGAAGATCGCGGCGTGGGACGCGCAACCGCTCTCGCTGGCGCTCGAGGCGGAGGGTGTGCCCGCGGGTCCGATCAACGACCTTGCCCAGGTATTCGCCGATCCGCAGGTGGTGGCGCGCGGGATGCGCTTTCGCCCCGACGGAGCATCGATCGATGGCGTCGCAAGCCCGATCGTCATCGATGGCGAGCGTATGGTTGCGGCCGCCGGGGCCCCGCCGCTCGGCACATAGAAAAAGGGGCGCCGCAGCGGGCGCCCCTTTCCCCCTTATTTTCCCGTGATCAGAATTTTACCGTGCCGGTCACGAAGACCTGACGCGGATTGCCGTAGAAGGCGGTCAGCGTGCCCTCGGTGCCGAGCGCCGAGGTCGGCAACCCGTTGCCGCCGATGACGGGTACCCCGGTGACCGGGTTGACGTTGATGAAGGTGTAGCCCGAGGTCTTGTAGTGCTTGTTCGTCAGATTCTTGCCGAACAGGCCGAGGCTCCAGCGGCCTTCGGGTGCCGTATAGACGAGGCTGGCATCCCACAGCGCGAAGCCGTCCTGGTCGATATAGGGATTCGGGATTTCGAACTGATAGGTCTTGCTGCGATACGACAGCGTCGTGCCGAAGCTGATATCGCCGTCGCCGACGGGGGTCGAATAGGCGAGCGTCCCGCTGGCGGTCCACTTCGGCGTATTCTGCACCTCGCGGAACGCTGCGACGTCGGTCGGCACGCCGGCGATATTGGTGACGAACTTCTTGTACTTCGCGTCGATATAACCCAGCGCGGTCGACAGCGTCAGCCGGTCGCCCGTTGCCGCCAGATCCTCACCGAGCCGTGCGCGGCCCTCGAACTCGAGGCCCTTGAAAGTCGCCTTGCCGGCATTCGACACGATGCCGCAGAAACTGGGCAGGCCGCCGACGGTGCAGGCGACCGACCCCGGAATCTGGACGTCGGTGTAATCGGCGTAGAAACCGGCGATCGCGACATTCAGGCCGCCGTCGAACAGGCTGCCCTTGTAGCCTAGTTCATAGCTTTCGACCTTTTCGGGACGGAAGCTCAGGAAGGCGGCGATTTCGGCATCGGTCGGCCTGCCCGGGATCGCCGCCGGCGCGTTGGCGCCGACGCCGCGCGGGTCGAAGCCGCCACCCTTGAAGCCCTGCGAATAGCTGGCGTAGAGCGTGTGGTCGGGGGTCGGCTTGAAGGTCAGCGAGGCGCGCGGGGTGAATTTGTTGAACTTGCGGCTGCCCTCGAAATCGGTGCCGGGGGCGCCGAAGGGAACGCCGGCACCGCCGAATACGGGTGAGCCGCCGCCGAGATAATTCTGGCGCAGGATCGATGCCTCGCGCTTGTCCCACGTGTAACGACCGCCCAGGGACAGGCTGAACTGGTCGGTAAAGTCATAGGTGAAATCGCCGAACACCGCCGCGGTCTTGGTATCGACATCGGCCTCGGTGAACGCCGTCAGGCCGGCGAAAGTGTTGAAGATGCGCACGTCGAACAGCGTGTCGGCGGTCGCGTCGAGATAATAGAAACCGAGAAGGCCCTTCAGCTTGTCACTTTCGTAGAGCAGCTGGAATTCCTGGCTGACCTGCTCGTTGAAATAGAAGCCGGGAACGTCGACGTCGACCGCGGGCAGTGCGTCGAAATCGATCGGGGTCGCCGACTTGTCCTTGCGCCACGCGCTGATCGAGCGAAGCGTCACCGTGTCGCTGAGTTCGGCCGTGACGTTCATCGCAAGGCCATAGGCTTCGATGCTCTGCTTCGGATCGACGAGGCCGCCGCGGCTGTCGTAGACATCGTCGAGCACCGGCGCGTTGGTCGCGAGACTGGGGATCAGGCGGTGGCCGCCGCGCGGATCGCTCTTGTCCTTGCTGTAGTCGCCCGAGATGCGGATCAGCACCGGCGCGTCATAGCCACCGAACTCGATCGTGCCGCGGCCCGCCCAGACGTCCTTGTTGTAGTTTTCGAGCCCCGTGGTGAGATTGTCGCCGAAGCCGCCGCGTGAGAGCCGCGCGACCGAGCCGCCGACGCGGAGAAGGTCGCCGATCGGCGCGCTGGCGGTGACGACAAGGTCGGCCTGGTCATAGGTGCCATAGGTGCCCTTGATCTTCAGCGAGAAATCCTGCGGCAGCGGTGCGGTCACATATTTCACCGCGCCGCCGATGGTGTTGCGACCATAAAGCGTGCCCTGCGGCCCGCGCAGGATTTCGATCCGCTCGACGTCATAGATATCGAGCACCGCGGCCTGCGGACGGTTCAGATAGACGTCGTCAAGATAGAGGCCGACGCCCTGTTCGAACCCCGACACCGGATCCTGCTGGCCGACGCCGCGAATGAAGGCGGTGAGGGTCGAGTTCGAGCCGCGCGAGACTTCGAGCGTCGTGTTCGGCGTGGTCTGGCCGATTTCGGTGATGTCGATCGCGCCGGCCTTTTCGAGCGCTTCGCCCGAGTAAGCGGTGATTGCGACCGGGACGTCGATCAGCCGTTCGTCGCGGCGGCGGGCGGTGACGATGATCTCGTCATTCCCGGCGTCGGTGGCGCCCTCTTCCTGAGCGGAGGCGGCGGGGGTGAAGGCGAGCATCGAAAGCGCGCTCGTCGCATAGATGGCGCGGCGCAGCGAACGGGCGAAAGGACGCATATTGTGTCTCCCATGGTGGGCGACCTTTCGCCGCCCTTTGTTGATTTCGTTGGGCCGGTCTTGCCAAGCCGCGACGCAGCCTATAATGAAACATGAACCAAGTTTCAACTTGGAATATGCATCCGACGTTTTTTGCTTGCTTGTGGTGCCGGAATACCACGATGCAGGCAGGGCCGGACGGATCGGGGAGACGGGAAGGCGCGATGGATCAACCGCAGGCAGCGACGGAGTCAGAAGCGGCCGCCAATGGCGAGCCGCGCGACAAGACCCCGCGCACCGAGCGCGGGCGGCGGACGCTGCGCAAACTGCTCGACGCCGCTGCGATAGAGTTCGGCGAGCGCGGCTTTCACGAGGCGTCGATCAGCGCGATCACGCGGCGTGCGGGAACGGCGCTCGGCAGCTTCTACACCTATTTCGATTCGAAGGATGAAATCTTCCAGGCGCTCGTTCGCTACATGAGCGAGCAATTGCGCGATCATGTCACGCCGCTGGTTCAGGCGGCACCCGACGAGATCAGTGCCGAGCGCATCGGGCTCGAATCCTATCTCGGTTTCGTGCGCGAGCATAAGGAGATCTACCGGATCATCGATGAGGCCGAGTTCGTCGATTACGCGAGCTACCGCCGCCACTATGAGACGACCGTCGCACGCGTGCGCCAGCGGCTGGAGAATGGCGCCGCACGGGGCGAAATCCGTGCCGACGTCGGCGAGATTCACGCCTGGGCGATCGGCGGGATGAACGTCTTTCTGGGCATGCGCTATGGCCTGTGGGACGAGGACGCCGATATCGAAGAGATCGCGCGGATCGCGAACGACCTGCTCGCGAACGGGCTGAAGAAGCAGGACTAGTCCTGCATCATTTCCGCTTGCGGGAGAAAAACTACCCTCGTGAAATCAGGAAGATGGCGTGCTCGGCGCGCCAGCTTGCGGCGGCGTCGCTCGTCGGCTTGTCGCCCGACAGATACCAGGCGCGTTCGACCCTGATGCCTTTTTCGCGCAGCAGCTCGCGGAAGTCGCTGACCGTGACATGGTGGATGTTCGGCGTTTCGTACCAGGCGACGGGCAGCAGCCGCGTCATCGGCATACGGCCGGTCCAGAGCAAGGATAGCCGCACCCGCCAGTGCGCGAAATTGGGAAAGCTGACGAACGCGCGCGGCGCTATGCGGAGCAGTTCGCCCACGACGAGGTCGGGGCGCTCGGTCGTCTGGAGCGTCTGCGACAGGATGGCATAGTCGAAGGCGTCGTCGGGATAGTCGGCGAGGTCGCGGTTCGCGTCGCCCTGAACCACCGACAGTCCCTGCGCCATCGCCGCTTCGATCGCCGCGACGTCGATCTCGAGCCCGCGAGCATCAATCGCCTTCTGCGATCGTAGCTCGGCCATCAGCGCCCCGTCGCCGCAACCGATATCGAGCGCGCGCACGCCGGCGGGGATAGCATCTGCTATGATGCGAAGATCGGGGCGGAGCGCGCTCACCAGCCGCCTCCGAGTGCGCCGGCCATGATGCGGTCGAGCGCGGGCACGTCGAGGAGGAAGCTGTCGTGGCCGAAGGGCGCCGACAGCTCGACAAAGCTCGCCGCGGCGCCGACCGAATGGAGCGCCTGCACGATTCGGCGCGATTCGGCGGTCGGGTAGAGCCAGTCGGTGTCGAAGCTCACCAAGGTGAAGCGCACATCCTTGGCGTTAGCAAAGGCGCCCGCGAGTCGCCCGTCGTGCGGCTCGGCAAGGTCGAAATAGTCCATCGCGCGGGTGATATAGAGATAGGCGTTGGCATCGAAGCGGTCGGTAAAGGCCAGCCCCTGGTGCCGGAGATAGGATTCGACCTGGAAATCGGCGTCGAAACCGAAGCTCTTGATGTCGCGCGCCTGCAGCCGGCGGCCGAACTTCTCGGTGAGCCCCTCTTCGGACAGGTAAGTGATGTGCGCCGCCATGCGCGCCACCGCCAGACCCTTGGTGGGCGCGCGTGCGCTACCGTAATATTGACCGTCCTGCCAGTCGGGGTCGGCCATGATCGCCTGTCGCCCGACTTCGTGGAAGGCTATATTCTGAGCTGAATGGCGCGCCGCGCTCGCGATCACGACCGCCGAACGCAACCGTTCAGGATAGGCCGCAGCCCAGGCGAGCGTCTGCATTCCGCCCATCGAACCGCCGATGACGGCATGAAGCCGTGCAATACCGAGATGATCGAGCAACATTGCCTGCGCGCGGACCATGTCGGCGATCGTGATAACCGGGAACTGCATGCCGAGCGGCGCGCCGGTCGCGGCATCGGGCGTGGCGGGGCCGCTCGTTCCCATGCAGCTGCCAAGCACATTGGCGCAGATCACGAAGAAGCGGTCGGTATCGACCGGCTTGCCCGGCCCGACCATGCGCGCCCACCAGCCGGGTTTCCCGGTCGCGGGATGATCGCTCGCGACATATTGGTCGCCGGTCAGCGCATGGCAGATCAGCACGGCGTTCGACTTGTCGGCGTTGAGCGCGCCATAGCTTTGATAGGCGATCGTCACCGAAGGCAGCACCTGCCCGCTGTCGAGCGCGAGCGGCGCCGAAATCGTCACGCTCTGATGCTGTATCTGGTGGAGCAGGCTTGCCATGGTCCGCGCGGGGCTAAGCGGGCGCAGGGGCGCTGTCAACGCACTGGACTCGGGCGGCACAGCCGCTAAACGGCGCGGCATGACCGACAGCAGCGCCACCCTCACTCCGAAGCCGTGGATCAGCGGCATCGCTCCCTATGTTCCCGGCAAGTCGGCCGGCGCCGACGGCCGCCCGCTGATCAAGCTCAGCGCCAACGAAAATCCGCTCGGAACGGGTGTGAAGGCGCGCGAAGCCTTTGCGGCTGCGCAGGGCGCCCCCGATGCGCTGTCGCGCTATCCCGATCCGGGCTCGGTGGAGCTTCGCGAGACGATCGCGGCGAAATTCGGACTCGATCCGGCGCGGATTATCTGCGGCAACGGCTCGGACGAACTGCTCCACCTTGCAGCGGGAACCTATGCCGGTGCCGGCGACGAGATTCTCTATGTGCGCTATGGCTTTGCGGTCTACGAGATCGCGGCGCGGCGTGTCGGTGCGGTTCCGGTCGAGGCCGACGACAGGGATTTCGCGACCGACGTCGATGCGCTGCTCGCGGCGGTGACTGACAGGACTCGCGTCGTCTATCTCGCCAATCCGAATAATCCGACGGGCACGCTCGCGACCCGCGACGAGGTCCAGCGCCTCTACGCGGGGCTGCCGAAGAATGTGCTGTTCGTGATCGACCAGGCGTATAGCGAATATCTCTCGGAGGCCGAGGACGACGGCGGGCTGGAGCTCGCGAAGACGCAGCCCAACGTTTTCATCACGCGCACCTTCTCGAAGATCCACGGGCTTGCCGCCGAGCGCATCGGCTGGGGCTATGCGCATGCCGACGTGATTTCTGCGCTGCACCGCATCCGCCTCCCGTTCAACGTCACGCGTGCGGGGCAGGCGGCGGCGGTCGCGGCGCTCGGCGACGATGATTTCGTGAATGGCAGCCGCGAGCATAACGCCAAATGGCGCGCCTGGCTGGCGCAGGAGCTCGAAGGTCTCGGCAACCATGGTGTCCGCGTCATTCCGTCGGCTTGCAACTTCCTGCTCGTATTGTTCGAGGGCGATGTCAGCGCCGAGACCGTCTACACGCGCCTGATGGACGCGGGCTATATCGTGCGCTGGCTGCCGGGGCAGGGGATTCCGCAGGCGCTGCGCATGACGATCGGCACCGAAGAGGAAACGCGCGGTCTCGCGGCGGCGATCCGCGGGGCGCTGGCCGGCTGATGGCCATCGAGAAGGTCACCATTGTCGGACTGGGTTTGATCGGTTCGTCGATCGCGCGGGCGGTCAGGGAGCGCCTGCCCGACGTGACGGTGACGGGACATGACGCCAGCGCCGACGTGCGCGAACAGGCTCGCGCGCTGGGGCTGTGCGACGAGATCGCCGACGATCCGGTGCAAGCGGTAGCGGGCGCCGATCTCGTCATTCTGGCGGTTCCGGTCGGACGCATGGCCGATGCGGGTGCAGCGATCGCCCCGGGATTGAAGGCCGACGCGATCATTTCGGACGTCGGCTCGTCGAAAAGCAGCGTCGCCGACGCGCTGACGAAAGTGCTGCCCGGTCACGTAGTCATTCCCGCACACCCGGTGGCGGGCACCGAGAACAGCGGACCGGCTGCGGGCTTCGCAACACTGTTCGAGGGGCGCTGGTGCATCGTCACCCCCGGCGCGGGCGCGCCCGCGGATGCGGTGGCGACACTCGGCGGCTTTTGGGAGGCGCTCGGCGCGAAGGTCGATCTGATGGACGCGGCGCACCACGACATGGTGCTCGCGGTGACGAGCCATTTGCCGCACCTGATCGCCTATACGATCGTCGGTACCGCGAGCGAGCTCGAGGAAGTGACCGAGAGTGAGGTCATCAAATATTCGGCGGGCGGTTTCCGCGACTTCACGCGCATCGCGGCGAGCGATCCGGTGATGTGGCGCGACGTGTTTCTCGCGAACAGGGATGCGGTGCTCGAAACCCTGCAGCGCTTCAACGAGGATCTGACCGTGCTCCAGCAGGCGATCCGCCGCGGCGACGCCGGCAAGCTCGAAGACTGGTTCACGCGCACGCGTGCGATCCGCCGCTCGATCATCGAACAGGGGCAGGATGACGCAGCACCCGACTTCGGGCGCAAGCACTAGACCCGATCAGGCGGAGGCCTTGCCCGCCAGCAACGCCTCGGGCGGGTTCAGCGCATTGATCGCGCGCCAGACGCGCTCTTCGGCTTCCTCGCGTGGCAAGCCGGCGGGGATCGTCTCGCCGACCTTGTAGGTGATCGTCCCCGACCATTTGACCCAGCGGCGCGGCGGATAGGCGATGCCGCTGTTCACCGCGACGGGAATCACCGGCACGCCGAGCAAGCGATAGATGCCGGCAAAGCCCGAGCGGAGCGGCGGCGCCTCGCCGTGCGGAATGCGCGTTCCCTCGGCAAACAGCACCAGCGGACGATCCTTGGCGAGCGCAGCCTTGGCGGCATTCAGCATCGCGCGCATCGCCTTGCCGCCGCCGTCGCGGTCGACCGGGACAAGGCCGTAAAAGCGCGCCGCTTGTCCCCAGACGGGGATGTTGAAGAGCTGTTCCTTCGCAAACACCGCCGGATGCTTGAACAGTCCCGGCTGCTCGATCGTCTCGAACGCACCCTCGTGCTTGAAGACGTAAAGCACCGGAATATCGGGCATCTCGCCTTCGACGACGATCCTTTGCCCCAGCACGAAACGGCAGATCAGCCGGTGGAACTGCGCCCAGATGCGGACGAACCAGATCGTCGCATGATGCGAGACGGGCAGCGAGATGACTGCGCCGATCGAGCTGAAGCTGCTCATCAGGACGAACAGGATCCAGAAGAGGATCGAGCGAAACAGGGCGATGGAGTAGCGCATCGGCGCCGCTCTTAAAGCCCGAGGAGCCCGCCCGCCAGCCCCGCGAGATATTTATGATATTCGCGGAACAGGGTCGCGAAGTTGGGCTGGCTCGGCACCGCGTCGGGCAGGATCGTCACCTTGTCGCCGACCGCGCGGCCGATTTCATATTCGGCGCGGCGCATGTGCCAGTCGGTTGTGATCAGCCGGATGCTCTTGTAGTTGCGCCGCGCAACCCAGGTCGCGACCTCGGTCGCGTTCGAGCGCGTATCCTCGGCCTCGAACCCCAGCGCGATGCAGCAGTCGAACAATTTCATCGGCCGCTTGTACTCGGCAGCGAGTTCCTTCGGCTTTACCTCGCGCGCGACGCCGCTGATCAGCAGGCGCTTCGCGTCGCCCGCTTCGAGCCGCTCGAGCCCGCGGTCGATGCGGCCGGGACCACCGGTCAGCACGACGATCGCATCGGTCTTTCCGTTCGGCGCCGGTTGCGGCAGCAGCAGCGCGAACCAGGCGAAGCCGAGCACCCAGGCAAGGAAGAGGAGCGAAATCAGGCGCTTGATCATAATATCTTCTGGAGAGCGGCGAGCAGGGTTTGCCGTGCCGTCAATGCTGCGAGCGCGATAGCCAATAGCGGCAGCGCCAGCAAGAGCGCCCAGCCGCCGGGGCCGAGCGAAGCGGTCGCGGCGAGCCCCGAGGTAACCCCCGACCATTGCCAGCCGATGAGCAGCAGGATCAGCGCTGCGACGACGCTGCCAAGCGCGATGCCGTAAGCCGTGTCGATCGCGATGCGGCGCTGAAACAGCCGCGTGATCTGCTGGTCGGTCGCCCCGATCATGTGGAGCATCTCGATTGTCGCATAGTGGGTGCCGAGCGCGGCGCGTGCCGTCATGATCACGACCGCAGCGCTCGCGAGCGTCATCAGCACGACAAGCCCGCCGGCGACCCACGCGAGCGAGCGGATCAGCCGCGCGACGGGACCCAGCCATTCGGCGTGCGGGATGATCCGCGCGCCGGGGGCCTCGCGTGCCACGAGTGCGCGGAGCTGCGCCATATGTCCGGCGCGATTCTCGCCGACGAAATCGATATCGACGAGTGCGGGAAGCGGCAGCGACTGCAGCACCGGATCGTCGCCTTCCGCGCCGCCGAACCATTGGCCGAGCGTCGCCTTCAGCTCTTCCTGTTCGACCGCGCGCGCCGAGCGGACGAAGGGCTGCGTTGCGGCGGCGCGACGGAGCGCCGCTGCCTGTTCGGCCCGCGTGACCGGGTTTGCCGTGACGATCTGTACCGTGACGCGTCCCGCGATAGCGCTTCCGATCGCATTGGCCGACCGCGCGAGGCCGACGCCCGCAGCCGCCGCCAGCAGTGTCAGCAGCATCAGGATCGCGATGACCCATGGCGTGGGCCCCGACAGACGGCGGTCGGGAAGCAGGCGGCGATGCTGGGCGGGGACGCGCGGGATGATCATGCCGGCATCACGAACGGTTCGGCGGATAGCGAAGCGCGCCGGTGGGGTCGGAGAGGCGGCCTTTCTCGAGCCGCATCATCTGCGCGTTGTCGATGCGGCTGATCAGATGGATGTCGTGGGTGGCGACAACGACCGTGGTGCCGAGGCGATTCAGCGCCTCGAACAGGCCCAGAAGCCGCATCGCCATGTCGGGATCGACGTTACCCGTCGGCTCGTCGGCGACGAGCAGCTGCGGCCTAGCGATCACCGCGCGCGCGATCGCGACGCGCTGTTGCTCGCCGCCCGAAAGCGTCGGGGGGAAGGCGTCGGCGCGTTCGTCGAGCCCGATCCAGCTCAGCATTTCGCCGACGGGCCCCGCCAGATCCTCCTCGCTTACGCCGGCGATACGGAGCGGCAGCGCGATATTGTCGCGCGCCGACAGGTGCGGGATCAGGCGGAAGTCCTGAAAGACGACGCCGATCCGGCGGCGAAAGCCCGGCAACCGGTGACGCGGCATGTTGACCAGATCCTCGCCGAACAGGCGGACGATGCCGCGGCTCGGCCGTTGTGCGAGATAGAGCATCTTGAGGAGCGAGGTCTTGCCGGCGCCCGATGCCCCGGTCAGGAAATAGAAGCTGCCCGGCTGAAGATTGAAGCTGATATCGCGCAGGACCTCTTCATCGGGGCCGTAGCGGAGGCCGACGCCGCTGAATTCGACCATCGCACCGCCGGGACGGGGAGGCGAGGTCATGACGCCATCCCTGTACCAGACGGCACCCTGCAAGCGGCGCGAGGCGGGGCGATCGGGGCGCTCATAGCGTCGCCTGTTACACGGCTATCCACCGAGGTAAAGCGCGAAGCGCGACACGGTGCTTGCAACACGCGAATCGGCGTGTTTAGAGGGGTTCCATGATCCTTGCCTGCCCGTCCTGTCATACGCGCTATGTCGTGCCCGATACCGCGATAGGACCGACGGGGCGTACCGTGCGCTGTGCAAGCTGCCGTCACAGCTGGTTCCAGGAGCCTGCGGCTCCGGTCGCCGCGACAGTGGCGGAGGCCGCTTCGGTACCGGTCGCACGCGAGCCCGATCCGGAACCGGCGGCCGCGCCATTGGCCGCGGAGCCGGCCGCCGCCGCCGCTCCGCCGCCGCCGCCCCAGGCTTTTGCCGTGCCCGAAGTCCCGGTCGTTCAGCCCCCGGCCGAAGAGGCACCGCTTCCTTTCCGCCGTCCGCGCCGCAATCCGGCGAAACGCTGGACGTGGATCGCCGCGAGTGCGGCCGCGCTGATGCTCGCCGCAACGGGTGCGCTCTACTGGTTCGGCCTGCCGGGCTGGGCACAGGGGCTGGGGATTCCGGGGATGGTCGACGAGCCCGACCTCGTCATCGAGCTGCCGCCGAACCAGGATCACCGCGAACTGGCCGACGGCACCATCTATTTCGCCGCATCGGGGGTGATCATCAACCCGACCGACCGCGAGCAGCGCGTTCCGCCGATCCTCGCCGAGCTGCGCGATGCGCAGGGGACGATCGTTTACAGCTGGACGATCAAGCCGCCGGTGCGGATGCTGCCGCCGAACGAGAAGGTCAATTTCAGCGAAGCGAAGCTCGACATTCCCCGCCGCGCGACGCAGCTGACCGTCAGCTGGGCGCTTCCGAAAAGCTGATTTTCGAGCGTTTTACGGTGACGTCACGGCGTCACAGGGCGAGGGCGGCCGCCAATGACAGCAGGAAGCTCGTCAGCGTCGCAATGACGATCGGTGCGAAACTCCGCCATCCCTGATCGAGCAACAGGTGCAACCGCGCCTTCATCGCCGTCGCGACGATCGCCAGTAGCAACAAGGCCTGTGCGCCTGTTGCGGCAACGCTTTGCATCGGCTTGGGGATCGGCACCAGCGAGTTGACCGCGGCGACGGCGAGGAAGCCGAGGATGAACCAGGGCAGGCGCAGCGGAATGCGCCTCGTCGCGCCGGGCTCGCCGCTGCGCCCGAGCCAGAGCGCGACGAGCATCAGCATCGGGGCGAGCAGTGCGACGCGCGTCAGCTTGACGATCGTCGCGACCTCGCCGGCTTGCGGCGAGAAGGAAAAGCCGCCGCCGATCGCCTGCGCGACGTCATGAATCGACGCGCCGATCAGGAAGCCCGCCTGCGCATCGGTCAGGTGGAGCTGCGCCGCTAGCACGGGATAAAGCGTCATTGCGAGTGCGCTCGCGACGGTGATTCCAACCAACGTCAGGGTAAAGCGCGCCTGATCGACGCGTTTGTCGCCGATCAACGAATAGAGCGCGAGCGCCGCCGAGGCGCCGCAGATCGCGGTCGCCCCGCCGGCGAGCAGTGCGGCGTGCTTTTCCTGCGCGAACAGCCGCGCGGTCGCGACCGTCACGACGATCACCGCGATCATGATCAGGACGAGCAGCGCGAAGGGGAGCGGCCCGAGTTCGGCGAGCTGCGCCGCCGTGATCCGCGCGCCGACAAGGACGATGCCGATGCGGAGCGCGGTCTGCGACATCAGGTCGAGTCCTGCATGCGTGCGCTTGTCCTGCGACAGAAAGCTCATCGACAGGCCGATGAGCAGCCCCATCAGCACGATCGGCGCGGCATAATGGTCGGCGAGCCACGCCGCGGCGAGCGCGGCGATGGCGGTGACGAAGGCGCCGGGCAGATAGTCGCGCCACTTGCGCTTCGCGGGCGGTGCCGCCTCGAGCTGCATCTCGCCGTAGAGATCGGCCGCCATCGGCCAGTCATAGTCGGATGCCCGCATGCGTCCCCCTGCCTCAAGCGCCCGCTTCGCATATCCGGCGGCCGCGGTCGATAGGCCATTGCTGGCGGCGCGTACGCTTGCTAGAGGCCGCGCTCTACCGGCACCCGTAGCTCAGCTGGATAGAGCGCTGCCCTCCGAAGGCAGAGGCCAGGGGTTCGAATCCCTTCGGGTGCGCCATTTTCCCTTGTATTTCAATAACTTGAATGGATCTCAAGGATATGCTTGGGAGTCCGGATTTTGCCAAGTAAGCAACTCGTTCGTGAGGCAAGACTGTTAGGCGCCGAATCCGTGTTATTGCGGCCGGAATTGAAGGAAGCGGCGCTCAGTAATTTCAATGCTTTAGAAGTTGGTTGAGAGCCTTCGAAGGTCGACCCCTGCCTTCGTCGCAAATTCACCGCAGTACGACGACAGCCGCCCAACATACTCGCCGATCATATAGGGTTGCTCATGGTCGGGACGGCAACTTTGCGCCTGAAATCGGACATTCGAAACCGCGCGGAATAGGTTGAAAGGGCAGCCCTTCAGGTGATTGCAATGTCCGCAACCGGCCACGTTGCGCCAATGAGCTTCGGTCCGCGGAAACACTTCACAGGATGTTGAGCGAGTTGCTGCTCTGTCGTTCCGGCATTCACCTGACCTTTACCCGGATTATAGCATCCCCTCCGATCCACTGGATCGGGGATCCAAATTTTCGCCATTGGTCGGGTGTATGAATTATTATAATGTCATAGGAATTTTGAACACGAGCATGGCGGCGATATTCTGCATCGCGCTGCTAGCGATCTGGCGAAACAACCGCACTCTGAATTATATTCGGGTATTCGGCCTTTCATACGCGGTCAGGTCACTGTGCTTTGGAATATTCTACTTCGCATTCTCGTTGGAAAACCCTGTGCTTCGCTATTCGGCGAACATCTTCCTGCTGTTCGCGATCGTGCTGCTTGCCATCGGTTTGTCCCACCGGCGCGGGCGCCCACCCCGCTACGGGGCTCTCCTTGCAATCGGGGCGCTTACGCTGGGCCCCCTCAACTATTATCAATTCGTAGATCCGAACTTGTTTGCCCGCGTGATCATTCTCAATTCCGGGCTGGCCTTGCTCAGTCTCCTGATGCTCCTGGATGTTGCAAGGACGACACGCCGCACGCCGGTCGAGCAGGTGCTTCTGGGTTTGCTGCTCGTCTCCTGCGCCGGCTACCTTCTTCGGCCGCTGTTCCTGATTGCATCGGGCGCGTCCGGCCAACAGTTCGAAGGTTCATACTGGCTTGTCGTTTCGATCTCCGATGCGCTTATCTGCGCGATGACGGCAGTCGGAATATTTGCGGTTATTGCAAGCGACGTGATGGATAGCATAAAGTCCGATGCGCTGACCGACGCGTTGTCCGGGTTGTTCAATCGCCGCGGTTTCGAGCCGCGCGCGCTCTGGGCAATGGAGATGCAGGCGGACGGCAGGCCGGTGGCGCTGATTTTGGGGGATCTCGATCACTTCAAGTCAATCAACGATCAGTTCGGTCACACCAGCGGTGACCTGATCATCCGGCGCTTCTCCGAGGTTCTCAAGGACAAGGCTCCGGGAGGTGCGATTTTGGCGCGTCTGGGCGGTGAAGAATTCGCGATCATGCTGCCTTCAGGTGCGGCCGTCGCCGCGCACGAACTGGCCGAAGAGATCAGGACGGCGTTCAAGCAAACCGCCCCGGACATTATGTCCGGCGAGGCAAGCCCGACGGCAAGCTTCGGGATCGCGATTGCGAGGGAAGATGAAAACCTGGAGGCTCTGATGGATCGCGCCGACCGTGCACTTTACAGAGCCAAGGGCGACGGTCGCGACCGCGTGCATCTGGCCGAATAAGGCCACGTAGATATCGTTTTCCGATGTGGGAGCCAAATCCTAGCCGGCTTTGCGGGCAGGAAACGCGTTAAATTGCTCAGGCTTCGTATTCATCTTGAGCGAGTTCGGCCTGTAGTCCTATCCTTCGGACATCCGCAGTGGCGATTCCGGACAGGGGCCGCCGGCCTTTGGTGAGAGGAGGCTCGATGAATCGTCCCTTGATCGCGATGTCGATGACCTCGCTATTGATTTGGGCGACGCCAGCGTTGGGCCGGGCGCCGGCGCTTTTTGTTGATAGCCGAAGCACGACCGCGAACGCCGCCGAGAGACTGGAAAAACAGGACCGCGAGGTTGCTTTGCGGCTCTCGAAAATCCCGTCCGCCTCATGGCTCGCATACGGCTCGCCGGAGGTCGTGGAAGAAAAGGCTCGTGACATTGTCGGCCGCGCCTCCGTCCAAGGGCATATCCCTGTTCTGGCGATCTACAATATTCCGTACCGCGACTGCGCTCTCTATTCAGCGGGCGGTGCCGCCGACAGCAGGGCCTACCGCGAATGGATCCTCGGCGTCGCACGCGGGATCGGTGATCGCGCCGCTATCGTCATTCTCGAGCCGGACGGACTCGGAGTCATTCCATGGCATCGCACCCTCGCGGGTGATATCGAGGGCTGCCGGCCTGAGGGGAAAAACGATGGCGCCGCAGCGCGGCGATATGAGGAACTGCGCAGCGCCGTCGCGATTCTCTCTGAGCGACCCGGGGTCAGCATCTATCTCGATGGAACCGGCAGCAGCTGGCTGGCGCCCGGCGAGATCGCGAGCCGGCTGATCAAGGCGGATGTCGCCAAAGTGTCGGGTTTCTTCCTCAACGTTTCCAATTTCGAGAGCGATGACCGGGTCATTCCCTATGCACGCTGGGTCAGCGACTGTATCGCCCTCATCACGCGAGGCGGGCTCGATCCGCGCGAGTGTCCGAGCCAATATAGCCCCGCAGCTTTCGACGACGAGAAGAGCTGGGCGGCGACCGACAAGGCTTATGATCGCCTGTTCGTGCGAACGGGGCTGACACGCGATCCCTCGCGTCAGAAACATGCCGTGATCGATACGAGCCGTAACGGTCGGGGATCGTGGAAACCGCCTGCTGGCGCATATCGCGACGCGGAAGTCTGGTGCAATCCTCCCGGCCGAGGACTAGGCAGGCGACCTTCGCTCCAAACCGGAAACCCCTATGTCGATGCCTTCCTCTGGATCAAGGTGCCTGGAGAATCCGATGGGGAATGTCTGCGCGGAACGGCGGGACCGGCGGATCCCGAGCGCGGCGTCACGGCCCCGCCTGCCGGGCAATGGTTCGCCGCGCAGGCGCGCGAACTGATCGAGCTGGCGGAGCCGCCGCTACCAGCCGAATGACAGCGGCGCCTACTCGGCAGGCGGTGCGGTCGAGGCGCGGACGAGCAATTCATGGGCATGGTCGCGCCGCCGCGATCCGGAGAAATCGCTCTTGCCGTCGAGCGCTGCAATCAGACGATCGGCGGCGTCCCACGCCATTTGTCGAACGGGCTGATTGACGGTCGTGAGCTGCGGCCATGCGGTCCGCGAAACCTCGGAATTATCGAAGCCTGCCACCGAAAGGTCGCCTGGCACGGCAAGGCCGAGATCGCGCGCCGCCGCGATGGCGGCTGCCGCCATATCGTCATTCTGCGCGAGAATGGCGGTCGGACGAGGGGATTGCGCGAGAAGCTCGCGCGCAGCGCGGTAGCCGACGTCATAGGTGAAGTCGCCTGTGACGACTAGCCGCTCGTCGATGGCCGCGCCGGCGTCGCCGAACGCGCGCCGATAGCCCTCCATCCGGCCGAGGCTGGCTGCGTGGGACGGATCGCCGAGGATGATACCGATACGTCGATGGCCGAGTGACAGGAGGTGCGCCGCGACCGCTTGGCCTGCAGCCGCTTCGTCCATCGTGACAACGATACCGCGGTCTAGCTCACTGTGGGGGGTAATTCGGCCATAGGGCAGTTTGTGCCGTTCGAGCATGTCGAGCAGCACCGGCTGGTCACAAGCCGGGGGCGCCAGGAGAATGCCGTCGAGACCGGCGCGGAGCAGGAGTCTCCCCAGCTCCTCGGGCCGGCTCGCGACATGATTGAAGGGAAGGACGACAAGACGGTAGCGTCCGTCCTCCAGACGTCCCAGCGCCCCGTTTTGCAAATCGACGACATAGCTGGGACTCGGGCGCTCATAAGTGAGGCCGATAAGATAGGAGCGCCGCGCGATCAGGCTCTGAGCGGCGAGATTGGGATGATAGTCGAGCTCGGCCGCGGCTTCCTTGACCTTCTGGCGCACCGCCTTGCTGACATGCGGGGCGTCGTTGAGAGCGCGGGAGACGGTCTTGGGCGTGACGCCGGCCACGCGCGCGATGTCGACGATCGTGGTTCGCTTGGAAATCTGCCCCTCCGTCCTCGCGCAGGCCGCGCGATATCGCCCGATAGCGCGCAATTACAAGCCTCATAGCGCCTCGCTTGACTTCTGTCGATGCACGACGGTAAACGTTGACCGAGAATCGGTAAACGTTGACATAAAATGGGGGAGAGGGAATGAATTTGCCGCGCGGGGCTGCCATGGCGCTCGGAGTCACGTCGCTCGCGACGTTGGCGTCGGTGTCCCTGATCACGATCGCTGCTGCCCAGGCACCAATCGCTGGCCCTTCGGCGAGTGCCGAGGCGAATCCAGACAACTGGCCCTCGCGCGCCGCGACGCTCGCGCCCGATCCCGCGATCGAACGGCGCATAGACGATCTGATCGCGGCGATGTCGCTCGAACAGAAGGTCGGCCAGATCATCCAGGCCGATATCGGCAGCGTCACCCCCAACGACGTCTATCGCTATCATTTGGGCTCGGTGCTCAACGGTGGCAATTCCGATCCGGGCGGGCGCTACAATGCACCGGCAAAGGATTGGCTTGCCGCCGCCGACGCCTTTTATGCCGCCTCGATGAAGCCGAACGGCAAGCTTCCGCGCATTCCGGTGATCTGGGGCAGCGACGCCGTCCATGGGCACAACAATGTCGTCGGCGCAACGCTCTTTCCGCACAATATCGGCCTCGGTGCGGCCCGCAATCCCGATCTTATCCGCCGTATCGGCGAGGCCACCGCCATCGAGATGCGTATCACGGGGCTCGACTGGACCTTCGCGCCGACGCTCGCGGTCGTGCGTGATGACCGCTGGGGCCGCACTTATGAGGGCTTCGGCGAAACACCCGAAATCGCGACAAGCTATGCCGCACCGCTGATCGAGGGGCTGCAGGGTAAGATCGGCGACAAGGACTGGCTGCGTGGCCCGCACATCATCGCCACTGCCAAGCATTTTCTGGGTGACGGCGGCACGCACGGCGGCAAGGACCAGGGCGATGCGCAAATGCCTGAGGCGCAGCTGCGCGATCTCTTCAGTCCGCCCTATCTTCCAGCCCTCGACGCCGGCGTACAGTCGGTGATGGTGAGCTTTTCAAGCTGGAACGGCGTCAAGATGCACGGCAACCGTTCGTTGCTGACAGGGGTCATGAAGGACCGCTGGAATTTCGACGGGTTTCTGGTCGGCGACTGGAACGGTCACGGTCAGGTGGCGGGCTGCAGCGCCACCGACTGCGCGGGGTCCGCGATTGCCGGGCTCGACATGTATATGGCTCCCGACAGCTGGAAGGAACTCTATCGCACCACGCTAGCGCATGCGCGGAGTGGAAGCCTGCCGGTCGCGCGGCTCGACGATGCGGTGCGCCGGATCCTGCGCGTCAAGCTGCGGGCCGGACTCTTCGAGGCCGGCAAGCCTTCGTCGCGACCCTTTGGCGGGCGCTTCGAACTGCTCGGCGGCCCGGACCATCGCGCGCTGGCGCGCGAGGCAGTCCGAGAATCTCTTGTACTCCTGAAGAATGCGGGGAGCCTGCTGCCGCTGAAACCGGGCGCCAACATTCTCGTCGCAGGCGATGGCGCGGACAATCTCACCAAGCAGACGGGAGGCTGGACGCTCAGCTGGCAGGGGACCGGAACCAACCGCAGTGACTTTCCCAATGCGCAATCGATCTGGGAAGGTATCGACGCCGAGGTGACGGCCGCGGGCGGATCGGCCACCCTGTCGGCCGAAGGCCGCTATAGCCACAAGCCCGACGTCGCGATCGTCATATTTGGCGAGGATCCTTACGCTGAATTCCAGGGTGACCGACCTGACGTCGGTTACGACGATGCGAAAAATCTGGCTCTGCTGCGCTCGCTCAAGGCGGCGGGGATTCCCACGGTCTCGGTGTTTCTTTCGGGACGCGCCATGTGGGTCAACCCGTTCCTCAACGCCTCAGATGCCTTCGTCGCGGCGTGGCTTCCGGGCTCCGAAGGCGGCGGCGTGGCCGACATGCTATTCGGCAAGGCCGATTTTCGCGGCAAGCTGCCCTATAGCTGGCCGAAGGCGAGCGACCAGACCGCGGTCAATGTGGGCGACGCCGATTATGATCCGCTTTTCGCCTACGGCTTCGGATTGACGTTTGCGGACAAGGGGGATCTCGCCCTTCTTCCTGAGGCTCGCTCGGGTGCCGCCGCAGCCGACCCCGGCCTGCTGTTCGGCGCCGGAAAGCCCGGCAGCGGACGCCGGCTGATGCTCGGAGCACCCGGTGCGCTTTCCACCAATCCCGGGCCCGAGCTCATCGAGGCGCGCGGCGCTGATCGCGCCGCGCAAGAGGATTCGGTGCGCTTGCGCTGGACCGGCGCTGGTCCAGCCGTCGCTGCGATCGTCGAAGACGCGCCCGCCGACCTGTCGCGCCAGTCGAACGGTGATCTCGCGCTCGAGCTCGAGCTGAAGGTGGATAAGGCTCCGTCGGCGGACGTAAGCCTGATCATGGGATGCGGTTCGCAGTGCGCGGGAGGATTCCCCTTGCGGGCGATGCTTTCCGAGGCGGCGAAGACCGCGAAATGGACGCGGATCGCGATTCCGCTGCGCTGCTTCGAGAAGGCTGGCGTCGATATGACGCGCGTCGAGACGCCGTTCAGCATCGCTACCTCGGGCGCTCTCGATCTTGTCCTGTCCTCGGCGCGGATCGTCTCGCCGTCGGGGCCGACAATGCAATGCAAATAGGACTTACGTAAGGGAGGATGACATGAACAGGGGTAAAGTGATGCGCGCCGCGCTGGTGGTGCTGCTTTCGACAACCGCGGCACTGCCTGCCCACGCGCAGGTGGCCGGGGAAGCAGATGGCGCGAGCGAAGACCGTGACGAGATCATCGTCACCGCGAACCGCCGTGCGGAAAATTCGCAAGACGTGTCAGGCGTCGTTCAGGCGCTAGGCGCCGATCAGTTGCGCCAGGACGGCATATCCGAACTGCGCCAGCTCCAGGTCGCAGTGCCGGGTCTCAGCATTGCGAACCAGGAAGGCAATGTCGAAATCTTCATTCGCGGCGTCGGCTCGGCGAACAACACCGAGCTAGGTGATCCAGGCGCCGCGCCGCACCTCAACGGAACCTATATCCCGCGCCCGCGCGGGCTTGGACTGATGTTCTATGACCTCGACCGCGTCGAGGTGAACAAGGGGCCGCAAGGCACGCTCTACGGCCGCAACGCGCTCGCCGGCACGCTAAATATCATCACCGCCAAGCCGCGCCTCGGTGAGTTCAGCGGCTATGCGCAGGCCGAAATCGCCAATCGCTCGTCTTATGGCGCCGAGGGCGCGATCAATATTCCTTTGGGCGAGACCTTCGCGCTCCGCGCGGCGGGCTATTATATCAACCGCGACTATGGCTTCAAAAATGTCTCGACCGGCGCGCCGGCGAGCAGCCTCAAGCCAGCAGGTCTCGAGGAAAATTACGCCGGACGCCTGTCGCTGCTCTGGGAACCGAGCGACCGGCTCAGCATCTCGATCGTCGGTGACTATGGCAAGGAGACGGGCACCGGCTATCCGGGCGCCAACATCTTCAGCGCTGTCGTCGGAAGCGGACTGCGTCCCGACAAGCTCAATCTCAAGCATGTCGTCTACCGCGGTCTGCAGGGCGACATGGAAAATGAGCTCTGGGGTATCCAGGGCAAGATCAACTATGATTTCGGGAGCTTCGGGGCCGAACTGACCGGCAGCTATCGTTCGGTCGATTTCTATCAGGTCAACGCTTCGAGCGACGGTATCGACTATCCCGGCCGCGACCTCTCGGCGGTCCAGTATGACAATTATTCGGGCAATTTCTGGCAGACCAAATCGAAGAGCCAGGTCTATGAGGCGCGGCTGTTCGCGAACGACGACCAAGCCCTGCGCTGGAACCTCGGTGCCTTCTATTTCAAGGAAGACCAGGCGGTCGGCTATCTCGCGCTCGCCGACCGAGGTTATTGCTGCTACTCGGCGACCGAGTTCACCATGCCCGACGTGAACGGCGAGAGCTATGCCTTCTACGCCGACGGCACCTATGATGTGGCCGATCGTCTGCGCTTCCTGGCCGGTATCCGCTACACCGAGGAAAAGAAGTCGCGCTACGGGATTGGCGGCAATTGGGCGCTCACGCTCGGCGGCGAAGATTTCGCCTGCTGCTTTGCAACCCGCGTCGGAACCGAAGGCTTTCGACCCGCATTGCTCGATCGTCCCAATTTCGACGTCAGTAACATTACCACGCCGCAGGGCATGGCGCAGTTCCTGATCGAGGGGGTGAAGACGCCGGGCCTTCGCGACACGCTGATCGCGCAGATCGGCGCGATCGCGAACGGCACCAATCCGAACGGCACCTGCATAGACCGGCCCGATATCGACAATGGCTTCGTCAACTGCCCGGCGCTCAATCCGTCAAATACCAACGGCGGCTTCAGCTACGCCAATCTGACCATTCCCGGCCAGCAGAGCGGCAGTTCGAAGTTCGACTTCATCGACTGGCGTCTTGGAATCGAATATGATCTCAGCGACGACAATATGCTCTACGCCAAGGTCTCGACCGGCCACAAATCCGGCGGGTTCAACGACAGCTTCAACGCATCTCCGATCCCCGAGACCTTCAGTCCCGAGAAGCTGCTTGTCTATGAAATCGGCACGCGTAACAGCTTCGATTTCTTCGGACGCCGCGCCGTCTTCAACCTCACCGGCTTCTATTACGACTATTCGAACCAGGTTTTCCAGGACCTCACCTGCATCAATCTCGACAGCACCCAGACGCCGCCGGTGTGCAACGGCTATTCGCTGGTCAACCGCAACATCGGCGCCTCGCGGATCTATGGCGCCGAGGCCGAAATGCGGTTCAAGCTGCCGGGAAATTTCGGACTGGATATCAACGCCGCCTATCTCGACACCAAGGTCACCCGCGGCACTGTCGCCGACGCGCGCGCGCAGGACTTTGGAGCGGGCGGCAATTCGCCGCTAATCAGCCTTGTCGGAAATCGCCTGCCGCTCGCGTCCAAAATGAATATCAGCGCGCGGCTTTCGCAATGGTTCGACGCCGGTCCTGGCCGCCTCGACTGGCAGGCGCTGCTTAACTACCGCTCATCCTACTTTCTCAGCCAGTTCAACGAAGATGATATCGTCTTCCTCGACGGGACGCGGCAGAATGCGTTCTCTGCGGGTTTCCCGGACCGGCAGAAGGGCTATGCGACGCTCAACCTCGGTATCGGCTATACGATCGACAATTTCCGTCTCGAGGCTTGGGCGAGCAATTTCCTCAACGAGGAGGTGTCGCAAAAGGCGCTCGTGGGATCGTCGCTCAACATCCGCTTCCTCAATGACGCGCGCAGCTATGGTCTTCGCGTTCGTGTGAACTTCTAGCATAAGGGGGCAGCCGTCCGGGCCGCGTGGCAGCGCGGACGGCTGTGATCGGATGCATAGAAGCGCGATTTCTTTCGGGCTCGGAGAGGCAGTTCGTCGGGGGAGCGGGCGGGTGACAGCGTTACGAACGATGCAGTCGCCCGGATTTCTGTTCCTTTACGCGCTCGCCTACGCCGGCGGGGTCGTTGCTTACACCCCCTTTCTGATGCTCGTGCTGCCGGCGCGCGTCTCGGAGCTGGCGGGCCCGGAGAATATTCGCTGGCTTGGCTATATCGTCTTCGCGGGAGCAGCCGCGGCGAGCCTCTCGGGAATATTCTCGGGATGGCTGAGTGACAGGTTGCGCAGCCGCAGGGGATGTGTCGCGGCAGGACTGGCATCGACCATCATCCTTCAACTCGCGATGGTGCGATGCGAAACGATCTTCGCGCTGCTTTGGGTGGTCGTCGCATGGCAGATCGCGCTCAATCTGATGCTGGTACCGCTGATCGCTTGGGCGGGCGATCGCGTGCCCGACGAGCAGAAGGGCTTGCTTGGCGGTCTGCTGGCGATCGCACCGCCCCTCGGCGCGCTGTCCGGAATGGCACTCCCCCCGGACGAAGCGGGCGGACTCGCAGACAAGCTCATTATGATCGCAGTGATGACTGCGGCGCTGGTGATACCGCTGCTGGTGTTCGGCGGCCGCGGTGCCGCATTGTCCTTCCCGGACACCGCCGAGAGCAGAAGGGGCGTTCATATGCGGCTCGCATCCGGCAGGCTGCGCATGTGGCTGGCACGGCTGTTGATGCAGTTGTCCGGAGCTGCGCTTGCCGCATATCTCTACTTCTGGCTTCGAGAGGTCGATCCGCATCTCGGAGATGGTGGAAAGTCGATTCTCTTCGCTGCGGGGTTGGCGATCTCGGTGGTCGCGGCACTCGGCCTCGGCCGCCGGATCGACTGCGTTGGCCAGGGCTTTCGTGTCCTCGCCATTCTCGCATTGCTCGCAAGCGCAGCTCTCGTGGCCATGGCCTTGTCAGCTGCCGCGGGAAGCGCGAAGCTTGCCTACGTCCTGTTTGCCGCCGCCAACGCGACTTTCCTGGCGCTCCACGCGGGGCAAACGCTTCGCGTTCTGCCCGATGCAGCCAGGCGCGGGCGGGGGATCGGCATCTTCAATCTGACAAATACCGCGCCGTCACTCATTATGCCGTGGATCGCGATCTCCGTCGTGCCCGCATCAGGCTTTGCCGGTCTGTTCCTGATTTTTGCGGCGCTCGCTCTTTGCGCCGCTTTGCTTCTCGCTGCCATGCCAACCTTCGAATAATCCGCGTCTCGCACATCGGTCCGCCCAGAGCGTCTCGCGGCGGCGCCCCACTTTATATCCGATCCGCTTCGTTGCTTCCGGCACTTTAGCCGAAAAATATTGGAGGAGAATGTCATGGCAATTGCGCCACAGAAACTCGCATCGGCGTGCGAAGAAAAGGACGGTGGAGCCGCGCATGTCGATGCGCCCGAACTGCGCCTGTTCGTCATGGGGCTGTTCTTCATCTTCGGCGGCATCACCTCGCTCAACGATGTGATCATCCCGAAGTTGAAGGAGCTGTTCACGCTTAACTACACGCAGGCGATGCTGGTGCAGTTCTGCTTCTTCACCGCTTATCTGGTGATCGGCATCCCGGGCGCAAAGCTGGTGAAGAAGATCGGCTATATGCGCGGCGCGGTGGCGGGGCTGCTGACGATGATGGTCGGCTGCCTACTGTTCATTCCGGCATCGCAGAACGCGGTCTACGAACTGTTCCTGTTCGCGCTATTTGTGCTGGCGAGCGGGGTGGTGATCGTCCAGGTCGTCGCGAATCCGCTGATCTCGCTGCTCGGCAAGCCCGAGACCGCGCACAGCCGCCTGACCTTCGCGCAGGCGTTCAATTCGCTGGGCACGACGATCTTTCCGATCGTCGGGTCGGGGCTGATCCTCGGCAGCCTCGCGACGGTCACCGCCGACCAGCTTTCGGGCGCCGAACTCGACGCGTATCGCACCGCCGAGAGCCAAGCGATCGTCCATGGCTACCTCGGCATCGCGGCCGCGCTGGCCGTCGTCGCGGCGGCGGTGTGGATGTTCCGCAACCGCCTGAAAGGCGAACGGCACGAGGCGAGCGCCGGGCTGGCGGGCTTCGACCTGCTGAAGCGCCCGCGCTTCGGCTTCGGCGCGCTGTGTATCTTTCTCTATGTCGGCGCCGAAGTGTCGATCGGGTCACTGATCGTCAGCTATCTGATGCAGGGGCATGTCATGGCGCTGCCCGAACAGGCGGCGGGCAAGCTGATCGGGCTGTACTGGGGTGGCGCGATGGTCGGCCGCTTCATCGGCTCGGCGGTGATGCGCCTCGTGAGCCCGGGCAAGCTGCTCGCCTGTGTCGCGGCGGGCGCGATCGCGCTGATCCTGATCTCGATCAGCACGGCCGGCGCGGTCTCGGGCTACAGCCTGCTCGCGATCGGCCTGATGAACGCGATCATGTTCCCGACGATCTTCAGCCTCGCGTCCGAACGGCTCGGCAGCCGGGCGGCCGACGGTTCGGGGATCATCAACGTCGCCATCTTCGGCGGCGCGGTCATCCCGCTTGCAACCGGCGCGCTCGCCGATGTGACCGGGAGTCTCGGGCTGGCGCTGCTGTTGCCTGCCGCATGCTACGCGATCATCGCGGCGTTCGGCATCTATGCGCGGCGGCCGGCGGCCGTGTGAAGTTCGCTCCCAAATCTTGGTTTGGCCAGAAGGCGCATAGTGGTAGGCGTTGGTTGGTACGGCTGCTTTTCCCGTCTCGCGCCCGTAATGCAGACCGTCCGCAAACGGCCAGATCACGCCGGTGAGGTTGCCTCCGTAGCCGGGCGGAGCGGTGCCGCGCGCCAACCCCACCACAGCGCCACCGCCGCGACGACGGCCGCGCCGACGGCGTGTGTCGAGGCCGAGACACCGGCGAATGCCGTGAATGCACCTTGCCAGATTGTCGAAAATCCTACCGTCTCGAAAGTGAGGGATTGCAGCAAGATGATGGCCGCGACGATCATCCAAGGCCGTCCGTAGCGGCGATGGCGCGACCAGAGCCAGAGTCCGATAATGACGCCAGTGAATCCGCCGAGATGGACGCTCCAGCGGAAAAGCGGGAAGTCCTGCGGTCCGTTGATGATGAGGCCGGGAAGATGCGCGTTATAGACGCGGGCCAGCGCGGGGGGGATCAGGAGCAACGGGGTCGCAAGCAGCCAGGCGGCGTGCCGGGCGACATTGCGTCGTTCCTTGAGAGCCATCGCCGCAAACAGAAGAAATGCTGCTGCACCGATCAGGTCAACGAAGCCGAGCGCCGGGCCCCAAAGTTTGTAGAAGGGATCCCGCCCTGAAGCGGTCGCGATCGCCATGCTGTGCTCGACGCCCGCCGCCCCGACCATGAACAGCGGCACTAATATGAAGATGGCAAGGCCGAGACTCCGATGCCGTGCGCGTTCCCCATGGTCGATCGACCAGCTTTGGGCCGCGAGCAGTAGCATCCAGGCGGTCGCGGTGACCGCGTGGACATGCCACGCGATTTTTGCGGTGCCGAGCCGGGAGAAATAGCCGGGCCAGAAAGCCAGGACGGTCATCGCGATCATCGCGAGGCAGTAAACCCACGCATTGCGATACGGCATGTTCATGGCCCCCAAAATTTCGGCCAATGGTTCATGACCACCGCCTGTGTCCCCGTTTCAGGTCACCACAATAGCTTGATCCGAGCAAGTGGTCGTATCCATTGTCCGCATTTCGCGGTCTGGGCCTCAAAGCGAGCCTTCTCCTAACGGTCATTTTGCGCCCGCTAGTCGCCTCTGGCATAGCCCCGGGTCGACAGCTCCACGCCCATCACAGGCCTCGACTTTTAACTGCGGTAGATCGTGTATCTGATGCAGTAATAAGGACTCTCAGCGCCTACGGTAGTTACCATCACTGCCATCGCGTGAGGCACGCCGATTACCGACAGACCCTGCAGCGTCGCAGCCGCGCCGAGGTTGGGCCTGCCCGACAGGATCAGTGTCCCATTATCAAGGCGGACGCTAATCGGTGCATTCGGCTCGAAGCGTAGCGGCATTGGTCCGCTGGGTAGCGAAAGTGCATAGTTTTCGGCGTCCGATGGAACCAGCACGGAGCCTTCGGCGGCTGCGGCCCTACCGTTAACAAGCAATCCCATCGAGCACTCCGTTTTCTCAACATATTTGGCGATAGCTGCCTGACCGCTGCTCAACAAGCGGCGGTTTTGGGTCGCCATTCGGGATACGGTTGCTGACGCCTGCATGACCAATATTGGGTTGCTTGCTGCCATTTGATGTTGACGGGTAGCGAATGTCAGCTGCTCTCAATCTAAGTCTGGAACCGGACAGTCCCAAACCGGCGACCAGGGACGATTTGCCGAAAAAGAACGCCCGCCCGATCGAGATCGAACGGGCGTAGGATGAAGAGCCGTGTTTCCTGAAAGGAAGAGCCCTCCTGGGTCGCATGGCGCGGTTAGCCTCGCTGATCGCCTTGATATTGTACCGCGACGCCAAAAAAGTGCAGCTCGCACGCCTCAAGGCTTGGCTGCAACCGGAAGACGGAATGGTGCGCCCAGCCTGTTGAAGGCATTCATCGCCGCAATCGCGATCGTCAGATCCACGAGGTCTTTTGGCTCGAATGCCTCGGCTGCTGCTGCATAGGCCGCGTCGGAAGCATGGGTTTCGCTGACGCGCGTGACTTCCTCCGCCCAGGCCAGAGCGGCGCGATATTGGTCTGGGAACAGATGCGGGACTTCATGCCACACCGGAAGCAGCGCGATTTTGTCGATCGGCATGGTCTTGAGAAGGTCTCGGGTATGCAGATCGATGCAGTGCGCGCATCCGTTGATCTGGGAGACCCGGAGGAAGACGAGGTGGATCAGTTCTTCAGGGAGGGCCGTGCTGTTGGTGACATAATGGTGCACACCGTACAGCGCCTTCGCTCCGGCGGGAGCGACTTCGGACCAATTCAACCGGTTCATCTGATCTTCCTTTCTTCCTGAGCCAAAATCGGCGTCACCATGCCTGACGAGCGGGATTCTTCCGCTGTGACATCCCGCGCAAATAAAAATGCCGGTTCGACCGGATGTTGGCGAAAGGGATCGCAAGAAAGTCCCGAGATTGGTTTGCCGCAGCGTACCAATCAGGCCGCGCGGCGAAACGAGGGCTATGGTATTGTCGTCCAACCGCGGAGTGGCCGCTTATTCCGAACCGGATTTGCAAGCGGGCTGTCCGCGAACGGCCATGGCGGGTTGTTCAGCCGGGGTTCGGTTGCGCTCCGCTACGCTCGGTCCATGATTGAAGGAGACGGGTAATGAAAAAATATATCGCCGCTGCGGTCCTCGCTGCACTCTCCGTTCCGGCTGGCCCGGCGCTGGCGGATCCGCCGCCTTGGGCGCCGGCGCACGGTAAGCGCGCCAAGGATCGTGGCCTCTATGACGGAAATGGGCGCTACTACGAGCCTCGCCGCATTTCGCACAACGATCGCATTTGGCGCAGCAAGGATGGCCGCTACCACTGCCGCCGCGAGAATGGCACGACCGGATTGATCATTGGCGCCGCCGTCGGTGCGCTCGTCGGGCGTGAACTCGATGGCGGGCGTGACCGCACGGTCGGCACGATCATCGGGGCGGCCGGCGGCGGGCTGCTCGGCCGGGCTATCGATCGCGGTGAACTGAAATGCCGCTGATGTAAAAGGACGGCGCGAGAGGGACCAGTCTGCTCGCGCCGTCCCCTAGACACCGCACGCAGTGGGGGTGCGGGCGGTGACGAAAAATCTATTCGACAGTCTGATCGCGCAGGCGACGTGCCTTTGTCACGCGCAGCCCGGGTATGCCCGCCCGGTCGATAGTGCGGCGCCACGATTCCAGCTCTTCGCCGCTGAGGCGGTATCTTGCGCAGGCGTCGGCCAGCCCGATCAGTCCGCCATCGATCGCGGCAAGCAACTCCGCCTTGCGGCGCGCGACCCAATAGCCTGCCGTCGATGAAGGCAGATCGTCGATTGTCAGCGGCCCGACCGGCCCGGCGACCGATGTCGGCCTCGTCGTAAATTCGAGCACTGCGAACTCTCCATTCGCTCGGCTGCTGCCGTATGAGTGCCCCCCGCGGCAAAAATGCGGTTTCGAGGTTAACAAAAGGTTGCGGAGGAGCATTGGATGCGGCCAACCGTTCGCCGCTCATGGGAGGCGACGGGCCAAATTGTGTATCGAAGGAAGCGCTGCGACCCTCTCAATGATCGCCGCTATTGCCAGGCTGGGCGGAATGCTGCAGCCTCAATTCTGTAACGGGGGAAAACAGATGCGAACTGCGAATATGATGGTGGCGTTGGCGCTGATGGCAGTACCGGCGCAGGCTCAGACGGTGCCTGACTTGCCGGCAAATCCGGTCAAGGCGATCGATGGCGAATGGTATGGCGTTGACCACAAGATCAAGCTGTCCGTGGCAAATGGCGTGGTAACGATCGTGGAGAATGACACCGCTGATCCCTACCTCAAGAAGATCGCGGCACCTGCTGGAACCGTCATCGCTCGCATCGCGGGCGTGGAATCGACCGGACCCAAGTCGGCACGGTTCGTCGGCCAATGCCTCGAATTGATCGACACCTCGCGGTCGGACACCATAGCTTGTCCTACGCATGCTTTCGTGCGGTCGGCAGCCTACGGCGGCAAGCCGGGATTGACGATCAATTTCTGGACCGCCGCTTTCCTTCGCAAGGGCAATATTCCCGAGTATCAATGGCAATACCGCAAGTGAGCGATGAAGGAAGCGAAGGCTAGTCGCTGCGCAGCAAAACGATAGCGCTCACGTCAAATCCGGCCTGATTTTTTTGCACGGGAGTTCTCGCCGCAAAACAGGCGAATCAGCTTGCTCCAATGAAAGGTCTCCGATTTTTTTGTTCCGCGGGCCGGGGTGCGAGAAGCGGGCGCGGGTGAGGGAACTAGGGCAGTAAAATGATGGGGGGTCGGTGATGAGAATGGATGCGCCGCGGCCGGGCGGGACAAAGGCTCACCTTGTGAGGCATCAGGCGAAGCGAGGCGCGACCCATTGCCGGCATGTCATCGCCGGGTTCCTCCTCGCGGTCATCGGCCCTTCCGTGGCAGTCGGTGCTTCCGTGCCTCCAGCCGTTGACGGCAGCCAGGCCGACAGGGACGCCGCCGCCGCTCGGATCGCAGCGCAAGCGATCGACGCGGGTCACCCCGCCGAAGCGGCGGGCATCCTCGAAACGCTGGTGGCTCCGCGCCATCATATGCTCGCGATCCTGCCCGAGTGGCATCGTGATCTCGCGCGCGCCTATGTCGCGCTCGGCCTGATCGATGGCGCCGCTGGCCAGTATCGGCTCGCCTTGGCCGTCGCGTCCGACAACGAAGCGGG
The DNA here is from genome assembly GCF_022024275.1 of Sphingopyxis sp. BSN-002. Lineage (NCBI taxonomy): Bacteria > Pseudomonadati > Pseudomonadota > Alphaproteobacteria > Sphingomonadales > Sphingopyxidaceae > Sphingopyxis > Sphingopyxis sp. BSN-002. Next base: position 2,218,520 of record NZ_CP091804.1, read on the forward strand.
CGCGCTTGGCGAAGAGCTTGCGGCGATCCTCGCCAAGGACGGTAGCGCAGACATCGTGCCGGACACGCTGGGGCCGAACGGCGCCAAATATTTCGATCTCCATTGGGTGGACCGCGACAACGGGACGCTCGATTTCGCGGCCGCCTTCATGCTGCCGCAGAACGATGCCGACGGCGCGGCGTTTACAACGGCGACCTATCGCGCGGACTGCCTTACGCTCAAGTCGCAGCTGCTCGGGGGCGCCGCCTTCTCGAGTTCAGGCGCGAAGCTGCGGTCGTTCGGCGAGGGTGAGGCCGCGAAGCCGGCTAACGACCTTGCGGACCATAGTCTGAGAATGATCTGCCGTCGCGATCCGGCCCAGCAGGTGAAGCATGTGCCCGCAATCGACGGCCGCACGCTGCTCGCGCGCTACCGCGCGCAACGCGCGCAGCGGACCGCTTGGGCGCCATCCGGCGGCGAGCGCGGCGCCCACGAGGCCGCCTGCCGCGCGCATGTGGAAATGTTCGTCGGGCAGCTCGCCGCCGAGGGACAGGTATCGGGGCCGAGCTGGCAGGTGCGCGACTGGTGGGACATCCGGACGGAAGATCTCTCCGAGGAACGCCGCGCCGCGGCCACGTCGGCGGTCACCGCACTCGCTCGCGCCGACCCGGGCGCCGCACGCGCTTTCCAGCAGGCCTGCGTGCAAGAAGCGCTGTCGGGCGGAGCCGTCCCCGGAATGTAGCCGTTTGCCGCTGCCGGGCTTGCACATATCGGTTTTACGAGCACTGCGGGTGTTCGAAAAAGTGCTTTGGCGCCCGAGGCGGCGATCGCGAGGCCGGTGAGGCGCAGCGATCTTGCTTGCGTCCTTCGCGCGCCGCGGTAGGTCGGTCAGGGGTCGCGCTAGGGCAGGGGGCGTGCAATTGATCCGGTATAAATCATGGTTGCTCTTCGTGGCGCTTGCCTTGGCCGCGCCCGAGGTGTCCGCCAAGCTGTCCGTCGACCCCGTTCCCGCGAGTGCCGAGCTGAACGATGCGCTCGCCGCCAAACGCTATGACGAAGCGATGACTTTGGCACGCCGCGAGCATGAAGCTTGCGTCGCGGGCAAAGGGTCCGATCCTTGCGTCGGACTGCTCGCCTTGCAAAGCGATGCGCTGACCGCCTGGGCGGTGGATCATGGTGATTTCGATCGCGACGAAAAGGGCGAAGGTATGGCCCTTCGCACCGCGCGCCTCCTCCACGCCCAGGTGAACAGGCTAAAGGGCTTCGATGGGCCGATCTTCGCGTCGGCGTTCGGCAACCTCGGCGAGATGCTGTCGCTCTACGGCCGGCCGGTAGAAGGCGAGCAGTATTTGCGGGACGGGCTGCGATACAACATCGTGCGGGCGATGGAGTTCCAGGGAACCGAGCGGCTCTCCGATGCGGCGCTCCGCACGTCGCTCCTGCGGCTGACCCGCAACCTTGCGCTGCAGGGCCGCAATGAGGAAGCGCGCGGTTATCTCGCTGCCGCCGACAGCCTGCTTTCGACGTTGGCAATGATGGGCTCCCCCGAAGCTAAACGCGCGCTCCCCGATTTTCTGGCGGTTGCGGCGTTGGTGCCGGGCGAAGCGGCCGGTGGCGCTGCGGATTATGTCGAGGCGGCGGCCGGGTATGAATGGGAACGCGAGCACAATGGCGAGGGATGGGACCCCGATGACTGGGCGGCAGTCCGGGGTCGCCTCGCCCGCGACGAGATCGCTTTTCTCGCGCGGAGCGGGAACATGGCAAAGGCGGTGGCGCGCTTCGATGCCGAGCCGGACCTGCTGCGCGGCGGGCGAGGCGCGTCGCGTCTCGAATTTCTGACCCGGCTCGGCGCTGCGCTCGTCGCTGAGGGGCGCGCTAACGAAGGTGCCCCGATTCTCGCCGAGGCAATGCCGGTCGTCGATACGACCTGGGACAGAAGCGATGATAGGCGCATCGATGCGCATGCGGCGCGCGGCGCCGCAATCCTAGCGCTCGATCCGGCGCAGCGCGGCGATGCCGCGGCCGAATATCGGCAGGCTGTCTCAGGCGCGGTGGCGCGGGTCGAGGCGGCCGACACAACCGAGGGGCTTGTTCGCGCCGTCCGGCGCTACCGTCCCGTCTTTGAGGGACTGCTCGGCGCCCTTCCTCCCGAAGCGGCGAGCTCGCTCACGCGCGGAGAAGCGTTCGAGGCGGCCCAATGGTCGTCGATCGGCGAGACCGCGGCGACACTTGCCAAGGTCTCGGCACGCACATCGCGCAGCAACGGCCCGGTCGCGGAAAAGGAGCGGTTCCGCGAGGAGGTGCGCGTAAGCGTTGCGTCGCTCAACCGCGAGATCGCGCAATGGCTATCGGTTCCCGGCAGCCCCGATACCGATCGCGAGTTGCTCGGAAAATTCTATTTGCGCGACGTTGATGCCGTGATGGACGAAATGTCGACCGAGGAGATTGCAGCGATCGACCCCGCCTATGATCAGCTTGTCAAGCCTCGGCCGATCGCGGCCGAGCGGGTCCAAGCGCTGCTCGACAAGGACGAGGCCGTTCTCTTCTTCCTTTCTGACGAGCGGGGCACGTCGGTCTTTGTTCTGACGCGCTCGGGATTTACATGGCATCGTTCGGCCCTGACCCGCGATGCCTTGGCGAAGAGCGTTGAGCAGCTGCGCGGTCAGATCAAGCGCGACCTTCGCGAGCGCTGGGCCGGGAGCGTCGACAATTTCGACGAGCAGCTTGCGCACAATCTGTATCAGGAGCTCATAGCGCCCATTGAAGCGTCGCTCGGTGGCGCGACGCGTCTGATGACCGTGACGCCGGGTCCGCTGAGCAGCCTCCCGTTGACCTTGCTCGTCACCGCGGGTGCCGACACGCAGAAGCCGCAATTTCTGATAGATCGTTACGAGATTTCGACGCTGCCGTCGGTTTCAAGTCTTTACTCCTTGCGTTGCCTGCTTCGGCCTGCGGGTGATCGCCCGGCCGGTTGCGGCCCTGGACCCGGACGCAATCGTCCGCCATCGCAGACGATCCTGTTCGCTGCGGGCGATCCCGCGCTTAAGGGGCATCCGGGCGACGACCGGGGTATCGTGGAATATTCGGAGTTGTTCCAGCGTGGCATAGCGGACCCGGCCCGGATCATGGCGATGCCTTCGCTTCCAGGCACGCGCCGGGAGATCGAGGGCGTGCGATCGATTTTCGATCCCGGACAGACTATTGCTCTTATGGGCTCAGCGGCGACCGAGGGATCGGTCAAGTCGAATCCCGGGCTGGCCAATGCACGCTATGTCCTTTTTTCGACGCACGGTCTGCTGGCGAGCGAGACGGGGCTCGACGGCGAGCCGGGTCTCGTTTTCACGCCGCCGGCGGCCGGGGCGCAGTCCGACAGGGACGATGGTCTGCTCACCGCCTCAGAAGCCGCGCAGCTGAAGCTCGCAGCGGATATTGTCGTACTGTCTGCGTGCAACACCGCAAGTTCGAATGGCAGCGCTGAAGCGGACGGACTGTCGGGCTTGGCGCAGTCTTTCTTCTATGCTGGCGCGGGTTCGCTTCTGGTGTCGCACTGGCCGCTCGACGATGAGGCCGGGGCCGAAATCGTCACGCATCTCTTTGCAGGCATCGAAAAGCATCCCGGCGCTCCGGGGGCTGCGTTCCGGCAGGCGATACTGGCGCTTCGCGCAAAAGACGATACCTCGTCTCCAGCGGTTTGGGCGCCGCTCGTGTTTGTCGGGACCACCGACCGGGGCGTGCGGTAGCGGGAGTTCGGGTGCTCGCAGTGCGTTATGAGTTCAGGTCGCCCTCCAAACGTCCGCTTAGAGCAAATTTGGCCTTGAAGCCGCCCGTCTACTACCGGCCAGTGGCGGCAGATTGCACTTCAATCCGCCGCCGGTCGGTTTGATCAATCGAATTTGACGAGATTGAGAGCCGGTAGCGGTCCGCCCGGAAACTGGACGAGTCGTGCGCCCACGGCAAGGCTGCCGAGATCGATCCCGGCGAAGCCGAGCCGATCGATTAACGCGCCCACCTCGGCCCTGGCCGCTGCATCGTCGCTCGAGTAGAAGAGCACGCGCTTGCCGCCTTCGCGCGCCGGATCGCCGGAGACGAGATGCGGCTGAAGATGGTTGAATGCCTTCACCACCCGGGCGCCCGGCACCATGTCGGCAAACACTTCTGATGACGCACGCCCTCCAAGATCGAAAGGCTTGAATAGCGGCGCTTCGATCGGGTTGTTGGTGTCGACGACGATGCGGCCGCCAAAGTCGGGCAGGTCGGCGAGCGCGGCCGGAAGCTTCGACCAGTTGACCGCGACGAAGACGATATCCTTCACGGCGGCTTCGTCGCGCGTTCCGGCGGCGATTGCCGGACCGATGGAGGCGACGACCTCGGCGAGGCTTTCGGGGCCACGGCGGTTGGCGAGCGTCGCCGGGATACCCTTGTTCGCGAGGGCGGTGGCGATGGCGCGGCCGATGTTGCCGGCGCCGATGATGCCGATGCTGGGCATGACGATAGTCCTTTCTGTTCAGGTCAGGCGGTCAAGCCGCCGTCGGCGACGATGTCGGCGCCGGTGACGAAGGCGGCTTCGTCGCTGGCAAGGAAAGCGACGATGCTGGCGATTTCAGCCGGCTGGCCATAGCGGCCGATCGCCATGCCGGGACCGACGATCGCGGCGACGGGGCCGTCGGCGGGGTTCATGTCGGTGTCGGTCGGGCCGGGGTGGACGGCATTCACCGTGATGCCTTTGGGGCCAAGATCGCGCGCGAGGCTGCGGTTGAAGCCGGTGATCGCGCCCTTGGTCAGCGTATAGACCGACGCGGTGGGGAAGGCGGCATAGCGCGTCATCGACGAACCGATGTGGATGATGCGGCCGCCCACTTTCATGCGCCGCGCGGCTTCCTGTGTCGCGACGAAGACGCCGGTGACGTTGACCGCGAGCATGCGCTCATAATCCTCGAACCGGAAATCCTCGATCGGCGCATTGACCGCTACGCCGGCATTGTTGACGAGGATATCGATGCCGCCGAAGGCTTCGACGGTCTGGATGACCGCCGCGCGAACGGCGTCCGGATCGCCCGCGTCGGCGGCGATGGCGATGGCCTTGCCGCCCGCCGCTTCTATCTCGGCGACAACGCTGGCCGCGCTGTCGGGCGACGCGCTGTAGGTGATGGCGACGGCCGCGCCGTCGGCGGCGAGGCGGCGCGCAATGGCGGCGCCGATCGAGCGCGAGCCGCCGGTGACGAGGGCGGCTTTGCCCGTGAGGTTCTGGCTAGCTTTGGTCATGGTATTCACTCCTTGTTGTGGGGTGAGACCAAGATGGCGCAAAGTTTACGGCTCGATTAGTCGGTAATAATTTGCTATATATTCAATCATTGATTGAAAATGGAAACGCTCGCCAATCTTATCTCCTTTGTGCGCAGCGCCGAGCTGGGCAGCTTTTCCGAAGCGGCGCGCCGGCTGGCGCTGACCCCGGCGGCGGTGAGCCGCAACGTCGCGATGCTCGAACGCAATCTGGGGGTGCGGCTCTTCCACCGGTCGACGCGCAGATTGACGCTGACAGAGGCGGGGGAAGCCTTTCGCCTCGCGATTGCGGGGAGCCTCGACGAGATCCAGGCGGCGATCGCGGGGGTCGCTTCGGACAGCGGGGAACCGGCCGGCGTGCTGAAGGTCAGTATGGCCCCAACCTTTGGCGTCATGCACATGCTGCCGATGCTGCCCGCCTTCCTCGCACGTTATCCCCGCATCCGTCCCGAATGGCATTTCGAGAACCGGCCTGTCGACATTGTTGCCGAGGGTTATGATGCGGCGATCGGGGGCGGCTTCGACCTATCGCCGGGGGTCGTGGCGCGGAGCTTGGCGCCCGCGCATATCGTCGCGGTCGCATCGCCCGCCTATATGGCGGGCCGCGTCGCGCCAAACGATCCTGCCGGACTGACCGAGCTTGACGGCATCGTCATGCGCTCACTCCAGTCGGGGCGCATCCGCCACTGGACTATGCGCGATGCGGTGGGGAACGAGAGCGCGGCAACATTGCGTGAGGACATTGTCGTCAACGATCCCGCCGCGATGCGCGAAGTCGCGCGGCTCGGGATGGGTGTCGCTCTTCTCGCGATGCCCGATGTGCTGCCGGAACTCGAGAGTGGTACGCTGGTGCGGCTCGTCCCACGCTGGTACGCCGACGCGGGTGCGATATCGGTCTATTATGCGTCGCGCACGCTGCTTCCCGGCAAGACGCGCGCGTTCGTCGATTGGGTCGCCGATGTTTTCAAGCGTGAGCGGCTGGCCGAACGGTTTGCGGGTAGCTTGGGTAGCTGACCCTCAAGCCCGGAAAGTCTGCTTCTCGATGTTGGCTAGACAAAAGCTGCCTGACCGCAAGCGGCCAAGCGGCGCCGCGAGAAGCGCAGTTCGTTCGATGACGACGAAATGCCGTCGCGCTCATCGTCCGCTGTAAGGCTCATCTCTTCGGGTTCGCGCGCCGATCAGCACCCGGGGCATGTTTCCTCGTTCACGAACTGTGAGAAAGACGAGGTAGGGAAGCAGGAAACCCGCGCCTCCGAAAAAGGCGATGAGCGCGAGGAGCAGGGCGATCGCACTGAATCCATTCCGCCAAGCCGTCCAAAGAGCAGAGAGGATGAGAAAGCAGAGAAAATCGAGGTTGAACTGCCCGGGCCATCCCAGCTTCGCCACGTCTCCGAAAAAGATCGGTAACAATCCAAGGCCATGGCGGGAAATGACTACAGCGGTGTAGGCGGCCAGCGCCAGCCAAAGGATGATCAAAAAAGTACGAAACGACCCCATCGACGACAATCTGCCACGAGAATGCTGCGGCTGCAATCGCGGCTTTGAGTCCGCGACTGGATCATGCCAAATTTCTACTTTCATGTGACGATGGCTTACGCGCCGCTGCGCAACGCAGGTGTTGCCATAGGCAAGATGGATTTCATGCCGCACATGGCCCGTCACCAAGTCGCGCCCGAATAACGACCGTCGAGCAGGCTCCGGCCTGTGACCGCGGGCTACCCCGTTATAGCGGCGATTGCCCGTTCGAGCTCGGCAATCCTGAAAGGTTTGCGAAGAACTGGCCGGCCATCAAATTCAGCCGCCATGATCGTCGCATCTCCGCTCGTCGCTATGAACGCCTTCCCGGCATCGCTCAACGCGGCAGCGACCGCCTCGCTCGTTTTGCCATCGGCAAGGTGAACATCCAATATTGCGAGGTCGAAATCTTGCTTCGCGACGAGATCCAGTGCCTCCGCGACGGTCGCTGCGGTTACTACGATCTCGTGTCCAAGCACGTCGAGATACCCCTCAAGCATCATCGCCACCAGCGGATCGTCTTCTACAAGAAACACCCTTATCATCATCCGTCCCTCATAGATCCGAAATCTGTTGCGCCAGTGTCTTCGATCACATGTCCCGTGCCCCTACCTTTCGTCGCGCTCAAAGTTCCACGCCGAGATGCTGGGCCACCGAGAATATGTCCTTGTCCCCTCGTCCGCACATGTTGACGATGATGATGCTATCTTTCGGCATCGTCGGCGCGATCCTGGCAACCGCGGCGACGGCGTGACTGGGCTCAAGCGCCGGGATGATACCCTCTGTTCTGCAAAGCAGCTGAAACGCTTCGAGCGCTTCGGCGTCGGTCGCGGAGGTATAGTCCACCCGCCCGATGTCCTTGAGCCATGCATGCTCGGGGCCGATGCCCGGATAATCGAGACCTGCGCTGATCGAATGGCCTTCGACGATCTGCCCGTCGTCATCCTGCAGCAGATAGGTCTTGTTGCCGTGAAGAATGCCGGGACGCCCGCCGGCCAGTGAGGCGGCATGTTCCTTGTCGAGGCCATGGCCGGCCGCCTCGACGCCAAGCATCTTCACCATCGGGTCGTCAAGGAACGGGTGAAAGAGACCGATCGCATTCGATCCGCCGCCGATCGCGGCAACCAAGAGATCGGGTAGGCGGCCGGCACGGGCCAGCATCTGGGCCCGCGCTTCCCTTCCGATCACGCTCTGGAAATCACGCACAAGCTCCGGATAGGGGTGGGGACCGGCTGCGGTGCCGATGATGTAGAAGGTGTCCTCGACATGGGTGACCCAGTCGCGCAGCGCCTCGTTCATCGCGTCCTTGAGGGTCGCGGCGCCGGCCGTGACGGGCACGACCTCGGCGCCCAGCAGCTTCATGCGGAAGACATTGGGCGCCTGGCGCGCGATATCGGCGGCGCCCATATAGACGACGCAGGGCAGGCCAAAGCGCGCGCAGACGGTTGCAGTAGCCACCCCGTGCTGGCCCGCGCCCGTTTCCGCGATGATGCGGGTCTTGCCCATCCGGATCGCCAGCAGGATCTGGCCGACGCAATTGTTGATCTTGTGGGCGCCGGTGTGATTGAGTTCGTCGCGCTTGAACCAGATCTGAGCGCCGCCGAGCGCGGACGTCAAGCGCGGCGCGAAGTATAGCGGACTGGGACGGCCGACATAATGTTCGAGCAGGTCGTCGAACTCGGCCTGGAAGGCCGGGTCGCGCTTTGCGGCTCGATATTCGCGCTCCAGATCGAGGATGAGGGGCATGAGCGTTTCGGGGACGAAGCGGCCCCCGAATTTCCCGAAATGACCCGCTTCGTCCGGCTGCCCACGCAAGCTGTTCGGAAGATGACCAAGATCGTCGGATGGTTGTGGAGACCGCGTCATGTCGGTGCAATCCCGGCAGGAGACCCGCGCGAGGCGGCGCCGCACAGAATTCCGGCGAGCGCCTCATGGGGGCGGGTAACGCTCGCGAGACCGGTCCGGATTCTCGACCGGCGCATCAATAGCCCATCAGTGCGAGCACTTCCTTGCGGCTCCGCTGGTCGTCGAGGAAGCAGCCGAGGAGCCGGCTCGTGACCATGCCGACGCCGGGCGTGCGCACGCCGCGCCCAGTCATGCAGCCATGCTGGGCGTCGATCACCACGGCGACGCCGTGCGGACGGAGATTGTCCCAGATGCATCGGGCGACCTCGGCGGTCAGCCGCTCCTGCACCTGCAGCCGGCGCGCATAGCCGTTCAGCACGCGCGCGAGCTTGGAGATGCCGACGACGCGGTCGCGGGGGAGGTAGGCGATCGACGCCTTTCCGGTGATCGGCGCCATATGATGCTCGCAATGCGACTGGAAAGGGATGTCGCGCAGCAAGACGATCTCGTCATAGCCGCCGACCTCTTCGAAGGTGCGCGAGAGATGCACCGCCGGATCCTCGTCATACCCCTGGCAATAATCCTTCCAGGCACGCGCGACGCGCTTCGGTGTGTCGAGCAGGCCTTCGCGATGAGGATCCTCGCCGACCCAGCGCAGCAGCGTCTCCACCGACGCGAGAACCTCGGGGGGTATCGCGCCGTCAACGGTGGGGCTGGAAGGGGGCACGTGAAGCATGGTCCTGGCCTCCTGACGGCGAGGGGTTGGCGGTCCGGGAGGGGAGGAGAGGGAGGTGGACCGCCAGATCGGCGCATGCCCGAGCGCAGCATGGCGTCGCAACATGTCCCTTGGGGCAGATCGCAGGTTGGAAGCGCGTTGCGTGCGCGGACCTGGAATGAGCCCCGGAACGCGGAAATGCCCTTCGCTCGCTTGACGAGGCGTGGCGCGGTGCGCGGCGGTTGGGTGAATAGGGCGGTATGGAAATGCGGGGGCGGCGGTGGCCCGCCGCCCCCGGCCTGTCAGAAGTCCATCGCCGGCATCGGCGCGGCCTTCTCTTCCTTCGGCAGCTCGGCGACGAGCGCCTCGGTGGTGATCAGGAGCGACGCAACCGAGGCCGCATCCTGCAGCGCGGTGCGCACGACCTTCGCAGGGTCGATCACGCCCGCCTTGACGAGGTCCTGATATTCGCCCGTCGCGGCGTTGAAGCCCCAGCTATAGTCCTCGCTTTCGAGCAGCTTGCCGACAATCCACGCACCATCCTCGCCGGCATTGTCGGCGATCTGGCGCGCCGGCGCGCGGAGCGCGCGGCGGACGATGTCGATGCCCGACTGCTGGTCGTCGTTCGCGGCCTTCAGGCCTTCGAGCGCCTTCAGCGAGCGGAGAAGTGCGATACCGCCGCCGGGCAGGATGCCTTCTTCCACGGCTGCACGCGTCGCGTGCAGCGCGTCGTCGACGCGATCCTTCTTCTCCTTGACCTCGACCTCGGTCGCGCCGCCGACGCGGATCACAGCGACGCCTCCCGCGAGCTTGGCGAGCCGCTCCTGCAGCTTCTCGCGGTCATAATCGCTGGTGGTCGTCTCGATCTGCTGGCGGATCTGCGCGATACGGCCGTCGATATCCGACCTCGAACCGACGCCGTCAACGATCGTCGTATTATCCTTGTCGATGACGACCTTCTTCGCGCGCCCGAGCATGTTGATCGTGACGCTCTCGAGCTTGATGCCGAGTTCCTCGCTGACGACATTGCCGCCGGTGAGCACCGCGATATCCTCGAGCATCGCCTTGCGGCGGTCGCCAAAGCCCGGCGCCTTGACCGCCGCGACCTTGAGGCCGCCGCGCAGGCGATTGACGACGAGCGTTGCGAGCGCGTCGCCCTCGACATCCTCGGCGATGATGAGCAGTGGCCGGCCCGACTGGACGACGCTCTCGAGGAGCGGCAGCATCGCCTGCAGGTTCGAGAGCTTCTTCTCGTGGATGAGGATATAGGGGTCGTCGAGTTCGACCTTCAGCTTCTCGGCATTGGTGATGAAATAAGGGCTGAGGTAGCCGCGGTCGAACTGCATGCCCTCGACCGTCTCGAGTTCGGTCGCGAGGCTCTTCGCTTCCTCGACGGTGATCACGCCTTCGTTGCCGACCTTCTCCATCGCCTCGGCGAGGATCTTGCCGACCTCTTCGTCGCCATTCGCCGAGATCGTCGCGACCTGCGCGATTTCGCTGTTCGCCTCGACCGACTTCGCATGGGCCTTCAGGTCTTCGACGACGGTGCTCACGGCAAGATCGATGCCGCGCTTGACGTCCATCGGGTTCATGCCCGCGGCGACCGCCTTCGAGCCTTCGCGAACGATCGCCTGCGCGAGTACGGTCGCGGTGGTCGTGCCGTCGCCGGCCTTGTCGTTCTGCTTCGAGGCGACCTCGCGCAGCATCTGCGCGCCCATATTCTCGAACTTGTCGGCAAGCTCGATTTCCTTGGCGACGGTGACGCCGTCCTTGGTGATGCGCGGTGCGCCGAAGCTTTTCTCGATCACGACGTTGCGGCCCTTCGGACCCAGCGTCACCTTCACCGCATTTGCAAGCGTATCGACGCCGCGCAGCATGCGATCACGCGCGTCCGACGAAAACTTCACTTCCTTGGCAGCCATTGGTGCAACTCCTTTCCTGTCACTGGCTGAATTCAGAAATGGCGGCCGATCAAGCCGCCTGCTTGAGCGCCTCGGCCTGCTCGATCACCCCGAGGATGTCGCTCTCCTTCATGATGAGCAGCTCCTCGCCGTCGATGCGAACCTCGGTTCCCGACCATTTGCCGAACAGGATCCGGTCGCCGGCCTTGACGTCGAGCGCGGTGACCGTGCCGTCCTCGGCGCGGACGCCGGGACCGACGGCGACGACTTCGCCTTCCTGCGGCTTTTCCTTGGCAGTGTCGGGGATGATGATGCCGCCCGAGGTCTTCTCCTCGGCTTCGATGCGGCGGACGACCACACGGTCGTGCAAGGGACGGAAATGCATGCATAACCTCCATGTTGCATAACGATATGATAAGCCGGCGCGCCTGTCCGGGACGCGCGGCGCCGATGAGCTAGGAAGCGATTTTTTTGGCTTCAAGAGGTCCGGCGAAAATTTTTTTGGCGCTCGATCGGCTGAGAAACAAATGCCGCTTATCAAGGGCCTGACACCTCTTGACTCGACGCGCTTCCTTTCCAAAATCTGTGGCTGCGGCAGCCTGCCGCACGACAGGAAAGGAAAGGCTATAAGGAAGGAGGCACGATCATGTCCGAGCCATTTTCCCGTTTTCTTCATCCCTTCGACGTGGCGCGTCACCCGAGCCTCGAGCCCGAGGTCAAGCGCGCCCTCCTCGCATCCTGGGCATCGGATCGTTCGGCGGTCCGCAACAAACCTGCCTTGCGCAAGCCGCCCGGCGCCCGCCGCGCCGTGCCGGTCGACGATGTGCTCGCCGCGCTCCGGTCGCTCGACGGCGGCGCGGCGCGCGCGCCATGACTGATCGGGCGCTGATCGCCCAGCTGGATGGTTATGGGCTGACGACCGCCGAAATCCATTATTACCGGCCTGATCATCCCTCGCTGCTCCAGCTCTTCGTCTGGCAGGACTATGATCTGCCGCCGGATTTTCCGGTGCTGTTCGATTTTCTGAGCCTGTGGCGGCGCCAGATCGAAGCCGCGCTCCACTCGGTGCGGATAGCGCATGACGCGCTGATCGGACCTGCCGAGTGGCGCGCGGTCGATATCATCCGGTTGATCGATTAGAGGCAAATCTGGGCGCTTGCGGCGCGCGGAAGCGGTCGTCGGGTATCGCGCTTTTATGAAAAATGGGAGGCACGCTCCTGGCGTGCCTCCCTTGTCTAACTCAGGCGTTCTCGAGCGCCTTATCCTTCGGCGCTTCGATCCGCTGCGGCTTGCCGGCACTGCTGCCGATCTCGATCTTGCGGGGCTTCATAGCCTCGGGGACGACGCGGCTCAGTTCGATCGTGAGCAGCCCGTCGGCGAAGCCCGCGCTCCCGACCTCGATATAGTCGGCGAGCTGAAAGCGGCGCTCGAACGCGCGGCGGGCGATGCCGCGGTGGAGATAGGCGCGTGTCGCATCCTCCTCGGCGGGCTTGCCGGTAACGCTGAGCTGGTTCTGCTGCGCGACGATCTCGATCTCGTCGGCCTTGAACCCGGGGACGGCCAAGGTAACGCGGAAGCGGTCGTCGGCGTCGCGGACGATGTCGAAGGCGGGAAAGCCGTCGGACGTATCGCCGCGCTGCCCTTTCTCGAGCAGGTCGAAGAGGTGATCGAAACCCACCGTCGAGCGGCGGTAGGGGGTGAAGTCAAAATCGGTTCTCATTTCCAAATCCTCCTGATTGAAGCAATTCGGGCATGAGATGCGCCGGGACCTAGAGCCGGCGCTCTCTATGTCCTCAGGACACGGAAAATCACGCGTCCGGGGAAAAGTTAGGAAAGCCTTTTTACCGTTTCAAGAGTGTGGGCGCCGCTCGGAATGTCGGCGATGGGTCGCGGCAGCAAGCGAAGTTCCCGCATCCCGGGCGGTTGCCGGGAGGCGGGAAACGGCAGCGAGTCTGCCCCTTGGTGCAGCTTGGCGGCGCGGGGCAAGTCGGAGACACGCGATAACATCGCGCGGCATGGTTGCCGCGCGGTGTCCTGTCCGCGGAGATTGCAATGACTGTCGAAGGGCCTCTGGCAACGCCTGAAATCGGGAACTGTTACGGCGAGGCGGAGCTCGCCCCTTTTCCGGCGGCGCACCCCACCGTGACGGCCGACCGGATCGGCGTGCTTCTCGTCAATCTCGGCACGCCGGACGCGCCGACGAGCCGTGCGGTCCGGCGCTATCTCGCGGAATTCCTGTCCGACCGGCGTGTCGTCGAGCTGCCCTCGCTGATCTGGCAGCCGATTTTGCGCGGGATCGTTCTCGCCGTCCGGCCGCGAAAGTCCGCCAGGGCCTATCGCGAAATCTGGACATCGGAGGGCTCGCCGCTTGCGGCAATCACCCGCCGCCAGGCAAAAGCGCTTCAAGCATCGCTGGGAGGTGATGCGGTGGTTGCGCATGCGATGCGCTATGGCAGCAGTCCGATCGCGGACGGCATCGACGCGCTTCTTGCGGCAGGATGTCGCCGCATTCTCGTTGCGCCTCTTTATCCTCAATATTGCGCCGCAACGACCGCGAGCGTTGGCGATGCCGTCCAGGCGCATATGGCGCGCCTGCGCTGGCAGCCGGCGCTGCGTGTCCTTCCGCCCTATTATGATGACGATCGCCATGTCGAGGCGCTGGCGTCGTCGCTCGGACGTGCGATCGGCGGCCTCGACTTCGTGCCCGACACGATCGTCGCGAGCTTCCACGGCATGCCCGAGCGCACCCTTCGTCTCGGCGATCCCTATCACTGCATGTGCCTCAAGACCGCGCGTCGGTTGGGCGAAGTTCTGGGGAAGAATGTTATTCCGAGCTTTCAGTCGCGCTTCGGCCAGGCCAAATGGCTGACGCCGGCAACCGACATGATGCTCGAAGCTCTTGGCCGCGAAGGCCGGTCGGTGGCCGTGATCGCGCCGGGCTTCGCTGCGGATTGCCTCGAGACCCTCGAAGAAATCGCTATCCGCGGCCGCGAGCAGTTCCTTGCCGCCGGCGGACGCCATTTCGCTTACATACCTTGTCTCAACGACAGCGATGTCGGGATGGACATGCTCACCGCCCTGGTAAGGAGCGAGCTTTCGGGCTGGCTTTGAGGGCCTTCGATAAGCGGGGCCGCGCTGCGCCAACAGACGTCGCGCGGCCCCGGTGATGTATCAGGCGGGAAGCAGCACGCCGTCGATGACGTGGATCACGCCGTTCGACTGGAGAACGTCGGCGGGGCCAATCTTCGCCGTGCCGCCCTTGGCGTCGCTCACATACCAGCTGCCATCCTTCTCCCAGACGGTGAGCTTGGCGCCCTGCACCGTCGTGAGCACCGCCTTGCCGCCATTGGCCCTGGCCTGCGCCGCAATATCGGTCGCGGTCAGGCGGCCCGGCACGACATGGTAGGTCAATATGCCCGCCAGCATCGCCTTGTTCTCGGGCTTGAGCAGCGTATCGACGGTGCCGGCGGGAAGCTTGGCGAAGGCGGCGTTGGTCGGTGCAAAGACCGTGAACGGGCCGGCTCCCGAAAGGGTCTCGGCGAGGCCGGCGGCCTTGACCGCCGCGACCAGTGTCGTGTGATCCTTCGAATTGGCGGCATTTTCGACGATGGTCTTGGTCTCGTACATCGCGGCGCCGCCGACCATCGGGTTCTTGGCGGCCGCGATGCCGCCGGCAAGCGCGAGCGCTGCTGCAGCAAGCGAAAGAGAGATACGGGAAATAGCCATTGGTCATTCCTTTTCGAATGTTCGTCCCGGGGGGATAGGACAGGCATGAAATTAGGCGCGCCGCCCCGCCGGGGCGACCTGTCCTTTGGGGCGGGTTCTCCGGTCCGGACGCGGCGGCCTTCGCCGCTAGCGATATCGGCAGTTTTCCCTTCGAACCGCTGCAGGCAAACCGGCGGCAGGCTGGACCATCGACGCAGCCGGGCGAGAAGGGGGCTTGCATGCCATTCGAGGGATCGTTCGAAGACCGGCTGGCGCTTCGCGACCTGCTCGACACCTATGCCGACGCGGTCAACCGGGCCGACAGCGACGCCTGGGCCGCGACCTGGGACGAAGGCAGCCTATGGTCGCTTCCCGGGTTCGGGATTTTCGAGGGCAAGGCAACAATCGTCGACACCTGGCGCGCGGCGATGCGCGGCTTTCCCGATATCGTCTTTCGCGCCTGGCCGGGTTCGATCGAGGTCTGCGGAGAAGACGCGGCCATGCGGTCCTACACCGAGGAAATCTTCCTGCGCGACGGCGCGCTTCACCGGACCCTCGGCATTTATGACGACGTCTGCCGCCGGGTCGATGGCCGGTGGCTTTTCACCGAGCGACGGTTTCGGCCGTTGCCGCAGCTTTCAAAGACCGAGGTGCAGCCATGAAGATCCTGATCCAGGCGGTCATCGATATCGATCCCGAGGCGCGCGGAGAGGCGCTGGCGGGCGCGCGCGGCTGGATCGAAGGCGCGCTGGAACAGCCGGGCTGTCTGGCTTACGACTGGACCGCCGATCCGCATGTGGCGACGCGCATCCACGTGTTCGAGGAATGGGACGGCGAAGCTGCGCTCGCGGCACATCTCGCCGGACCGCAATACAGGGGTATGCTCGGGCACATCGGCGCATTTGGCGTGCGCGCGTCGTCGAGCCGCAAATTCGCGGTGTCGCGCGAAGGCCCGGTTTACAACAGCCACGGCGTGGCAAGCGCCGTCTTCGACTAGCCTTATGGCCTTCCTTCGCTAGCCGCGCAGGGCTTCCCAGGCAGCCAGCGCCCGCGCCCGCGCCGCCTCGTGAGCGACAAGCGGTGGCGGATACTTTGGTACCCGCGCATCCTGACCATGGGCCGCGACGATCTCGGCGTCCGACAGATGGGCAAGTTCGGGAACATAAGCGCGGACATAATCGCCCATCGCGAACCGTTCGCTCTGGAGCAGCGGCGACATGATGCGCGAGAAGACTGGCGCGTCGACGCCGGTGCCCGCGACATATTGCCAGTTCATTGCATTCGAGGCGAGATCGGCGTCGAGCAGCGTATCCCAGAACCAGCGCTCCCCGCGGCGCCAGTCGATCAGCAGATGTTTGACAAGGAAGGAGGCGGTGACCATCCGGACCCGGTTGTGCATCCATCCCCTATTCCAGAGCTCGCGCATGCCCGCGTCGACGATAGGATATCCGGTCCGTCCCCGGGTCCAGGCGGTGAAGTCCCGGTCGGCTTCGGAGCCGCTCCGCCAGCCGAAATCATCGAAGGTGGGGCGCCCGTTCCGATCGCCATAATCGGGCATCTGGTCGACGAGATTGATGCCATGTTCGCGCCAGCCGAGCTCCGATCGAAAGGTCTCGGCGCCAGCATCGTCGCGCTCGCCGAGCGCATGCCAGATCGACCGTGGGCTGATTTCGCCGAAATGAAGATGCGGCGACAGCCGGGATGTCGCGGGGAGCGAGGGATAGTCGCGGCGGGCCTTATAGGCGCCGGCAAGCGGCAGCCAGTCGCGCAGCGCCCGCCAGGCACCTTTCTCGCCCGGGTGCCAGTCGCCAAATCCTGCGGACCAGTCGGGGCTTATCGGGGTCAGGCCCCAATCGGCAAGATTGTCCGACGCCGGCCAGACGCCAGGCGCCGGAATATGGTCGGGCGCCGCATAGGGAAGGGCGGGCGGCATGCGCCCCAGAAGCGCGCGATACCAAGGCGTGAAAACGCGGTAGCGGGCGCCTTGCGCATTGGTGATACTCTCGGGCGGCGCGAGATAATTGCCGTCATGGAGCCGCAGCGCAAGCCTGGCGTCCAGCGCGTCTTCGCAGCGCCGCCACCAAGGCTCGTAGCAGCGGGTCGCGTGAACCCTTGTGCTCTCGGCTTCCGCCGCGACGCGTTCGAGTATTTCGGCGGCAGGGCCGTGGCGCAGGACGAGCCGGCTGCCGCGTTTGCGAAGGCTCGCATCGAGCGCGGTGAGGCTGTGATGGAGCCACCAGCGCTGCGCGCCGCCGATCGCGCGCGTTCCGGGGCTCTCGTCGTCCAATATGTAGAGCGGAATGACCGGACCTTCGGCGATCGCCGCGAGGAGCGCCGGATGGTCGGTGATGCGGAGGTCCTGACGGAGCCACAATATGGCGGGCGGCATGGCGACGGTTCCCTTTTTGGCGGGCTGGGGTGCGGGCGATCGCGGATTTCCTCATCTGGCAGGCTCCGACCTCCGCAAAAGATGACCTTTCGGGCAGTTCAGGCAATGAAGAGCCGCTTTGCGAGCGCGAGCAAGGGGAAGGTTGGGCGGTGAGCAATCACCGCCCCCCGCCGCGGCCAGACGCGGGTCGCAAGGCGCTGGCCGCCGGCAGAACCGGAATGTCCTTGCGATCAGCCGGGCATGACATCTCCTGCCGTGTCATCACGCCCGGAGAATATTCGGTCGCGAGCGCCCGGATCGCGGGCTGCCGCAGTTCTGATGCCGAAGTCGCCGAGAATGAGGCTCGCCGTCGCCTTCGCGCTCGCGACGACCCCCGGAATACCCGCGCCGGGATGCGTGCCCGCGCCGGTAAAATAGAGGTTCTCGATGCGCGCGTCGCGGTTGTGCCCCCGAAAATAGGCGCTCTGCAGCAGTGTTGGCGTAAGGCTGAAGGCGCTCCCGAGATGCGCGGCGAGATCCTGTTCGAAGTCCGGCGGGGCATATTGGATTTGCGTGACGATCCGCTCGCCAAGGTCCGGGATCAGGCGCCGCTCGATCTCGGCGATGATGCGCTTCGCCAATTTGGGCCCTTCGACCTCCCAGTCGAGCGAGGCGTGGCCGCGATGGGGAACCGGCGCAAGCGCGTAAAAGCTGCTGTGGCCCGCGGGGGCCACGCCCGGATCGCTTGCGCTCGGGTGATGAAGGTAAAGCGAGAAATCCTCGGCGAGGGTGCCGTTCCGATAGATGTCGTCGAGAAGCCCGCGGTAGCGCGGACCGAACAATATCATATGATGGGGTATTTCGGGGAAGGTACCGCGAACCCCCAGATGGAGGACGAAGAGGCTCGGCGACCAGCTCTTGCGCGCAAGGCGCTTCGCCTCGCGCTTGCCGCGCGGATGCGCGAGCAGGTCGCGGTAGCTGTGCATGAGATCGGCGTTCGAGGCGACAAGATCGGCGCGTGCGGTAAACCCGCTCCGCGTCACGATGCCCGTCACCCGGTCGCCCTTAGTTTCGATGCGGGCGACGGGATCGCCAAGCCTCAGCGTACCGCCGAGACGCGCGAACAGCGCGGCCATGCCGGCGACGAGCCGATTGGTGCCGCCGCGCGCATACCAGACGCCGCCATCCTGCTCGAGTTTGTGGATGAGCGCATAGATGCTGCTCGTCGCCATCGGGTTGCCGCCAACAAGCAAGGTGTGGAAGGATAGAGCCTCGCGCAGCTTCTCGCTCCGAACATAGCTCGCGACGGTTTTATAGACCGAGCGCCAGGCCCGGTGCCGCAGGAGCGCGGGTGCCGCCTTCAGCATCGAGCGGAAATCGAGGAAGGGCACGGCGCCGAGCTTCACATAGCCTTCCTCGTAAACCGACGCGGAATAGCGAAGAAATCGCTCATATCCCGCCACATCGGCGGGATCGAGCGCGGCGATCTGACGGGCGAGCGCCTCCTTGTCATTGCCATAATCGAAGGTCGATCCGTCGGGCCAGCTCAGCCGATAAAAGGGCGACACCGGGACGAGGTCGACATCGCGCTCGAGCCGCTGGCCGCTCAGCTCCCAGAGCTCGGCGAGGCAGGCCGGGTCGGTGATCACCGTCGGCCCGGCATCGAAGGTGAAACCATCCTTCTCGAAGACATAGGCGCGGCCGCCCGGGCGGTCGCGCGCTTCGACGAGCAGCGTATCGAGGCCCGCCGACTGGAGCCGGATGGCGAGGGCGAGGCCGCCGATGCCGGCTCCGATTACGATCGCGCGCATCATCGCGGCGCCTCTGCCGCAATCGCCGCGCCGAGTACATGGCCCGACAGCCACGCATATTCGGCAAAGCCGTGATAGAGCCAGTCGCCGCAGGCGCCGAGACCAATGGCAGGGTTCCAGAGCAGCTTCAGATCCTGTCCCGAGGGCTGCGAGAATAGCCAGCGATGGGCCGCGATATGGCTTGGGGTGGGCATGTCGCGTCCGGCGATCTTGCCAAGTTCGGCGAGAAGCGCTGGCGCCACGCTCGCGCCGTCGCAGGCGAGATGTGCCTCCGACCAAGTCCAGTCGGCTTGCACGACCCACCGCTCGCCCGGCGCGCGGCCGGGCTTCGCGCTGTCGCGCGCAGCGGTCACAAGCGAGCCGGCGCCGCGGAGGAAATCGGGAAGCTCCTCGATCCGCTCATCGAAGGCGAACATCGCGGTCCAGCAGGGATTGTAGCGCACCGCCATGGCCGCGCGCGCCATCTCGAAATCGTGAAGCGACAGAAGCGGCGCTGCCTGCTCGGCGGGGATGGCGATCACCGCCGCATCATATTTGCCGAGCCGTTTTGCCTCGCTGTGGAGCGTCCAGCCCGCGGGCGATTTGGTCAGGGCTGTGACCGGTCGCGACAGGCGGACATCGAGATCGTCCGCGAGAGCTTTGAGCGGCGTGGTCATGGTCGGCGTGCCGACCCAGCTGTCCGCGCCGGCGGCCGGCCAACGCGCGGCGAGGCCTGCCTTCTCCCACGCTGCTACGAGCCTGGTAAAGCCTTCCGAGCGTGCCGTGAAATTGGTTGCGCCATGATCGAATGCGACCTCGGGATTGCTAGGATCCGCGCGGCGGGTCGCGAGGCGGCCGCCGATGCCGCGGGATTTGTCGAACAGCGTGGCTTCCAGACCTGCGTCGCGCAGCCGACGCGCGCAGGCGAGCCCCGCAATGCCGGCTCCGATGATCGCGACCCGCATCAGACCATGGCCTCGCGGTCACCGATGTGGCACGGACAATGTCCGACCTCCGCCTGCAAGGATGTCCGCGCTATCGACGTGCGAGGCGTCCTGCGCGATTTTTTCCGGTTCGTCGCAATTGTCATCGACGCAGGCTTGCATGAGCGAGGGGAAGTGTCGCAACATGTCCCTTGGGGCACCCAGGGGAGAGCAGGCAGATACTATGTCATTGAAGACAATGATCGCGGCCAGCCCGATCGCCGCGGTGATCAGCGACCCGCGCCTACCTGACAATCCGATCGTTGAGTGCAACGCTGCCTTCTCGGCGCTCACCGGCTATGGGCCGGACGAAATCCTTGGGCGCAATTGCCGCTTTCTCTCCGGGCCGGATACCGAACCTGAACTGACCGAGACCTTGCGGGCCTCCATCCGGGAGCAGAGGCCGGCGCTCGTCGAGATCCTCAATTACCGGAAAGACGGGACGCCCTTCCGCAATGCCGTGCTGGTGGCGCCAATCTTTGGCCCCGGCGGCAATCTCGAATATTTTCTCGGCTCGCAGATCGAAGTCGACGAGGCTGGCGAGGCCGTTGGAGGACGGAGCACGCGAGCGCGCGCCCAAATTGAGGCGCTCTCGCCGAGGCAGCGCGAGGTGTTGAAGCTGATGGCGAGCGGACAGCTCAACAAGCAGATTGCCTTCACGCTGTCGCTGTCGGAGCGGACGATCAAGATGCACCGCGCTGCGCTGCTGCGCGCGCTCGGTGTCGAAACCACGGCCGATGCGATCCGGCTCGCGGTCGAGGCCGGTTTCTAGCCACCGCTCCATCTTCCCTTTGAGGCATATGGGATATCGCGCTGCTGCCGATTAAGAGCGTCGGGATGCCGGACTGACGTCATAGCCCGAGGAGCAGCATGTGAGCGTCAAGCGCGCCTTGGTGATCGGAAGCAGCGGCGGTATCGGTGCCGCGCTTGTGAATCAACTCGTGGCGTCGGGGCGATTTGACCGCATCTATGCCGGGAACAGGCGGCCCCATGCGGCGCACCATTCCAATGTAACTAGGCTGACGATCGACATATTGGACGACGACACGCTTGCCGAGGCAGGTCGCCAGATTGCCCAAGATGGCGCTCTCGACCTGTTGATCGTGGCGACGGGGCTGCTGCATCGCAGGACTGACATCCGTCCTGAAAAAAGCCTCCGGCAGCTTGAAGCATCGGTGATGGCCGAGGTCTTCGCTGTGAACAGCATCGGGCCCGCGCTCGTCGCAAAGCATTTTCTTCCCTTGCTTGCCCGGCGGCAACGAGCGGTCGCGATATTTCTCTCTGCTCGCGTTGGTTCGATTGCGGATAACAGACTTGGCGGATGGCACAGCTACCGCGCTTCCAAGGCGGCGCTCAATGCTCTGGTGCGATGCTTCGCGATAGAGCTCGGCCGCAGCAATCCGGAAGCGATAGTCGCGGCACTGCACCCCGGAACAGTCGACACGCCGCTCTCGGAGCCGTTTCAGGCGCGAGTAGCTGAATCATCGCTCTTTAGTGCGGATAATAGCGCGATGCACATCCTGGCCGTCATCGACCAGCTATCGCCGATGGATAGCGGCGGTTTCTTCGGCTGGGATGGAAGGCCTATCCCGTATTAACGAGCCAGCAGGCGCTTCAAGAGTCTCCGCCTCTTTGCCTGTCCGCTTTAGCGAACATTGTGCCAGAAGCAGACCGACGGCAATCGGCCAAACATGTTTGGGATGAGGCCCCAGCAACTTGGGCAAAAGGGCTTCGCTGCCGCGAAGCCCTTCCATCCTCTGCGTTCGTGACCAAAGGAAGCCCCATCGACTTTCCGGGTCGCGTGGAAAGTCGCTGCCGGTCGAACGCTAGGCCTATTCCGAAGGAAGTCGAGACATATGACTTGGCTCTCGTCGGTCGGCTACAATTATAAATGTCTGCTCATTGCAATCGGAAGCCTGTGACCCCACTTCCATAACATCGCCCGCTTCCACCGCGTGCTGGCGACTGAGAGACCATTGCGCTCCCGCTGAAGGAGCAAGATCATGGACCTCAACCAACTTATCCACCACCATCAGATGGCCTTGATGGCCGTGAGCCAGGCGCGCCGCGAGGGGCAGGCGAAGCCAAACTTTGACCTGCCGCGCTATTATGCCAAACGGATCAACGAATATCGCGAGCGACGCGGCTTGAGCGGCGATTCAGAGGCTATCGCCGATCTCGCTGTATCACCTGCCGGCGCCGTTGAAGCGTCGGACGATCTGGTCGGTGATGTACTGATTGCCGAATTGCTCATGGCGAAGGCCTTCGAAAAGGCGACGCACGAACATCTCACCGCCGGAAGCGACGGAGTTGACGATCCGGTCGTCGATATTCGCGCCACCCTTCTGGCCGTCGGGCGCGACTTTTATCGCTCGCTGGGCGTGGAGGACGGCCCTCTCGCCGCCGCGATCGATGAAGCTGCGTCACGTTCGGCGTGGGAAGGCGAGGGCGGAGGCCTGCGTCCACCGGGCGGCGAGGATGATGGCATCATCCGGACCTATGTCGAACAATTCGCGGTGGGCGACTATCGCTATTCGAACCTTGCCGATGCCAAAGCCGCCGCGCGGCGGCAGCGGGACGCGGCGAGCGACGGGCGCGGAGCGACGCCTGCATGAAACGGCTGATTGCCTTCGATCTTGATGGAACGCTTGCCGAAAGCAAGCAGCCGATTGAACCCGCGATGGGTGAGGCGCTTGCCGATCTCCTCGGCGTGGCAGATGTTGCGGTGATATCCGGTGGCGACTGGCCGCAGTTCGACAAACAGGTGGCGACGCGCCTTCCAGGGCGCGCGGACCTTGCCCGGCTCTGGCTCATGCCGACAACCGGCACCAAGCTCTACACGTTCCGCTCGGGCGCGTGGCAGGCGCGCTATGCCGAAATCTTTGCCGATGCGGAGAAGCGACGCATACTCGAAGCCTTCGATGCGGCACTGCTGGCGACCGGGTTCATTCCCGAAACGGTCTGGGGCGAACGGATCGAGGATCGCGGGAGTCAGATCACCTTTTCGGCATTGGGTCAGGAAGCGCCGATCGATGCCAAGGAAAAATGGGATCCCGACTTCGCCAAACGCAAGGTGATCCAGACAGAGCTCCGCCGACGTCTGCCCGGTCTGTCGATAAACATGGGCGGGGCGACGTCGATCGACATTACGCGTGAGGGCGTCGACAAGGCCTATGGCCTGACGAAGCTAAGCGGCGCCAGCGGTGTCGAACTGGGTGCGATGCTCTTCATCGGCGATGCGATCTTTCCGGGCGGCAATGATTATCCGGCGAAGGCGCTGGGTCTCGATACAATCTCCGTACGCAATCCCGAAGAAACGATTGGAATCATTAGAATTATCGTCGCATGCCTGAAATGAGAGCGGGGCGTTGCCGTGTTGCGAGCATGACCGGAATTGGCCTGCGAAGCTCCTCGCGAGGCGTGGGTCAATAGGAACAAATGCGCCGCTGAGCTGTTCTGTTTTCTGATGTTCGCGACCGGCTGCGCGTATCGAAGCAAACGACAAAATACTGGGTGAGGCCTTCTGTCGCATCATTTTTTTGGAAGGTATGCCTGTGTACGAAACGCTTGATCGTAGATCGTTCGATGAAGGTTTGGAGGCGTGCCAAACGCTTCGGCCTAAAACTTCGGATACTGCCCGGATCGCGCTAGTCGGCGGCTTTCTTCCGCGACGCTGTGGCATCGCCACCTTCACCACCGACATCCATTCATCGCTTGCCGAGGCTGCTCCCGACCTTGTGGTCGACGTATATGCGATGGCGCCGGCCGCGGTTCCCACGATATTCGACCCCGTTGTTCGCGGCGTCATAACCGAGGGTGACGCCGGTAGCTTTGTCGAGGCAGCCCGGCAAATCGAGGCGAGCTGTGCCGAAATTATATGGCTGCAGCACGAGTTCGGCCTCTTTGGAGGCTTGGCGGGCGATATGATCCTGGAGCTGGTGGAGCGTGTTTCCGCGCCGCTGATCGTCACGCTTCACACGGTGCTCGCCGAACCTGACGCCGATCAGCGCCGCGTGATGGAGCGCTTGATCGCGCGCGCGACCAAGCTGGTCGTCATGTCCGAGCGCTCGCACGATCTGCTACGAAGCGTCTATCATGCCGACGACGACCAGATCGCCATGATCGCACATGGCGTCCCCGATCGCCCGTTCGGCCGCGCGTCGCAGTTCAAGCCGCAGTTCGGCTTTGCGGGCAAACAGGTCGCGCTGACCTTCGGTCTTTTGTCGCCGGGCAAGGGGATCGAGGCGGTCATCGAGGCATTGCCCGCGATCATCGAAGATCACCCCGACTTCCTTTACTGCATTGCTGGCGCGACGCACCCCAATCTGCTGGCGCTTGAAGGCGAGGCCTATCGCGACCGGCTCCAGGCGCTCGCTGTCTCGCTCGGGGTCGATGCGCATATCCGCTGGATCAATGCGTTCATGGACACCGACGACCTCCTAGATCTTATCGAGGCGGCGGACATCTATGTGACGCCTTATATCGGGGCGCAGCAATCGACGTCGGGTACGCTCGCTTATGCGATGGCGCTGGGCAAGGCCGTGATCTCCACACCCTATGTCCATGCGGTCGAGCTCCTCGCCGACGATCATGGCGTGCTCGTCCCCTTCAATGACAGCGAAGCGATCGCGAACGAAATCCGCTATCTGCTCGGCGATGCCGACCGGCTGCTCACGCTGCAGCGTCGCGCCTATGATCGCAGTCGCGACATGATCTGGCCGGTGTTTGCGGAGCGGACCTGTTCGCTGATCGCGGAAAGCCGCATCGTGCCGAAAGCTGCGCCTATTCCCGAGCATATCGGTGTCGATGGGTTCCTGCGCATTTGCGATGATACCGGCATCCTCCAGCACAGCGTTCATATGATCCCCGATCGCGCGCACGGCTATTGCGTCGACGACAATGCGCGGGCGCTGATGCTGATGCATCGGCTCGACGACGACGCGCTCGGCAAGTGCGGACAACTGACCCCGGTCTTTGCGGCGTTCGTACAGCATGCCTGGAACCCCGACCGCGGCGAGTTTCGCAACTTCATGGGATTCGCACGCAACTGGCTCGAGGATGTGGGGTCCGAAGATAGCTGCGGCCGAACCCTCTGGGCGCTCGGTGCGACGGGGCAGGGCGCGCGCGATCTCCGTCTGCGGCAATGGGCGCATGAATTATTCGAGCGTACCGCGGCGTCCGCGCTGGATTTCGAGTCACCGCGCGCGATTGCCTTTGCGATGCTCGGCGCCGACTTCGTGCTCGCGGCGCATCCCGAGCATGATCTGGCGGACCGGATATTGCGCAGCGGCGCTGACCGGCTGATCGCGCTCTATCAGGCTGCGGCGCGGCCGGACTGGCGATGGTTCGAGCCGGTACTCGCCTATGACAATTGCCGCCTGCCCGAAGCGATGCTGCGCGCGGGCGTGCGACTTGAGCGCGCGGATGTTACCGCGTGCGGAGTCGAGACGTTGCGGTGGATCAACGATGCGCAGATTTCGCCTTATGGCCACTATCGCCCCGTCGGGTCCGACAGCTTCGGCCATGCCTATGAGCTGCCGCAGCCATTCGATCAGCAGCCGCTCGAGATTTGGGCCGCGATCGATGCCGCTTCGGCCGCCTATGATGTGACCGGCGACGATATCTGGCTGGCGCACGCGCGGCGCGCCTATGAATGGTTTTCCGGGCGTAATGACCGCGGCGTGATCGTTGGCGATCCGCTGACCGGGAGCAGCAAGGATGGCATTAACCCGCGCGGCCTGAACCTCAACGAAGGGGCGGAGTCGGTACTTGCCTATCAGCATGCGACATACGCGATCCGGGATTTTATCCGCAACGCCGACTGAGGGGATTATGGTGCATCTGGTTCAGGATGAATTGCGGCTCCATGCCGACCCGACGCGCGTCGTTGTGCGGCCCTTTCACCTCGCATGGCAAGCATCGGGTCCCGATCTCGAACGCGTGCAGCGGCTGGCGCGCGAAATCGTGACGCTCGACACGCGCACCGTGCGCGCCGAGCTCAGCGTGGTGCTGCGCGATTTCGCCGACCGGCACTGGCAGATCGAGAAGGTGTTCGAGGATCGATTTGAGCAGATAGAACCCAAACTCGGCCTCGAAGGCCTTACATTGAAACGCGAGATGCGCCTCTTGATCGGCGCCTATTTCTGTCACGAATATAGCTATGCTGCGGCGGCGCTGATGAACCCCAGCGTCGTTCGTCATCCCGACCAGACCGGGCTGGAGGAAGGCTGCATCCGCATCCTCCTGTCGCTGCGCGCGGTCGGCGAGGGGCATATTTCGACGATCGCCTTTCGCGAGGGAATCATTACCTGCGACCGCGAACTGACGCTGCTGCCGCAGCCTGCCTTCGCTACGGCGGCGATGCTTGGTCCGCACCGCGACGACAAGCCCGACGATGTCGTTTCGCTCTATCGGCAGAAGGACAGCACCCTTTCGGGCACGGTGATCTTCCCGATCACCGAGGCGCAGCGCAACGGGCTCGAGGATCTGCGGCTGCTCGAGTTCGAGCGCGATAGCGGCAAAAGCGAATGGATCGGGACCTACACCGCCTATAGCGGGCGAGACATCCAGTCCGAGCTGCTGCGGACGCGCGATTTCAGGGATTTCACGCTGAGCCCGATCAAGGGAAAGGCGGGACGCAACAAGGGCATGGCGTTGTTCCCACGCAAGATCGACGGGCAATTCTGCATGATCGGTCGGCAGGATGGCAAGAATCTCTATCTGCTGCGCTCGGACACGGTCGATCAGTGGGAGGACGGCGAATTATTGCTGGAGCCGCGCTTTCCATGGGAGCTCATCCAGATCGGCAATTGCGGCGCGCCGATCGAGCTTGATGAAGGCTGGCTGGTGTTGACGCATGGGGTCGGCGCGATGCGCAAATATGCGATCGGCGCGGTGCTGCTCGACAAGGCCGATCCGTCGAAGGTGATCGGCCGGACGCCCAATCCGATCCTGTCCGCCGCCGACGAGGACCGCGAAGGCTATGTCCCCAATGTCGTCTACACCTGCGGCGCGATCCGCGTCGGCGACGATATTTTCCTGCCCTACGGGGTGGCCGACAGTTCGGTCTGCTTTGCGTTCGTCGCGATTAAGGAGATTCTGGCCGCCATGGCCTAGTGGCACGCAACATAAGGCGAAGCGGCGGATTGTAGGAGTGTCGCCTCAAGCGGCAGAAGGAATGACCGATGCCGAAATCTCCGCCGCCGTCGCCCGCCAATGAGCATGCGCTTCGCGAACACCAGCCGGGCGAAGGCCAGCCGAAGATCGAGGTGAGCCGCGGCAATGGTGAAGAACTGCACCAGAATGTGGCATCGGGCGGCAAATCGGCCGATACGGCGGCGTTTCTTACCGACAATTTCGGCCATCGCATTTCAGACAACCAGAATTCGCTGCGAGCGGGCGAGCGCGGACCGACCTTGCTTGAGGATTTCGTTCTCCGCGAGAAAATCTTCCACTTCGACCATGAACGCATCCCCGAGCGGATCGTCCACGCCCGCGGGTCGGGCGCGCACGGCGTGTTCGAATGCACCAACGCAATCCCTGAGCTGACCAAGGCTTCGATCTTCCAGAAGGAAGGCGCGACTTGTCCGGTCTTCGTTCGCTTCTCGACGGTCGCGGGCGGCGCGGGCTCAATCGACACCCCGCGCGACGTGCGCGGCTTTGCGGTCAAACTCTACACCGACAGCGGTAATTGGGATCTCGTCGGCAACAATATCCCGGTCTTCTTCATCCAGGACGCGATGAAATTCCCCGACCTCGTCCACAGCGTCAAGATGGAGGCCGATCGCGGATATCCGCAGGCCGCCAGCGCACACGACACCTTCTGGGACTTCATCGGGCTGATGCCCGAAGCGATGCACATGATCATGTGGGCGATGTCCGACCGCACGATCCCGCGCAGCCTGCGCATGATCGAGGGGTTCGGTGTTCACACCTTCCGCTTCGTGAACGAAAAGGGCGACGGCAAGTTCGTCAAATTCCACTGGAAACCCGTGCTCGGCATTCAGTCGACGACCTGGGACGAAGCGGTCAAGATCGCCGGCGCCGATCCCGATTTCCATCGCCGCGACCTGTTCGAGGCGATCGATGCGGGCGACTTTCCGGCGTGGGACCTCGGCGTGCAGGTGTTCGACGAAGCCTTCGCCAAGAAGCAGCCTTATGATGTGCTCGACGCGACCAAGCTGATCCCGGAGGAGGATATCCCCGTCGAGATCGTCGGCCGCATGACGCTCAACCGCAACGTCGACAATTTCTTCGCTGAGACCGAACAGGTCGCTTTCCTACCGTCGAACATCATCCCAGGCATCGATTTCAGCAATGATCCGCTGCTTCAGGGCCGGCTTTTTTCCTATCTCGATACGCAGAAGTCGCGGTTGGGCACGACCAATTTCCACCAGATCCCGATCAATGCGCCCAAATGCCCGTTCCACAATTTCCAGCGCGACGGGATGATGCAGACGCTCGTGCCGACCGGACGCGCAAATTATGAGCCCAACAGCCTTGCCGAAGTGGGAGAGAATGGCGGCCCGCGCGCGAGCGCCGAAACGGGCTTCGCGACGTTCACGGCCAATGACGAGCGGAACGACCCTGCGCAGAAGCTGCGCATTCGCGCCGAGCTTTTCGCCGATCATTTCAGCCAAGCACGGCTGTTCTATTTGTCGCAGACCGAGAATGAGCAGGCGCATATCGCCTCGGCGCTGGTGTTCGAATTGTCGAAGGTCACGCTCGATCATGTCCGTGCCCGCGTCGTCGGCCAGCTTCGCAACATCGATGAGGATCTCGCGACGCGTGTCGCCATGGGGCTCGCCATCGATCTGCCGGCGAAGGAAAAGGCTGCGCGGGCGCCGGTCGATCTCAAAACGTCCGACGCGCTGTCGATCCAGAAGAATGCCGACGATACGATGGAGGGCCGCAAGGTGGCGATCCTCTTTGCCGAAGGATCTGACAAGGCGGCGATCGACAAGCTGAAAAACAACATCGAAAGTGCCGGCGGCACCGCCTTCCTCGTTGCGCCTAAAGTGGGCGGGATCAAGGTCAAGGGAGGCACGCTCAAGGCCGACGGCCAGCTCACGGGCTCCCCCTCGGTGCTGTTCGACGCGGTGGCGTCGATCGTCACCGAGGAACAGGCCGAGGCTCTCTCAAAGCAGGGCGCAGCAGTGCAGTGGTTCATGGATGCCTATGGGCATTGCAAGACGATCGCGCATGACGAGGCGACGCAATTGCTGCTCGACAAGGCGGGGGTCGAAAAGGACGGCGGGGTCGTTGCGATCGACAAGTTCGAAGGCGTGGGCACCCGGCGTCATTGGGCCCGCGAAGCCAAGGTGCGCGATCTTGCCTGATCGCCTGTCCCGGTGAGCCGCGCATCGGCGACCCATCATCGCGATCTCCGGACCGGCCAGTCGATCTGGTCGGCACGGCGTCGTCCCGCGATCGCAGCGCGGCCTCTGACAAGGGATATAGCGTGCGACGTGCTCGTCGTCGGGGCGGGCGTGTCGGGCGCGCTGATCGCGGAGGCGTTGTCGGAAGCGGGGCTCAACATCGTGATCGTCGATCGCCGGGGTCCCGCCGAAGGATCGACCGCCGCGTCGACCGCGATGCTGCAATATGAACTCGATACGCCGCTGGCCTTGATGGCCGAGCGGATCGGGCGCGAAAAGGCCGAACGCATCTGGCGGCGATCCCGCCAGTCGGTCGACGCGCTACGCGAACGGACCGAACGGCTGGGCCTTGCCGTCGATGGTGCGACGCGCGGTTCGATCTATCTCGACGGCAATGTGCTCGATGCTGAAGGGCTTGCGGTCGAAGCCGACGCCCGGCGGCGTGCGGGCTTCGAGGTGGAATTGCTCAAACCCGCTGCAGTTCAGGAGCGTTACGGGATCAAGGGACGCCACGCGCTGATTGGATTCGGCAATTACTCCGCCGATCCGCGTCGTCTCACGGCGGGTTATCTGAATGTCGCGCTGGCGCGGGGCGCCCGGCTCTACGCGCCCGTCGATATCTGTGACATCGCGCCGACGGGCGAGGGGGTCACCTTGGTCTCGGCTCGCGGGCCGAGCATTCGCGCACGTCGTGTCGTCATGGCGACGGGCTATGAGATGATGAAGGGAATCCCGCGGAAGAGAAACAAGATCATCTCGAGCTGGTCGATCGCAACCCGCCCACAACCCCGCGCCATCTGGCCGACCGCCGCGATGATATGGGAGGCCGCTGATCCTTACCTCTACATACGGACGACCCCGCGTGGAGAAATCATCTGCGGCGGCGAGGATGAGGAAATCGGCGACGCGGCTCTCCGTGACGCCAAGCTCTCCGATAAAACAGCGACGCTGTCGAGAAAGCTTGCCGCCCTGTTGCCGGGAGTGGACGCGACGCCCGCGTATAGCTGGGCCGGCAGTTTCGGCGACAGCCCGGTCGGGACACCGACCATCGGTCGCATTCCCGGCATGTCGAATTGCTATGCCGCGATGGGATATGGCGGCAATGGCATCACCTTCTCGATGATGGCCGCGCAGATACTGCGCGGCCTGATTTGCGGTTATGGCGATCCCGACGCCGATCTGGTCAGCTTTCACCGCAGTTTTTGACGGCGCGTCAGCGATTGCCTTTCGGCTTGGCGGTCATCTGCACGGCAGACGCCTCTTGGGCTGCGAGCGCGGTCGGCGGCTTCGCCTTGGCGGCCTTGGGTTTGCGAATCTCGCGATTGCTGCGTTTTTGCGATTTGGCCATGTCAGATATCTTTCTTCGGTTTCAGGATGCGCGTGTTCGCGAACGTGCTAGCGAGCCGTTTGCGTCCGCAATCTGTTGAGCGGAAAATAAGGGCGATGCTGATAGGGAAAGGCCTTCAGACGCCGACGGATATCTTCGATCAGAGGCCCATATCGGTCGATCGCCGAAGGATTTGTCGCGGCGGCGTATCGTACGAGCGCAATCTGCTCGTCTTCGAGCAATTGAATGAGGCACATCGTGTGTGCTCCTGCATCAAGCGAGAGCACGGATCGTCCCTCTGTCACATGGAGCTTGTTCGATTTCAGGTGATGGGATGTCTATAGCACATCCCGATAAATGTGCGGCACGAATACCGATATTATTCGAGTTCGGCAGAGACGTTCGCACACCGCGGAATCTCGCTCCGGCCTCATGGCCGTTCCTGCGTGGCCGGAGGGCGATAGAAGCGGTAACGGAGGACATTGCCATCGATCAGGTGACCGCGGAGCCGAAGGCGCATTTCCTCGGCGCCGGAGCCGGATGCGCAGACAAGGCGGGTACCGCCCGACTGAAGCGGCTCGATCGCACTGATGCTGACACCTTGCAGAAGGCATAGGCGCTTGACCTCGTCCTCCGGCAGCGAAATGTTCATCGCGCGGCTCATTTGAATCCCGGGCCGCTCGGCCAGCGGCGGATCGCTGCCGCAACCAGTTCATATCCCTCGGGGCTCGCGGTCGCGACTGTAAGCGGGCGGCCGCCGAGCGCGGCGTTGTCGGTGTTCAGGAAGGCTATCGCCGGATCCCGTCCGCCCATCGTCAAGAAGGCGAGCTGACTGATGTCCCCTTGGCGCCGTGCGTCATCCAGGGCGAATGGTCTACGGCTCTTGCGGAAAAATCGTCTCGATTGCGCGTTGGCTGGGGCAGGCGTGTCCGGGGCCGGCGACTGGGGCTGATCGGAATCGGGCGGCATGGGGCGGCTCCTGCATGTAAGCGGGAGCGCCAGGTCTCTCAGCCGCGGCCGCCTACGATGAACGTGTGCCGCGATGATCCGTATATGGGAGCTCCAGCCAGGATTATAAGGTGTCGCGCCGATCATCTGACGGGTTTCGGGAATCTGAGCCCGTCAGTGTCTATTCGGTTCCTGCGAAACGTGGTTGCGCCTCGATTGCACCAGTACGGAGATCGAGCTTTCAAGCGAACGCCGGGAATAGTTGGAGCGTCCGCCAGTTTCATTCGACCGCCAAAAGCCGCCGTTCCGCAAACGGCCAGAAGGAGCCGGTGTGGTCTAAAGCCGGCACCGGATTACCGATGCCGGCTCATACATTGCTCCGCTAACTCTTCGCGGCTTTGACGGGAGCATGAGGCGAGCCCTGTTTGGCAGGCCTCACTTCGCCCCACCCCGGATCGGACGTCGACCGCCTCATTCCAAGTTCGGCCCAAGCCTCAAGATCGTCGATCCCATAAACTACCCGGCCGCCCAGCTTTCGATATGTCGGACCCGTACCGTAGCATCGATGCTTCTCAAGGGTTCGAGGTGATAGGCCGAGGTGTATGGCTGCATCCGGTGTAGTCACATAGCGAGGCTTGATTGCCGTATCGGTTGTCGAAGTTTTGACGTCCTTGACCATGTCTTACTCCTTGTAACCGGACCATAATTGGCCCGATCAAAGGAACGGTCCTGACGGAGATGTGACCCTGGCGACCTCAAGCGTCGAAAGATTCGCCGCTTGCGTCGATGCCGGCTTCCCCCTCTCCAACGGCGCTAGCCAGAAAGCTCGCAAGAGTTTGCTTTCGGGAAGCATGATCGAGAGCGTAAGCCGTCAGCTTGTAATGGGCTCCGTCAAGAAGGCCGTGGATGTATCCGGCAACCGTGTCGGCGGCTGCGACGAGCGCGGCGTCCATTGTGTGGATGTAGCGGCCGGTTACCGACCCTTTGGCATGTCCAAGCAAAGCGGCGACGGTGGTTTCGGTGAAACCGAGATCATTTGCGACGCTGGCGAAACTATGCCGCAGCACATGAGGTGTGATGTCGTCCAGACCGCATCCGCCGAGTATCTTCGTCCAGTGATCGGGAAGGGCGCCGAAGGCGTTGTCGCGGCCAGTGCCCCGGAACACATAAGTTCGAGCCTCTGACATCTCCTGTTTTTGCAGGCATTCGATGACATGCAAGCCGACGGGCCGGACCGATTTTCCTTCCTTGCTGTCCTCCAGGCGAAGACAGCTGCTTTCGATGTCGACTTCGCCCCACCGAAGCTTGGTGAGTTCGCTACGACGGCAACCGGTAAGCGCCAGCAGTCTGATAATCTGGGCAGCTATCGCATATTGCCCATCGAGCTCCGCATCGCGGAGTTTGGTACCGATCAAGCGGTACTCGGCTTCCGACAATCGGCGGTCGCGAACATTGTCTTTTGGCTTGCGGATACCGAACGCCGGATTGATTTCGATGATTCCCGCCTCGACGGCATAGGTCAGGATGCCTCCCAGCAAGCCAATAGTCCTGGCGGCAGTTCCGGCGCCGCCTCTCACAATCGCCTTGCCTCGCAGCTTCGCTGTCTTGACGCTGACCGCTGTCTTGCCGGCCATGATGTCTTTCATCGCCTTGTTGATGTCGGCCTTGTCCAGATCCTTGACCCTTCGCGGTCCGAGCAGCGGCACGATGTGGCGGTGGATGCGACCTGTATCGGTGTCGATGGTCGATTGCTTTTTCGGCCGCCCACCTTTGCCCAAGATGAGTCCGGCGTTGAGGTCGGTCAGATACAAGGCGCAAAGCTCCTTGACCGTTATCGCCTGCCTGTCGATCTGTCGCTCCTCCGCTGGATCTTCACCTTGAGCCACACGACCGAGCTGAATGCGCGCCTCGCGGCGCGCCATTTCAGGAGTCCATATGCCGTGCCTGCCGATCGTGAGACGCCGGGACCGCCTGTGGGTCCGATACTGGATGACGTAGCTGCGCTTGCCCGACGCGAATATCCGGATACCGAAACCCGGCAGTTCATCATCCCAGATGAAATAGTCCTTCGCCTCGGCGAGGGCCGCCTCTACAAGGCGTTTGGTAATCCTACCCATGGGCTACAACCTCTTCGAACCATCGTGCTTCCGCGAAAGCATTGCGTAAGCAGCAGGGGGCGTATTCTTGGTGGAGCCCAGGTTAGCATCGGCGGAAGTGTTTTTCACCTTTCCGATGATATATTAGTAGCTTAGCGTAGAAAAACAGGCTCTGGCGTTGAATAGCATAGCCTGTTGGTACCCGCTCCGAAGGCAGAGGCCAGGGGTTCGAATCCCTTCGGGTGCGCCATTTCTCCGTATTCCAGCATCCTGAACGGACGTTGCGCCGGTCTTCCGGGAGTTGGCCGCCTTCCGCGCGAGCGAGGCAAGCCATCCTGGCTGACATCAGGCTGACAGGCCGAGGGGGGCAGCTGTAAGGTCGAAGAGCCCAATGGAGCTTCCGGAGCGGTCGAGGGCGGCCGCTTTCTGGAAGGTCGGCCCATCATGTCGCGCACCATTCGTATCGGGTTGCTCCTGCTGGCCGGGTTCGGCGCGGCTGCGGCCGCAGCGGCGCAGGAGGGGGCGGATACGGGAGGCCCGGTCTACGACAGGAGTTTCTTCGACCGGACGCAACCGTCGAACGCCTATGAGATGGTGGCCCTGCTCCCGGGCTTCACGATCGTCGAAGGCGATACCGACGTGCGCGGCTATTCGGGCGCGGCGGGCAATGTCCTGATCGACGGCCAGCGGCCATCGGGAAAGACCGATACGCTCGCGACCATCCTGAAGCGCATTCCTGCGGCGCGTGTCGGGCGGATCGAATTGATCCGTGCCGGAACGGCGAGCTATGACATGCAGGGCTATGCCCTGCTGGCCAATGTCATACTGGTCAAGGCCGGCCGGATCAGCGGCCGGATCGAGGCCGAGCAAGCCCTTTATCGCCACGGACTGCACGCCCCGCGGATTTCCGCGCAGGCGACGCTCGATCGGCACGACCGGGTGGTCGACCTGTTCGCCACCGCCTATCGCGAAATCGACGACGAGCATGGGTTCGGCATCCGCAACCGGTTCGCCGCCGACGGCTCGCCGCTGCGGCTGGTCGACTATGCGCAGCCCGAGGGAGCCCGCGTCGTGCAGGCGACACTCGCTTACCGTCAACCTTTGCTGGGCGGCACGCTGCACATCAACGCGCTGGTCCAGGACAAGCGGAAGTTCGCCGATATCGCCTATGCCGTCCGTTTTCCCGCGCCGGACACCATCGATGGCAGCGAGCGTGAGACCGCGCGCACCTATGAAAGCGGTCTGCGTTATGAGCGCGCGCTGGGCCCGGCGAACGATCTCGAGGTCGTGGGAAGCTATCGTTCGGTCGCAACGCTTGGCATCGACCGGGAAGCATCGGCATCGGGTAACAGCGTTTCGGACGAGCGCTCGGATGCCAGCGAAGCGATCCTGCGCGCATCGCTCCGCCATCGCCGGGGAGGCCTGACGATCGAAGCCGGTGCGGAAGGCGCGATCAATGGCCTCGACAGCCGCAATGCGCTGGTCGAAGACGGCGAGCCCGTCGTTCTTCCTCACGCGGACGTTCGCGTTACCGAGCGCCGGGCAGAGCTGTTCGCGACCGCCAGCGGCGCATTGAATCCGCACGTGAATGCCGAACTGGGGGTCCGGTACGAAATGTCGCGCCTGTCGCAAACCGGCGACGTCAACCTTGTCAAATCGCTCGCCTTCTGGAAGCCGCGGGCGCGGCTGAGCTGGACTCCGGCGGCCGACCGGACGCTGCGCCTGCTGATCGAGCGCGAGGTGGGGCAGCTCGACTTCGGGGATTTCGTGGGCGCCGCGTCGCTCACCAACGGAACCGTCAGCGCCGGCAATGCCGATCTCGAGCCCGACAGCCTCTGGCGGCTGGAGGCGACATATGAACGCCGGTTCGGTGCGGGATCGTTTACCCTCGCCGTCCGGCGCGAATGGATAAGCAATCTCGTCGACCAGCTGCCCGTCGTCATCGATGGCACCGTTTTCGATGCCGTCGGCAACATCGGCTCGGCGCGGCGCGATATATTCGAGGCGTCGCTGAAGTGGCCGCTGGAAGGCTTGGGCGCAAAGGGCGTCGTCGTCACCGCAGATATGATGGCGCGGCGCAGTCGGGCGACCGATCCGACCACGGGCGCGCGGCGCAGTATCTCGGGCGACCTTCCGGTCGAAGCCAAGGTGGCATTCACCCACGACATCCCGGCGTGGAAGCTGCGCTGGGGCGGAAGCTATGCCTTTGCGCGGACCGAGACGGGCTTCAAGGTCGAGGAAGTCGAGCGCGACCGTCTGGCCGGCCGGCTCGATCTGTTTGCCGAATATCATCCTGACGCCCGCTGGACGTTCCGTCTGTTCGGCAAGAATCTGACCGACAGCGCAGCTACGCGAACGCGCGATATCTATACCGGCGTCCGCGGAGACAGTGCGCTGCGCTACCGCGAACTGCGCGTGCTCCGCAGCGGGCGCTATGTCGGCCTGACAGTTCAGCGCAGCTTCGGAGGCTAGCTAGCCGCGCGGCGCGGCAAGCCGGGTGAAGGCGCTCCAGCTACAGGCGGTCGCCTCGACCGAGTTTCCGCATCCGGGGATGGGAAGGTAGCGACGGAACAGGGCATCTCCCGGACCCAGCGGCTCCAGATTGCGGAGCTGGTCCATCGTTTGCGCACGGTAGAAGGCGCGGACGTAGCGATCGCCCCTGTCGTTGCTCACCAGCTCGAAGCCCAACGCGCTGCCGGGGGGCACCTCGTCGGCCGGATAGCTCGGTACCTGCCAGTGAAGGTCGAAGAAACCTCCGAGATCCGCCACATTGGTATCATGGCCGGCGAGCAGGGTAAGGCGCGCCGGACTCTTCTCGCCAAGCGCTTCTACGATTTCGTTGACGATCGGCGCCGCCGCGGCCGCGGCGATATAGCCGGGGCGGTTCGCATAACGGAACTTCAGCGGATGGAAGCGCAACAGCTGTTCGATTTCGGCGCGGGTAACGCGGCCCCAGCCGACCTCCTGCATCGGCTTGCTTTCCAGATATTCGAGCAGCAGCGTCTGGCTGGCGGTCGAGCCGACGTCGAGCGGGCCTTCGAGGTCGGGGCGATCGTGCGGCTGTGCGACAAGGCGGCTTGGCTCGGCGACAAGCGGGCAGGCGGGCACCGCGCAATCGAGTATTCTGGCAAGCAGCGTCAGCTCGCCGCGATGACGCTCGGTCTCGGCGGCAAGGCCGCCCTCGGGCGCTTGCGCGAGCGCGGCGTCATAGGCGCGCTTGCCGTCGAACGAGGCCGGGCCGCCGTCGAGTCCGTGAAAGATGGCATCATCGTCGGATCCGGCGGGATGCGATACCGTCGCGGTGCAACCGGGCATGAAGCCGTCGGCCCAAGATTGGGCGGTATTGATCGTGCGTTCCTTGTAGCTCGCTTTCAGAACGATCGTTCCCGATGCCGGGCATCCGCCGGGAAACAGGCCGCGGTCGCCAAAATGGGCACGGTCGCTTTCGCCGAGGAGCTTGACTCCCGCCGCGCCGCGCGGTGTCAGCAGGCCGAAGTCGAC
The DNA here is from genome assembly GCF_022024275.1 of Sphingopyxis sp. BSN-002. Lineage (NCBI taxonomy): Bacteria > Pseudomonadati > Pseudomonadota > Alphaproteobacteria > Sphingomonadales > Sphingopyxidaceae > Sphingopyxis > Sphingopyxis sp. BSN-002. Next base: position 2,255,850 of record NZ_CP091804.1, read on the forward strand.
GGGCCAGTCGGGCCATGTCTCCGCCGAATAGCCCGGCGGCACGACCGCCGCCTTTGTCGGTGGGCGAATGCCATGCCGCATCAGCATGACCACCTTCTCGAGCTTCAGCGATTCAGCGTCCGCGGCCGGGGTGTCGGCACCGGCGCCCGGCGCGGCGCAAGCCGCCAGCAATGCGGTGGTCAAAAGCAGGATGCGCTTCACGGGCCTCTCCTATGTGGAATAAATTTATCGACACATCATAAATCAGAAAATATATTTCATCAATGCCGTTCGCCGATAAATACGGGCCGTATCATGTCAGCTTGCTGTCAGCGCTTCTGTGGCAGGAAGGACGCATGAAAAAGACGCTTCTTATCGCGGCCGCGCTCGCCGCACTCGCTTCCCCTGCCCTGACGCTTGCGAAGGACGACAAGGACGATCAACGCGCGGCGAGCGCTGCGCTGGCGCGCGGAGAAATCCTGCCGATCGCGCGCGTGCTGGCCATCGCCACCGAGCGCGTTCCGGGCGACGTGCTCAAGGTCAAGCTGGAACGCGAATCCTTCGGCTTCAAATATGAGGTGAAAATCCTGACCGGCGGCGGCAGGGTGCGCGAGGTCGAGATCGACGCCAAGACCGGCCGGATAATCAAGATCGAGGATGATTGATGCGCGCATTGGTAGTCGAGGACGATCCGGTCGTTGCTTCCGAACTCGTCCGGGGGATGACCGCCGCGGGTTTCGTCGTCGACCTTGCCGGCGACGGACAGCAGGCGTGGTTCAACGGCGATGTCGAAGATTATGACGTTGCCGTCGTCGACCTGGGTCTGCCGCGCCTCGACGGGCTGTCGGTGGTCAGGCGCTGGCGCGAGGCGGGGCGAAACTTTCCGGTGCTGATCCTTTCCGCGCGCGGCGAATGGACCGACAAGGTTGCCGGGATCGAGGCCGGCGCCGACGACTATATGGCCAAGCCGTGGGCGATGGAGGAGCTCGTTGCGCGCGTGCGTGGGCTGATCCGCCGCGCCGCGGGCCGGTCGAGCCCGACGCTGGAGGTCGGCGGCCTCCGGATCGACACGCATCGCATGACGGCGACCCTCGACGGCACGCTGGTCAAGCTGTCGCCGCTCGAATACCGGCTGCTCGACTATCTGGCGCATCACCCCGACCGCGCGGTGCCCGCTACCGAACTTTCCGATCACCTCTATGGCGACGCCGATACCGAGAACGCCAATGCCATCGAGGCGCTGATCGCGCGGCTGCGCCGCAAGCTGGGCGCCGATACAATCCAGACCCGCCGGGGCTTCGGCTATCTGTTGCCGGTGACTGCCGCGTGACACGCGGCTCGCTCCGGCTTCGGCTGATTGCGGGAGCCGGCGTCGCGATCGCGCTGGCGTTGGTGCTGGCCTGGTTTGCGATGACCTGGCTGTTCAACGGCCATATCGAGCGGCGGGTCGAAGACGAACTGCTGGTCCAGGTCCGCCCGCTCCTCGCCGACCTGCAACTGGCGCGCGGGGTTCCGGTGGCCGGTTCGGAACCGGCGGATCCGCGGTTCGCTGTCCCCGCGGGCGGGCTTTACTGGCAGGTATCGGGAGCCGAAGGTGCGATCCGTTCGGTATCGCTGTGGGACAGCCACTTGCCACGCCCGAAAGCGGCGCCGTCGGACGAATGGCGTGTTCGCCGGGCCGACGGTCCCTTCGGGCAGCGGCTCCTGTTGATGGAGCGCGCCATCCGCCTCCAGCCGCGCGAGCCTGCAGTGATCGTTCAGCTCGGCTATGATCTGGCCAAGCTGGTTCCCGCGCAACGCGAGTTCGGACGCGAGATGGCCCTGTTTCTGGCGCTCCTCTGGATGGTGCTCGCGCTGGCGGCGTGGGCGCAGGTGGGATTGGGGCTGCGTCCCCTGCGCGGCGTCGGGCAGGATGTGGAGCGTTTGCGCCGGGATGCGTCGGCGCGTCTCGGCGATGGCTATCCCCGCGAGCTCGCGCCGCTGACCGGATCGATCGATGCGCTGGCCGACGCGCGCGAAGCCGATCTGGTCCGCGCGCGCCGCCGCGCCGCCGACCTGGCGCACGGCCTCAAGACTCCGCTTGCAGCGCTCGCCGCGCAAAGCGCGCGGGCCAGGGAAAGCGGCGCGTTGCAGATCGCCGACGGGCTTGATTCCTCGATTGCCGCGATGCGAGCGGCGATCGACGGCGAGCTGGCCCGGACGCGCATCAGCCTGGTCCATGAAGGCCGCAGCACCGTCGCGCTGCCGTTGATCGAGCGACTCGTCGCGGTGATCGAGCAGACCGAAGCGGGCGAGCGTATCGCCTTTTCGATTGCATGCGACGAGAGCGCGACTTTGCCGCTCGCGAGCGACGATGCCGCCGAACTGCTGGGACCGTTGCTGGAAAACGCCGCGCGCCATGCGCGCCGTCTCGTCCGGGTTGCGATCGATACGATGGCGGACAGGCGCGTATTGACGGTCGGCGACGACGGGCCGGGGCTCGATACCGTGCAGCGCGATGAGGCAATCCTGCGCGGTGCGCGGCTCGATTCGGCGCAGGAGGGCTATGGGCTGGGCCTTGCCATAGCACGCGAGCTGGCCGAAGCGACGCGAGGCGAGCTGGAGCTGGCGCGCTCGCCGCTCGGCGGTCTCGAGGTTCGGGTCCGCTGGCCGCTATCCGACTGAAATTCCTGTCAGCGACATGTCAGGCGGTGCGCATTGCGCCGCCTTTTCGTGCGGCGTGAACCATCATTGTGCAAGATATATTCTATTTCACTTGCAATATGGAATAAATATGTCATTATGATGTCCGAAACGAGCGCGACAGGGAGTCGTGCCGGGGAGGAGAGGCGATAAAATGACACGGCGGTTCGCACGGGCGCTTTTGCTTACGACATGTCTGGCTGCTCCGGTGACGGGTGCCTGGGCACAGGCTTCTCCGGCCGAGGCGGGACAGGACGATACCATTGTCGTCAGCGGCCGCCGCGCCGCCGATCGTGCCGCACTGGAAACGAAGCGCAACACCGACACGCAGGTCGACGAAGTGCGCGCCGACGACGTCGGGCGTCTTCCCGACCAGAATGTCGCCGAAACGCTCCGCCGCCTTCCGGGCCTCAGTGTCGCCAACGATCAGGGCGAAGGGCGCTATCTGACCGTTCGCGGGGTTTCGCCCGACCTGCTGAACGTGACCCTGAACGGCCAGACTGCGGCCGCCCCCGAACCCGATTCGCGCCAGGTGAAACTCGACGACATTCCGTCGGCGCTGATCGGGGCGATCACCGTTTCGAAGACGCTGACTCCCGACATGGACGCCAACGCGATCGCGGGCGCCGCAAATATCGAAACGGTGTCGGCCTTCGACCGCCCGGGAACCTTTGGCAGCCTGCGCGCCGCCTATGGCAAATATGACATCAACGGCAAACACCCCTACGAGTTCGATGCTTCCTTCGGATCGCGCTTCGGTCCCGACGACCAGTTCGGCGTGGTGCTTGCGCTCAATTATTCGAACCGCGAGTTCGAAGCGCAAAACGTCCAGTCGGGCGGGAGCTGGGAGGAGGTCAACGGCCAGTTCCTACCGCTCGAACAGACGATCCGCGACTATCATACCCGCCGCCAGCGTTATGGCGCGGTCGCGAACTTCGACTGGCGCCCGACCGATACGGTGAAGACCTACGCGCGTTTCCTCTATTCGAAGTACAAGGACACCGAAACGCGCCCGGGCTTCACGATCGAGCTCGATGAGGACGAGATCACGAACCAGACCGCGACGAGCGGCGACTTCGCCGAGGCCGAAGTCTCGCGCGCGCTGCGGTCGCGCGCCGAATCGTCGTCGACCATCACCACGACGCTGGGCGGCGAGTTCGAGTTGGGGCCGAGCTGGCTGCGGATCGAGGGCGGCTACACACGCGCCGACAAGCGCGACCCCCACCGCGACGAGATTTCGTTCGAAGGCGAGGGCGTGACCGGCTCCTACGATCTGTCGGGAAGCATTCCGGTGTTCCGTCCGGATGCCAGCGCCTTCGATCCCGGAATCTATGAGTTCGACGAGACGAGCTACGAACATCGCCGGGCGCGCGAGACGCTGTACCAGCTGCGCGCCGATTTCCGGACGCCGATCGCTATCGGCGACGATTCCTCGATCAAGGTCGGCGTCAAATATACCAACCGGCGCAAGACGAACGACGCGGAATCGGTAATTTACGACGGCTATGAGGATGATTTCACGCTGGATCAGGTCCAGGGCGAGTCGATCGACAGTATCTTCAAGGGGCGCTACCCCTTCGGTGCCACGATCAGCCGCCCGGCCGCCGACAATTTCTTCACCTCCAACCTGAGCGGCTTCGAGCTCGACGAGGAAGGCACCGTCGGCGACAGCCTGGCCGGCGACTTCCTGATCCGCGAGAAGATCTTTGCCGCTTATGCGATGGCGACGCTGAAGGTCGGTCCGTTCACCGCCATTCCCGGCGTTCGCATGGAAAAGACGAAGAGCAATTACGCGGCGAAGGACGTGCTCGACACGACGACGGTCGCCGACCTCGGCAAGGATTACGACAGCTTCGGATCGCAAAGCTATACCGACTGGTTCCCGGGCCTGAACCTTCGCTGGGACGCGTCGCCGTCGCTGGTTTTCCGCGCTGCGGTGACCCGGGCGATCGGCCGGCCGAACTACGAGCAGCTTGCCCCGACGACGATCGTCAACACCGGCGACAATGAAGTCGAACAGGGCAATCCGAACCTGCGGCCGCTGACCTCGACCAACTATGACCTTGCGGGCGAATTCTACATCGGTCGCAAGGGCATCGTCAGCGTCGCCGGCTTCTACAAGACGATCTCGAACCCGATCTATTCGGCGACGACGGAGCAGAGCGGGACCTTTGCCGGGCAGCCGCTGGTCGATGCGCAGGTAACGATGCCGGTCAACGCCGACAGTGCCTTCGTCAAGGGCATCGAAATCAACGCGCAGACCGAACTCAGCTTCCTGCCGTCGCCGCTTAACGGCTTCAGCATCGGGGGCAGCATTACCTTCGTCAAGTCGCGGGCGAAGGGCATACCGGGACGCGGTACCGAGCGCCTGCCGCTCGCCAGCCAGTCGAACCGGGTGGCCTCGGCCTTCCTGTCCTATGAAAAGGGCGGCCTGTCGGCGCGTATCGCCTATACCTATCGCTCGGCCTATCTGCTCGAACCCGGCGAGGACACCGACACCGACATCTATGTCGGGGCGTTCAATCAGTGGGACGCGCGCATCGGCTACGATATCGTGAAGCATGTGACGATCTTCCTCGAAGGGTCGAACCTCAACGACGAACCTTATCGCACCTATCAGGGTATTCCCTCGCGCATCGATGAAGTCGAACGCTACGGCTATTCGGTCAAGACGGGCATCCAGTTCAAATTCTGATCCGCTGCAGGGGCACTGGAAAACTGGGGGCCGGGGAAACCCGGCCCTTTCTTTTTGCTTGTCGGGTGGCGTGAAGAAAGCGGGCGGCGAGTTTCGCCGCCCGCTTTCTGCTTTACAGGAGAACGCGCTCGCCGGTCCGGGCCGAGTAGGCGGCCGCCTCGGCCAATGCGAGCGCCGCGACGCCGTCGCGGAAATCGACGAGCGGCGCCGTGCTGCCGTCGAGAATGTCGGCGAAATGCCCGGTCTCGCGCGCATAGGCGACGGCATAGCGATCGAGGAAGAAGTTCTGGAAGCGGTCGGCGGCCGCGCCCGCCTCGCCCCATGTCTCGACCGTCGTCTCGAGCTGGTTCTGCGCGCGGATCATGCCCTTCGACCCGAACGCCTCGATCCGCTGGTCGTAGCCATAGCCACTCCGCCGGCTCGACGAGATTACGCAGAGGCGACCCGATGCCGTGCGCAGGATCGTCTTTGCGGTATCGGCGTCGCCCGCTTCGCCGATCGCTGGGTCGACGAGGACCGAGGCACTGGCAAAGACTTCGGTGACATCTTCGCCGAGCAGCCAGCGCGCCATGTCGAAATCGTGGATGACCATGTCCTTGAAGATGCCGCCCGACACCTTGACATAATCGACCGGCGGCGGTGCGGGGTCGTGGCTGATGATGTGCAATGTTTCGAGCGTGCCGACCGCGCCGGCCGCGAGCCGCGCCTGCAATGCGGCAAAATTCGGGTCGAAGCGGCGGTTGAAGGCCAGAAACAGGCGGGCATTCAGCGCCTCGAACCGCGCCGACGACCGGCGTGCGGCGGCCAGATCCTGATCGAGCGGCTTTTCGCAGAAGATCGCCTTGCCCGCTTCCGCTGCGGCGAGGCTGTAGGGAAGGTGGGTGTCGGTCGAGCTCGCGACGACAACGCCTGCGATCGCGGGATCCGCCAGCGCTTCCTCGATCGTCGAGACGCGCGCATCATAATGTGCGGCCACCGCGGCGGCGGCTTCGGGGAAGGGGTCAACTACCCGCGCCAGTCGCAGGCGCGGGTTCGCGGCGACGTTGGCCGCGTGGATTTTGCCGATCCTGCCGGCGCCGATCAGTGCAATGTCGTGCATTCAAGCCTCTCCAATTGAAATCTTGTTCCATATGTTGGTTGTGCGAAACATTTATTCCATAGCGGAGAAAATGGCACAGGGCGACAGTTGCGTTACAAGTTTTGAACAGATATTCCGTTTTTGACCGACAAGCGGGGAGAATGAAGTTGAACGATGTCGCTACCGCCCCCGTTTCGGCGGAAGAGCTCCGCGCCGAGATCGTGAGCCGGTATGAAACGCTGAGCAAGCGATTGAAGCAGATCGCACGCTATATTCTGGACGAACCGAACGATATCGCACTCGAAACGCTGGCGGTTATAGCCGATCGCTGTGGCGTCCAGCCGTCAGCGATCGTGCGCTTCGCCAAGAGCTTCGGGTTCGAGGGCGCGAGCCAGATGCAGCGGCTGTTCCGCGACGGGCTGCTCAGCAACAATGCCGCGCTCGGCTATTCGGAGCGCGTCCGGCAACTCGACCAGGCCACCAACGCGCGCGAGGCCGAGCCGGAGAATCTCCTGTCCGAGTTCGTCGAGGGCAACAGTCTGGCGATCCAGAATCTGCTGCAGACGGTCAGCGGCGCCGACATGCGCGCGGCAGTCGACCTGTTGATGGCCGCCGACACGGTTCATGTCGCGGGCTTTCGCCGCTCGTTCCCGGTCGCATCCTATATCGCCTATTCATTGCTCCAGGCGGGCAAGCGGACAGTCTTTATCGACGGGGTCGGCGGGCTGGGACTTCAGCAGGTCCATGCGATCGGACCCGACGATTTGCTGATCGCGATCAGCTTTCATCCCTATTCCGAAGAAACGGTCGCGGTGGTCAACGCCGCGAAGGCGAGCGGTGGCCGCGTTCTCGCGATCAGCGACAGCCTTGTCAGCCCGGTCGCCAAGCCCGCCGAGCATGTCCTGCAGATCCGCGAAGCCGAGGTACGCAAGTTCCGGTCGCTTTCGGCGTCCATGTGCCTCGCGCAGGCGCTGGTGATCAATTTCGCCTTCGAGGCGACACGCACCGACGGGAAAGCCCGGGACAATGTCGGAACCTGACCGTTCCAATCCGCAAAGCGTATGAAACATATGTTGCAAACATTCTAAAGTTGGAATATGTGTTACAGACCAAGGAAGGATGGTCTGGAAAGCGATGGCGCAACAAGGGGATAAAACGGACGGCGGGGGGCCACTTGACGTCGTTACGCTGGGGCGCGCGGGAATCGACCTCTATGGCGAGCAGATCGGCGGGCGGCTCGAGGACATGGCGAGTTTCGCCAAATATATCGGTGGCAGTCCGACGAATACCGCGATCGGAGCCGCCCGTCTCGGCCTTCGTTCCGGTCTGATCACGCGCGTCGGGGCGGACCATTTCGGTCGCTTCATCGTCGAGGAACTGGAACGCGAAGGCGTTGCGACGAGCGGCGTCCGGACCGATCCCGATCGTCTCACCGCGCTGGCGATTCTCGGCATTCGCGATCCCGACACATTTCCGCTGATCTTCTACCGCGAAAATTGCGCCGATATGGCGCTGTGCGCCGACGACATCGATCCGGCCCTTGTCCGGTCGGCGGGCGCGCTGCTCGTCAACGGCACGCACCTGTCGCAGCCCGGAGTCTTCGAGGCCAGCATCAAGGCGGCGACGCTGATGAAGGATGCCGGCGGGCGCGTCGTTTTCGACATCGACTATCGGCCGGTGCTGTGGGGGTTGGCCGGCAAGGACAATGGCGAGGACCGCTTCGTCGCCGATCAGGGGGTTACGGAGGCGCTCCAGCGCGTCCTGCCGCTCTGCGACCTGATCGTCGGCACCGAGGAGGAGATTCATATCCTCGGCGGTTCGACCGACACGCTCGCGGCGCTTCGCGCGATCCGGTCGAAGAGCGCGGCGCTCCTCGTCTGCAAGCGCGGCGCCGATGGCTGCGTCGCTTTCCCGGACGACATTCCGGCTTCGCTCGACGGCGGGATCGTCGGCCGCGGCTTTCCGATCGAAGTGTTCAACGTGCTGGGTGCAGGCGACGCCTTCATGGCGGGCTTCCTGCGCGGCTGGCTGCGCAACATGCCGCTCGAGAAATGCTGCGAGATCGCCAATGCCTGCGGCGCCCTCGTCGTGTCGCGCCATGGCTGCGCACCGGCGATGGCTTCGTGGGAAGAACTGCAACATTTTCTGGCCGGCCAATGGCCGCACCGGCTTCGCGAAAGCGTCGAACTCGAACAGATTCACTGGTCGACCAACCGCCAAGGCGACCGCCACGAGCTGACCGTCCTCGCGATCGATCACCGCAGCCAGTTCGACGATCTGCTTGCCGAGCTTGGCGAAAGCGACGAGGCGCGGGTCCATCATTTCAAGAATCTGGCGCTCGAGGCGCTGCACCGGATGGGCGCGGGCGACCCTTGCTATGGCATGCTGCTCGACGGCCGCTTCGGTGCGCGCGCGCTCGAGGCGGCGGCCGACCACCCCTATTGGATCGGACGGCCGATCGAGGTTCCGGGATCGCGCCCCGTCCGGTTCGAGGGGTCTCCCGACGTCGGCATGACGCTGCGCGACTGGCCGACAAATCATGTCGTCAAATGCCTCGTCTTCTATCATCCCGATGACGATGCCGAGATGCGAGCGCGACAGGACCGGCAGCTGCTTCGGCTTTTCGACGCGTGCCGCCGCACGCGCCACGAATTTCTGCTCGAAATCATCGCCTCGAAGCATGGCCCGGTCGACAGCGGGACGATCGCGTCGGTGATCGATCATGTCTATTCGCTGGGCATCTATCCCGACTGGTGGAAATTGGAGCCGACGACCGATGCCGCCGCTTGGGCGGCGAGCGAGGAAGCGATATTGCGCCACGACCCGCTGTGCCGCGGTATCGTTCTGCTCGGCCTGTCGGCGCCGCAGGACGAGGTGCTCGCAGGTATCGTCGCGGCGGCCGCTTTCCCGCTTGTCAAAGGCTTCGCCGTGGGACGCACGATCTTCCACGACGTGGCGCAGCAATGGCTGACCGGCGCCATCGACGATGAGGCGGCCATTCAGGCACTCGGCGAAAATCTGCGCGTCCTCGCCGATGGCTGGCGCAGCGCCCGCCGTGCTAGGGTCGCGGCATGAGCAAGACCACAAGATTGACGATGGCGCAGGCGCTGTCGGGCTGGCTCGCGGTACAGCGGGTCGAGGTCGACGGCATCGAGATGCCCTATTTCGCCGGCATATGGGCGATCTTCGGCCACGGGAATGTCGCTGGGATAGGCGAAGCGCTTGCCGAAATGGAGGACGTGCTTCCGACCTTCCGCGGACATAATGAGCAGGGCATGGCGCATGCCGCGATCGCCTTTGCCAAGGCGAGCCGGCGGCAGCGTGCGATGGCGTGCACGACCTCGATCGGTCCCGGTGCGACGAACATGGTCACCGCGGCGGCGCTTGCGCATGTCAACCGGCTGCCCGTGCTGTTCCTGCCCGGCGACGTCTACGCCAGCCGCCGGCCCGATCCGGTGCTCCAGCAGATCGAGGATTTCGCCGACGCGACCATAAGCGCGAACGACTGTTTCCGCCCCGTGTCACGCTATTTCGACCGGATCACGCGGCCCGAGCAGATCCTCGACGCGCTGCCGCGGGCGATGGGCGTGCTGACCGATCCCGCGCTGTGCGGGCCGGTCACGCTGGCGCTTTGTCAGGACGTGCAGGCCGAGGCTTACGACTATCCCGAAGACTTCTTTTCGCCGCGCGTGTGGCGACAGCGCCGGCCCCGGCCCGACCGCGCCGAGTTCGACGGCCTCGTCGATGCGATCCGCGATGCGAAGGCGCCGTTGATCGTTGCCGGCGGCGGCGTGCTCTATTCGGGCGCGGAGGCCGAACTCGCCGCGCTCGCGTCAGCCACCGGCATCCCGGTGGCTGAGACGCAGGCGGGGAAGGGCGCGCTTCCCTGGAATCACCCGCAAGCGCTCGGCAGCATCGGGGTCACCGGGACCAGCGCGGCGAACGCGGCCGCCGAGGCGGCCGACCTGATCGTCGGCGTCGGCACGCGCCTGCAGGATTTCACGACGGGGTCGCGTACGCTGTTCGCGGGCAAGCGACTGATCCAGGTCAATATCGCGGCACCCGATGCGATCAAGCAAGGCGCCGAGGCAGTTGTCGGCGACGCGCGCGAGGTGCTGGAGGGCGTGGCCGAGGCGATTGGCGGCTGGCAGGTCGACGCGGCGTGGCGCGATGCGAACGAGCGTGCGGTCGCCGAATGGAACGCCGCGTGGGATGTCGCGACGGCATCGGGCCCCGCGCTGCCGTCGGACGCGCAGGTTATCGGCGCGGTGTGGCGGCAGGCGGATGAGGATGCGACCGTGGTTTGTGCCGCGGGCGGGCTTCCCGGCGAATTGCACAAGCTTTGGCGCAGCCACCGCCCCGGCGGCTATCATGTCGAATACGGCTTTTCGTGCATGGGTTACGAAGTCGCCGGCGGGCTTGGCGTCAAGATGGCCGACCCGGCGCGCGACGTCTATGTGATGGTCGGCGACGGCAGCTATCTGATGCTCAATTCCGAACTCGCGACCTCGGTGATGCTTGGGCACAAGATCACGGTCGTGCTGCTCGACAACCGCGGTTACGGGTGCATCAACCGGCTGCAGCAGGGAACGGGGGGACGCCCGTTCAACAATCTGCTCGTCGACACGGCGCACGAAATGCTGCCCGATATCGACTTCGCGGCCCATGCGCGCAGCCTGGGCGCCGCGGCCGAGAAGGTGTCCGGAATCGCCGAGCTCGAGGCCGCGCTCGTCCGGGCCCGGCAATCGGCGAAAAGCTATGTGATCGTCATCGACACCGACCCGATGATCACGACCGAGGCGGGCGGTCATTGGTGGGACGTCGCCGTCCCCGAAGTATCAACCCGCGCCGAAGTGCGGGCGGCACGCCGCGACTATGAAACCCGAATCGACGGAGAGAGAAAATGACGATCCGCTGGGGCGTGAGCCCGATTGCATGGTGCAACGACGACATGCGCGAACTGGGCGGCGACACAACGCTCGACGAGCTGCTCACCGACGTGCGCGACATCGGCTTCGAGGGAGTCGAACTCGGCAACAAATTCCCGCGCGAACCGGAGGCACTGGCGCCGATCATGGCGAATTACGGCCTCGACGTCGTCAGCGGCTGGTATTCGTCGAACCTGCTGGTCCGCGACGCGGATGCCGAGATCGAAGCGCTGTCGAAGCATCTTGCGCTGCTGGAATATATGGACTCGAGCGTCTTCATCCTCGCCGAGACCTCGAACGCGGTCCATGGCGATCGCTATGGCAGCCGGCTCGATACGCATCCCGTGTTGCCCGCCGACCAGTGGAAGCAGTTCGGCGATCGGCTGAATACGGTCGCGCGCTTCATCAACGACCGCGGGCTGCGCTTCGCCTACCACCATCATCTCGGCACGATCGTCGAGACGAAGGACGAACTCGAACGCTTCTTCGACGCGACCGGCGACCATGTCGGGCTGGTGCTCGACACGGGCCATGCGCTGTTCGGGGGAATCGAGCCGATCGATGTCATCAAGGCGCGTCCCGAGCGCGTCACCCACGTCCATTGCAAGGATGTCCGGACCGCAAAATATGACGAGTTTCTCGCCAACGGGACCAGCTTCCTGAACGGCGTCGTCGGTGGCATGTTCACTGCGCCCGGCGACGGCGATTACGACTATGCGCCCTTCATGCGCGCGCTGGCGGAAATGAACTATTCGGGCTGGATCGTGATCGAGGCCGAACAGGATCCGGCGATCGCCAATCCGCGCGAATACAGCCAGCTCGGCCTCGATACGCTGAAGCGGCTGGCGCGCGAGGAGGCGCTGGTCTGATGTCGCTGCTCGTCCGCTCGCACGCGCCCGCCGGCGACGGCACGGTGCTCGACATCACGCCAGAAAGTGCGGGCTGGAAATATGTCGGCTTCCGCGTCGTGCGCCTGGCCGCCGGGGCGAGCTACAATCATGTCGAGGATGGCCGCGAGGCGTGCCTGGTCGTGCTGACGGGGACGGTCTCGGTCATGGCGGGCGGCGAACGCTTCGAATCTCTCGGCGGACGCGAGACGGTGTTCGATGGCGCCGCGACCTCGGTCTATGTGCCCGCCGGCCATCGTTACACGATCGAGGCCGCATCGGACGCTGAAGTCGCGATCTGCACGGCGCCGGGCAGCGGCGCCGGCACGGTGCGGCTGATCCGTTCGGAGGCGGTCGAGGTGCGCGGCAAGGGAACGAACACGCGGCACGTCCGCAATATCCTGTCCGACGCCGACGAGGCCGAAAGCCTGCTCGTCGTCGAGGTGATCACCCCGGGCGGCCACTGGTCGAGTTATCCGCCGCACAAGCATGACCGCGATGCGTTCCCCGAGGAAACCTTCCTTGAGGAAACCTATTATCACCGCCTGTCGCCGCCGCAGGGCTTTGCCTTCCAGCGCGTCTATACCGACGAGCGCGACATCGACGAGACGATGGCGGTCGAGGACGGCGACGTCGTGATGGTTCCGCGCGGCTATCACCCGGTCGGCGCACCGCATGGCTATGATCTCTATTATCTGAACGTGATGGCGGGACCCCGGCGCAACTGGGTGTTCCGCAACGACCCCGCGCACGACTGGATCGTGCGCCAGTAAGGAAGAGCGATGAGACAGATTGATCCCTTCATCGCCGGCGGCGCCGGCGGTGGTTCCGCGCGCGCGGGCGACGTTTTCAACCCGAGCACGGGCCAAGTTCAGGCGCGCGTCGGCTTCTCGAGCCTCGCCGATCTCGACCGTGCGGTGGCCGCGGCGCAGGCGGCGCAGCCCGAATGGGCGGCGACCAATCCGCAACGCCGCGCGCGGGTGATGTTCCGCTTTCGCGAGCTGCTTGAGGCAAACATGCAGGACCTCGCCGAGCTGCTCGCGAGCGAGCATGGCAAGGTCGTCGCCGACGCGAAGGGCGACATCATGCGCGGGCTTGAGGTCATCGAGTTTTCGTGCGGCATCGCGCACGCACTGAAGGGCGAATATACGCAGGGCGCCGGTCCGGGCATCGACGTCTATGCCATGCGGCAGGCGCTCGGCGTCGTGGCGGGTATCACCCCGTTCAACTTCCCCGCGATGATCCCGATGTGGATGTTCGGCCCGGCGATCGCGGCGGGCAATGCCTTCATCCTGAAGCCGAGCGAGCGCGATCCGTCGGTCCCGGTACGGCTGGCCGAACTGATGCGCGAGGCGGGGCTGCCCGACGGCATCCTGCAGGTCGTGCATGGCGACAAGGAGATGGTCGACGCAATTCTCGATCATCCGGCAATCTCGGCGGTCAGCTTCGTCGGCAGCAGCGACATCGCGCACTATGTCTATGGCCGCGGCGTTGCGGCGGGCAAACGTGTGCAGGCGATGGGCGGCGCGAAGAATCACGGCATCGTGATGCCCGACGCCGATCTCGACCAGGTGGTCGGAGACCTGTGCGGTGCCGCCTTCGGCTCGGCCGGCGAGCGCTGCATGGCACTCCCCGTCGTCGTTCCGGTCGGTGACAGGACTGCCGATGCGCTGCGCGAACGTCTCATCCCGGCGATCGCAGCGCTCAAGGTCGGCGTCTCAACCGATCCCGACGCGCATTATGGCCCGGTCGTCAACGCGGCGCATAAGGCACGGGTCGAGGACTGGATCCGGACCGGTGTCGATGAGGGTGCCGAGCTCGTCGTCGACGGCCGCGGGCTTGTCCTGCAGGGGCATGAGCAGGGCTTCTTCGTCGGGCCGACGCTGTTCGATCATGTGACGACCGACATGCGCACCTATCGCGAGGAAATCTTCGGTCCGGTGCTGCAGATCGTCCGCGCGCCCGATTTCGAGACCGCACTTCGCCTGCCGAGCGATCATCAATATGGCAACGGCGTGGCGATCTTCACGCGCAATGGTCATGCGGCGCGCGAGTTCGCGCAGCGCGTCAATGTCGGGATGGTCGGCATCAACGTGCCGATTCCGGTTCCCGTCGCCTATCACAGCTTCGGCGGCTGGAAGCGTTCGGGCTTTGGCGATCACAATCAGTACGGGATGGAGGGCGTGCGCTTCTGGACCAAGGTGAAGACGGTGACGCAGCGCTGGCCCGATGGCGGCGCCGGCGACAGTGCCTTCATCATTCCGACGATGGGGTGAGAAATACGAAACAAATCTTCCATAATAATTGAAAATGAAATAAGTTCTCGGAAGAGCGCAAATCACGCGCCGGAGGGAGAGGATCGATGTTGAAGTTCTTCGCGGCAGGCCCCGATCTGCCGGTCCGGACCGACGACGGCGTCGACGGGGCGTTCCGTCGCTACCGGTTGCGGATCATCCTCGCGATCACGCTGGCCTATGCGATCAGCTACACCTGCCGGCTCGCGATCAACATCGTCAAGAAGCCGCTGATCGACCAGGGCATCTTCACCCCGCTCGAACTCGGAATGATCGGGTCGGCGCTCTTCTATACCTATGCGGCCGGCAAGTTGATCAACGGCTTCGTCGCCGATCACAGCAATGTGAAGCGGCTGTTCGCGATGGGGCTCGTCGTGTCGGCATTGTGCAATATCGCGATGGGTTTCTCGACCGTCTTCTGGGTCACGGTGATGCTGTGGGGGCTGAACGGCTGGTTCCAGAGCTATGGCGCACCCTCGTGCGTCGTGGCGCTGGCAAGCTGGTTCTCCAACCGCGAGCGCGGCCGATATTACGGCATCTGGTCGACCGCGCATTCGATCGGCGAGGGGCTTACCTTCGCGGTGGTGTCGGCCCTTGTCGCGCTGGGCGGCTGGCACTGGGGCTTCTGGGGGCCGGGCATCGCCGCAATCGTCGCTGCGGTTGCGGCCTATTATGCGATGGCCGATCGTCCGCGCTCGCTCGGCCTGCCGACCGTCGCCGACTGGAGGAACGACCATTATGCCCCGCCGGTCGCCGATGCGCCCGAGCGCGGCGTATTCCGGACCCAGCTCTCGATCCTCGCGATCCCGGCGGTGTGGATCCTCGCACTGGCGAGCGCGGCCAACTACGTCACGCGCTATGCTATCAACAGCTGGGGCATCCTCTATCTGCAGGAGGCCCGCGGCTATTCGCTGGGCGAGGCCGGCGCGATGCTGACCGCGAGCACGCTGGCGGGGGTCGCAGGGGCCGTTGCCTTCGGCTTCGTCTCCGACAAATTCTTCGGTGCGCGACGACCCCCGGTCAATCTGCTGTTCGGCGTCGTCGAACTGATCGGCCTGCTGTTGCTGTTCTTCGGGCCCGACAATCATGCCGTCGTCCTGATCGCGGTCGTGCTGTTCGGCTTGGGCATGACGGGGCTGGTCACGTCGCTCGGCGGGCTGTTCGCGATTGACATCTGTCCGAAGCGCGTCGCGGGCGCCGCGCTCGGTCTGGTCGGGGTCTTCAGCTATCTTGGCGCCGCGATCCAGGAACAGGTCTCGGGCGCGCTGATCGACGCCCATATGCATGTGGCGAACGGAGCGAATGTCTATGACTTCGGACCGGTGATCTGGTTCTGGATCGGCAGCTCGGTGGTTGCGACCCTGCTCGCGACGACGCTGTGGAAAACGAAGCTGCGCGACTGAGGGGAAGATGATGTACCGGCGAAATCTTTTGCGCGGAGGCGCCGCGCTGGCCTTTTTTGCGGCCCTTCCGCGCCGGCTCTATGCGGCCGCGCTCGGCTATCCCCGCCTGCTCGACGGGCCGATGATCGGGGCGACGACGCCGGACAGCTTCACCGTCTGGTCGCGCGCGAGCGGGGCGTTCGGCGTCGCGGTCGAATATGCGACGCAGCGCGATTTCAGCGACGCCCGGACGACGACGCCTGTCGTCGCGACCCAGGAGAACGACCTGTGCACCGCGATCGAGGTGAAGGGTCTGAACGCGGACACCGCCTATTATTATCGCATCAAGACCGACGGCATCGACGACCGGCACCAGCCGCTCGCCTTCCGGACCCGCACCGCGCCCGACCGGCCGCGCCCGATCCGCATCGCTTTCGGTTCGTGCGCGCGCGTCCAGCTCTATCCCGAACAGCCGGTGTTCGAGGCGATCGCGGCGATGGAGCCCGATCTCTTTCTGTGGCTCGGCGACAATATCTATGCCGACAGCGACAGCGAGACCGCCTATTCGACGCTCTATTCGCGCCAGCGCAATGTTTCGGCGCTCGTGCCGCTGCTGCGTTCGGTCCCGCAGCTTGCGATCTGGGACGATCATGACTTCGGGTACAACAACTCCGACCGCCACAATGCGGTGAAGGAGATGACGCACCGGCTGTTCCGGCGCTGGTGGGCGAATCCGCCCGGGGGAACGGCCGACACGCCGGGAATTTTCTTCCGCCACAGCTTCGGGCCCGTCGATATCTTCATGCTCGACGGACGCTATCACCGCGACCCGCCCGACGCGCCGGACAGTCCGCAAAAGACGATGCTGGGCGCCGGACAGAAGGCGTGGCTGAAACGCGAGCTCAAGGCATCGAAAGCGGCCTTCAAGATTCTGGTCTCCGGGACCGGCTGGTCGCTCGCCGAAAAGGACGGCGACAGCTGGGCATCCTATCTTCACGAACGGAACGAGATCCTCGATTTTATCCGCGACGAGCGGATCGGCGGCTGCTTCGGCATTTCGGGCGACGTGCATCAGGGCGAGGTCAATTGCGTCCCTTGGTCCGACAAGGGCGGTTATGATTTCTACGACCTCGTGAGTTCGGGGCTGGCGCAATATCTGGCGCCGAAATTCGTCGACCAGCATCCCGAGGTACGGCTTCGCCAGCCCTTCGTGCGCAGCGCCAACTTCGGCCTGCTCGAATTCAGTTTCGATCCCGAGCCGCGCGTCGAACTCAGTGTCCGCGACGTCATCGGCGCATCGGGGTCGGGCAAGCCGGTGGCGCTGCGGGCCAGCGATCTCGTCAACGGCAAGCAGAGCTGGCGTGCGGCGATCGACCCCGACGAACTCGAGCGGCGCGAACGCGTCGAGCGCGGCGGCAGCTATTATGGAGGCGAATAGGAAATGCGTTTCGAGATGGTGACCATTGCACCCGACGAGTTCGAGGCGATGAAGGCGCAGCTTCCCTGCGCGACCCGTGAAGGGCTGTTCGAAACATACCGGATCAGTCAGAATAGCTGGTACAAGCTGCGCGACGGACAGCCGGTCAAGCGCAAGACGGTCGAACGACTGCGCGAACGTTTTCAACAGGTCGCCGGCCGATGAGCGGCGCCCCGCTCAATATTGCGCTGATCGGAAGCGGCTTCATGGGCCGTGCCCACGCGCTCGCTTTCGCCGCCGCCAACCGGACCTTTGACCTGCCGCGTACGCCGCGCGTCACGGTTCTCGCCGACCGCGACCTGCCGACCGCGACCGCGGCCGCGACGTCGCTCGGGATCCCCAACGCGAGCGGCGACTGGCGCGAAACGATCGCCGACGCGAGCATCGACATGGTGGCGATCGCGACCCCGAACCTGCTACACGCGCCGATCGCGATCGCCGCGCTCGAGGCGGGCAAGGCGGTTTATTGCGAAAAGCCGCTGGCGACGACGATCGCCGAGTCCGAGGCGATGGTCGCCGCCGCCGATGCCACCGGTCTGCCGACCGCCGTCGGCTTCACCTATCTCTACAATCCGATGATCGTCCTCGCGCGCGAACTGATTGCTGCTGGCGAGATCGGCGAGGTCACCGCCTTTCGGGGCATCCATGCCGAGGATTTCATGGCGTCTTCCGACGCCCCCTTCAACTGGCGCTGCGAGCCCGAGCAGGCGGGGGGCGCGCTCGCCGACATCGGCAGCCATATCATCGCCATGGCGCAGCATCTGGTGGGCGATATCGCCGTGGTTTCGGGGCGGCTCCACACCGCCCATCCGACGCGCCGCGACGCGACCGGCAGCGAGCGCGCGGTGACCGTCGACGACCAGATGGACGCGGTGGTCGAATTCGCCGGCGGTGCGACGGGAACGCTGGCGGCGAGCTGGATCGCCAGCGGGCGCAAGATGGGGCTCGCGTTCGAGATCAGCGGCACGCGCGGCTCGATCAGCTTCACGCAGGAACAGTTCAACGAGCTGAAGCTCTTCCGGACGGGGCCGGGGCGGACCAATGGCTTCACGACGATCTGCGCTGGCCCCGGGCATGGCGATTATGGTGCTTTCTGCCCCGCGTCGGGCCATCAGATCGGCTATAACGACCTCAAGACGATCGAGGTGAAGGCCGCGATCGAGGCGGCGGCAGGATTGCCGTCGGCGGCGAAGAGCTTTGCCGACGCGTTGGCGGTCGAACGGGTCGCCGACGCGATCCGCCGTTCGCACCTGAGCGGGGCCTGGGCGAAGCCTTAGGCTTCGCTCTCCCCGACCGGGGCAATCAAGCTCAGCAATTCGGCCTGGATCGCGGGGGTTGCGGCAAGCACGGTGCCGTTCATCAGATCCAGCTTGCCGCCGCGCGTGTCGGTCACGAGGCCGCCGGCTTCGCGGACGATCACGACCCCCGCGGCCATGTCCCACGCGCTGACGCTCTGTTCCCAATAAGCATCGTGCCGGCCGCAGGCGACCCACGCCATGTCGATCGCGCCGGCGCCGAGGCGGCGGATACCTGTCACGCGCGGCGTCAGCCGCTCCATCTCGGCATAAAACTGCTCGTGATAGGGCTTGGTCGCGAAGGGGATCCCGACCCCGAGCACCGATTCCTCGATCGTCGTGCGCGGCGAAATGCCGATGCGGCGTTCGCCCAGCCAGGCGCCCTTTCCGGTTTCGGCCCAGAAAAGTTCATTCATCGCGGGGACGTAGGTGACACCCGCAATAACCTCTCCCTGTCGCGCCAATGCAATATTGACGGCGAAGAGTGGGGATCCTGTCAGGAAGTTGGTTGTACCGTCCAATGGATCGACCACCCACACATGGTCGGCGTCGCGGCCGGGCGTCAGTCCGCCCTCCTCGCCGAGGAAACCATAGTCGGGGGCATGGGTCATCAGTCGTTCGCGGACGGTCGCCTCGGCCTTCAGATCGGCTTCGGTGAACATGTCGGCGGCGCCGGCCTTGCTGTGGATCGTGAGCGTCGCGATGCGTTCACGGTCGGTGATCAAACCTTCGCCCGCGGCGTGAGCGGCGGCGATCATGGCGGAAATAAGGGATGACATTGTCATGGAATGAATATACGTTCTGTTTTATAAGAAAGATAGAAAAAATATTCTGAAATGGCATCGCGGTCTCGCCATCCCGGATGACCGCCGCTTTGCACGATCGGGCCCAGCCTGTCCGGTCGCGATTTCGAATAGAAGAGGGAGGGTTGAGTGAAAACGAGCCTATTTGCAATTGCCGCCGCACTGGCCGGCGTTCCCGTTGGCGCGATGGCGCAGCCGGCGGCACCGGTTCCCGCCGTCGCGGCGTCGGCCGAGACCCAGGCGACCGAAGGGTCGGGGGCCGATGGTGCCGTCGTCCTTGCCGATCCGGCCGATCCGTCGCGCTCACTGATCCTCGCCGGTGCCGAGTCGGGCGGGATCGATGTCTTCGATCTGGCCGGGAAGCGCGTGGCCACGCACAAGGCAGGCAATGTTATCGGCCTTGACCTCAGGGCCGATGCCGCTCCGGGCGGTGGGCCGCTGCTCGTCGCGCTCGACGGCAAGGCGAATGCGCCGAAATTCTTTCGCGTCACCGCCGGTGGCGTACCGGTGCCGCTGGCGCTGACGGGTATCAAGCCCGGGATGACCGTCGCGGCCACTTGTTTCTCGCGCAGCCACCGTGACGGAACGCTGTATCTCTTCCTTGCCGGAGACAAGGGCGAGATCGAGCAATGGGGTCTGGCGCCCGATGCATCGGGCGGCATGAGCGGCAGGATCGCGCGGCGCTGGTCGCTCGGGTCCGAGATCAAATATTGCGCCGCCGACGATCGCGGTTCGGTATATTTCTCGCAGGAAGCTGTGGGCGTGTGGCGCTTCGCGGCCGAGCCCGAAGCCGAGATCGTGCCCGAGATCGTCGATATCGTCCGCCTTGGCCATATCACCGAAGAAGCGAAAGGCGTCGCCATCGCGTCCGACGGGCGCCTGCTCGTCTCGGATGCCAAGGCCAACCGGCTGAACATATACGACCCCGCCGATGACTACGCCTATCTCGGCTCGGTCGCGCTGGCGGCGGGGGCGGATCGGGTCGAGGACGGCGGCAGCGTCACCGTCGCGGGGCCGGTCGTGATCGTCGCCGACGATGACAATTCGCCGGAGGAACCCAATTTCAAGATCGCGAGCTGGCAGGCGGTACTCGCCGCGGCCGGGCTTCCCGAGCGTCCCGCCGTGCCGGCGCCCGAAACGATGCCGCTCGCACGTCCGACGGTCGAGACGACGCCCGTCGAGACGGGCGGCGATGCCGCCGACGATCCTGCAATCTGGATCAATCCCGCCGATCCGGCGCAAAGCGTCGTGATCGGAACACAGAAGCAGTCGGGGCTTTACGTCTATGATCTGGAGGGCAAGGTCCTCCAGTTCCTGCCCGATGGTCGCATGAACAATGTCGATCTCAGAAACGGTTTCCGCCTCGGCGGCCGCGACGTGACGCTCGTCACGGCCAGCAACCGGACGACCAAGGGAATTTCGATCTATGCGCTCGACCCCGCGACGCGCAAGCTGACCGATGTCGCGGACGGGTTGCAAGACACCGGCCTCAAGGACCCCTATGGCCTCTGCATGTACCGCAGCGCGAAGACGAAGAAGACCTATGTCTTCGTCAACCAGACCGACGGCAAGATGCGCCAGTGGGAACTGGTCGCGACCCCCGCGGGCAAGGTGCGCGCGAAGCTGATGCGCGACCTGCCTTTTGCGACACAGGTCGAAGGCTGCGTCGCCGATGACGAGACGGGCATGCTCTACACGGGCGAGGAGGATGTCGGCATCTGGCGCGAGGGCGCCGAACCGCGCGGCGGGCCGGCGCGCACGATGCTGGCGAAGGTCACCGACAATCCGGCGCTCAAGGACGATATGGAGGGGATCGGCCTTTTCGCCATGGACGGCGGCAAGGGCTATCTGGTCGTGTCGAGCCAGGGCAACGACAGCTACGCGGTCTTCCGCCGCGAAGGCGACAACGCCTATGTCGGCTCGTTCCGGATCGGCGCGGACATGGCGGCCGGTATCGATGGCGTGTCGGAAACCGATGGACTCGATGTGTCCAGCATGGCGGCAGGGCCGAACTTCCCGCACGGCCTGATGGTCGCGCAGGATGGCCGTAACGTGTCGCCTCCCGAACACCAGAACTTCAAACTTGTGCCGTGGGAACGTGTCGCGAAGGCGCTCGGCCTCGAAGTCGGACGCTGATGCCGGGATCGCTGCGCCCTGCATGACGGGGCGCAGCGACCGGACGGGCGATTCCGCTGATCGGGCCGGGCCTATCGGGCGTCGTCCGGATCAATTTGCCCGGAAGGCCGATGCCTACGTCGGGGCGCCGCCGATCCGGAGGCGTTCCACCGCGAGATCGGCCCGGCCAACGCCCCGGTCCGCGAGACCGGCGGGCCAGCTGCCGCCGGTGACCAGCGCCTCGGTTGCGGCGGCCATCGCAGGAGCCGTCTGCAGGCCGTATCCACCCTGGCCGGCAAGCCAGAAAAATCCTTCGGCATCGGGTGCGAAGCCTGCAACCGGAATGCGGTCGTGCGTGAAGGTGCGCAGCCCGGCCCAGCTGTGACCGATCCGCCGGACGGCAAGCGAGGTATAATGCTCGGTCTTCGCCGCGGCGAGGGCGATGTCATATTCCTCCGGCTGCGCGTCGGTCGGTTCGCTCGGCACCTCATCGACGGGGCAGGCCAGCAGCCGTCCCGACTGGGGCAGCATGTAGAAATCGTCGACCGCGGTTTTGGTGAAAGGCCAGTCGACGATCTTCTGGTCGGGTGGCGCATCGAAGACGATGATCGTCCGGCGCAGGGGCTGGAGGCCCAGCGGTGCGACGCCTGCCATGTGCGCAATCCCATCGCACCAGGCTCCTGCCGCGTTGACGAGGATCGGTGCGGAAAAGCGGTCGCCGGCCGCCGTCGTCGCGACCCAGTTTGCCCCTTCGCGCCCGATCGCGACGACGCGGGCACCCGCGATCGACTGCCCCCCTGCACGCTTGATCGCCGCCCGATAATCCTGCTGCAGCATTTCGCTGTCGAGGCGGCACGCGGTCCGGTCGAGCACGGCCGCGACGATCCCGTCGTCGCCGCAGCGGAGCACCGGCACGATATCGCGCACGGCATCGGCGTCGAGCCGCTCGAGCCCGTCGCTATAGGGCCGCATTTCCGCTTCGAGCGAGTCGAGTTCCGCGAGCATCCCGGCCGGCGCGATGAACAGCGCGGGGGAGGAGTGCGACAGTGCGGTGCCGTTGGCGGTCGGGGTTTCGAAATGTGCGCGGCTGAATGCGGTCATGCCGCGCACCACCGATTTGCCGATGCCGAAATGATAATAGGTCGCGCTGCGACCGCTCGAATGATAGCCGAAGGCGCTTTCGGCTTCGAGCAGGATGGCGCGTCCGTGCGGGGCAAGTCGTGCGGCCGCCGATACGCCGGCAATCCCGCCCCCCACGATCAGAAAATCGGCTGTCTGCAATTCGCGTTCCTTTCCAGCAATCCCTGATGCCACGCTGCGATCGATCTTTGTACAGGTCATTTCCCCGGCAATATTGATTGCCGCCGCAAAGAGCGCCAGAGTTGATGCTTCTGGTCCGGGCGAAAGGGGCAAGGATGCATGCTGTCGAGGCCTTCGAGCTGGTGCTCGGGCTGCTGGCGCTCGTCGTGGCGCTCTACCAGCTGGCACTGAAGCTGCGCTGGCCGCCTGCGACCGCGCTACTCGTCGGCGGCGGCGCGCTTGCCTTCGTGCCCGGGTTGCCGGCGATCTCGCTCGACCCCGAACTCGCACTCGTCCTGTTTCTGCCGCCGCTGCTGATGGACGGCGCCTATTATACCGCGCTCGGCCGCTTTCGCCGGCATCTGCCGGGCATCCTGTCGCTCGCGGTGGGCGCGGTGGTGTTCACCACGCTGGTCGTCGGGGTCGTCGTCCACTGGATCATGCCGGCGCTGCCATGGGCGGCGTGCTTCGCACTGGGGGCGATCGTCTCGCCGCCCGATGCGGTGTCGGCGCGCGCGGTGCTGAAGGGCGTAACCCTGCCGCGGCGGCTGTCGGCGCTGCTCGAAGGTGAAAGCCTGCTCAACGATGCGACCGGGCTCATTCTTTTCCGCTTCGCCGTTGCCGCAACCCTGAGCGGGGTGTTCGATTTCGGCGAAGCCGTGCAGAGCTTCACCGTGGTCGCGCTCGGCGGGGTCGTGGTCGGCGCCGCGGTCGGAGCGCTGTGGATCTTCGTCGCGAGGCGGCTGCGCGACCGGATGCTCGTGGTTCTTGCCAATCTCGCGCTATGCTGGGCCGCCTATCTCGCCGGCGAGGCAGCGCATGTGTCGGGCGTGATCGCGACCGTCACCGCGGGGCTGATGCTCGGCTGGTACCAGCATGTGATCCTGTCCGCGGATATCCGCCTCGTCGGCAATTCGGTGTGGCAGATCCTCGTCTTCGTGCTCGAAGCGCTCGTTTTCATCCTGATCGGCTTTTCGTTGCGCGGCGCGATCGAGCGGATCGGCGGCATCGACGGCATGCCGGCCTCGACCGTCGCCGTGATCGCGGCGGTCGTCGCAACGATCGTGGTGGCGCGCTTCGTCTGGATATTTCTGTCCGAAGCGCTGCTCGAAGCGGCGCAGAGGGTGGGGATCAGCCGCGCGCGTCCGCTCGGCTGGCGGCAGGCGACCGTGCTCGGCTGGGCGGGGATGCGCGGGGTGGTGACGCTGGCGGTGCCGCTGACCCTGCCCGTCGACATGCCGGGGCGCGACCTGATGCTGATCTGTGCCTTCGCGGCGATTTTCGTTACCGTGGTTGTGCAGGGGTCGAGCCTCGGCTGGCTCATCGGCAAGGTCCGCCCGGTCGATGCCGATCCGCCCGCGAAGATGGCGATGCCCGCGGCCGAAGCCGCTATGGCGCGCGCGCGGATGGATGTTATCGAACGCTGCGCCTATGATGCCGAGGGGACGCTGATCCATCCCATGATGCTCCAGGAGCATCAGAAGCGGATGCAGTTCATGGAGCGCTATGCCGCCGATGCCGATGCCGCGATGGAGGATCTTCGGCCGCATTTTGCGATATTGCTCGAGGCGATCGCCGCGAGCCGTGCGGAACTGATCCGCATCCACCGTGCCGGACTGATAGAGGACGAGGTGCTCCACGAGCTCGAGCGCGATCTCGACATCGAACAGATGGCGATCACCTTCCAGCGCGGCGACTAGCGCGCGAAACGGCCGACCGTCCAGTCGATGAAAAGCCGCACGCGCGGCGAGAGCTGACGGCTGCGCGGATAGAGGATCGAGACCGGCGCCGAGGGAACGGCATAGGGTTCGAGCAGGCGAACGAGGCGGCCTTCGGCAAGATCCTGTTCGATATGGAACAGCGGCATCTGCGCGATGCCAAGGCCGAGTAGCACCGCGTCGCGGAAACTTTCGGTTCCGGTCACCGATAGCGGGGTCGCGATCGCAGGCTGCGTCGGCTTGCCCGCATCGGCGAATTCGAAGGGGGTCAGGGCGCCGGTCGATAGCAGGCGGATGCCGACCGCCTTGTGGCGGGCGAGATCCGCAGGCGTTTCGGGAATACCATGCGCCGCGAGATAGGCGGGCGCGGCGACGGTGACGCGGCCCAGCGTCGCGACCTGCCGCGCGACGAGGTCGCTGTCGGGAAGCGCGCCGTACCGCAGTACGCAATCGACGCCCTCGCGCACGACATCGACCCAGCGGT
The DNA here is from genome assembly GCF_022024275.1 of Sphingopyxis sp. BSN-002. Classification (NCBI taxonomy): domain Bacteria; kingdom Pseudomonadati; phylum Pseudomonadota; class Alphaproteobacteria; order Sphingomonadales; family Sphingopyxidaceae; genus Sphingopyxis; species Sphingopyxis sp. BSN-002. The sequence goes on from NZ_CP091804.1 coordinate 2,280,966, forward strand.
CGCTCTCGCTCATCGCGATCTCGATTTCGGGATAGCGCGCGAGGAAGTCGGGCAGGCCGGGAAGCAGGAAGTGGCGCGCGATCGTTCCCTGCACCTCGATCCGCAACATGCCGCGCGGGGTCGCCCCGCGAAACGCGCCCTCGGCATCCTCGATATCGTCGAGGATCGCGAGACAGCGACGATAATAGGCCTCGCCGTCGAGCGTCGGATGCACGATGCGCGTCGTGCGCTGGAGCAGCCGGACCCCGAGCCGCTCCTCGAGCTGGCGGATCACCTGTGTCGCGGTCGAACGCGGGATGTCGAGATCGTGCGCCGCCTGGGTGAAGCTTCGCCGTTCCACCACACGCGTGAACAGCCGCATTGCGCCCAACCGGTCCATCTCGCCAGATTATTCGGAAAATACGAACAGTAAAGCCAAAAAGACCATGATTATCTTTCGATCGGGCCGGAGCATATCGGCTGTGTCGCCGCGGTGGCGGCGAACAAAGGAGGTCATCATGACTATGGAAAGCAGCAAGGTTGCGATCGTGACCGGCGCCTCGCGCGGCATCGGTGCCGCGATCGCCGGACGCCTCGCGAAGGACGGCTTCACCGTCGTCGTCAACTATGCCGGCAGCGCCGCCGAGGCCGAGGCGCTGGCGAGCCGGATCGAGAAGAGCGGCGGGCGCGCGCTCGTCGCACAGGCCGATGTATCCGATCCGGTGGCCGTGGCCCGGATGTGGGATACCGCCGAGGCGGCGTTCGGCGGCGTCGATGTCGTCGTCAACAATGCGGGCATCATGAAGCTTTCGAGCATTGCAGACGGCGACGATGCGCTGATCGACGCGCAGATCGCGATCAATCTCAAGGGCAGCCTGTACATGATGCGCGAGGCGTCGAAACGGCTGCGCGCCGGCGGCCGGATCGTCAATTTCTCGACAAGCGTTGTCGGGCTGAAGCTCGAAAATTATGGCGTCTACGTCGCGACGAAGGCGGCAGTCGAGGGGCTGACCGGCGTGTTGTCGAAGGAGTTGCGCGGCCGGAACATCACCGTGAACGCCGTCGCCCCCGGGCCGACCGCGACGGCGCTGTTCCTCGACGGAAAGACCAACGATCTGATCGACCGGCTGGCGAAGATGAACCCGCTCGAGCGGCTTGGTACCCCCGACGACATCGCGGGCGCGGTGTCCTTCCTCGCCGGCCCCGATGGCGGCTGGATCAACGGCCAGGTGCTGCGCGCCAACGGCGGCATGGTCTGAACCCGGATAGCGAAAGGAGATATGTCATGGACAGGAAGATCATTCTCGTCACCGGCGCGTCGAGCGGCTTCGGCCGCCTGACCGTCGAGGCGCTCGGCCGCGCCGGGCACACCGTCTACGCGTCTATGCGCGACGTCGCGGGGCGCAATGCAGGCAATGCCGTCGGGCTCGCCGCGATCGCCGGCAGCGATATCCGGCCGGTCGAACTCGACGTCCAGGCGGAAGCCTCGGCCGATGCCGCGGTGGCGGCGATCATCGCCGAGAGTGGCCGCATCGACGTGTTGATCCACAACGCCGGCCATATGATGTTCGGTCCGGCGGAGGCTTTCACCGCCGACCAGTTCGCGCAGCAATATGACGTCAACGTTCTCGGCACGCAGCGCGTCAATCGCGCGGTGCTCCCGCACATGCGCGCGGCACGCGAAGGCTTGCTCGTCTGGGTGTCGTCGAGCAGTTCGGCGGGCGGGACGCCGCCGTGGCTGTCGCCCTATTTCGCGGCGAAGGCGGCGATGGATGCACTCGCGGTCCAATATGCCCGCGAACTGGCGCGGTGGGGGATCGAGACCTCGATCATTGTTCCGGGCGCCTTCACCAGAGGAACGAACCATTTCGCCAACTCGGGCCGCCCTGCCGACGAGGCGCGCGCGGCCGAGTATGAGGCGGGTCCGTACCGGGGTTTCGGCGAACAGGTCCAGCACGCCTTCGCCGAAATCGTCCCCGATGATGCCGATCCCGCGGGCGTCGCCGACGAGATCGTCGGCCTCGTCGGTCTGCCGTTCGGCAAGCGACCTTTTCGCCTGCACTATGATCCGACGGGGGACGGTGCCGACGTGGGCTTTACGGTGCTCGACCGGCTGCGGGCCGAGATGCTGCACCGTGTGGGGCTGTCCGACCTGCTCCATCCGGCGCGGTCGGCCTGACGATCTTTCGTGCCGGCAAGCGGTGCCCCGGACCCTGTCCGCGGGCGCCGTCTGTCGTCATCGGTCAGCGGATCCGAATCGGAATCCGGAGACGATCGAACGCGAAGGGCGAGAGTCGAAATGCGCGGGAACCGGGGCTTTGGGCCTCTATGTCATTGAACGCCCGGTCATTATTCGGCGACAGCGAGGTGCCCCGGCGACTTAACCAAATTTCAGCAAAGTGAAACTAGCTTCCCCGGCAATCCTCAAGGAGTTTCGCCATGAAGTCGCTCGTGACTGCCTTTGCTCTTGCCGCTGCCTGCCTTTGCAGCAGCCCTGCCGCTGCGCGTCCGGCAGAAGCAAGTTTCGTGCTGACCGCACGTGTCGCCTCCTTCTGCAAGGTCAGCGGCGCGGTCGAAGACGCATTGACGATCGAAAATGTCACGTCGCTGGGAACGATCCGCGAGGTCTGCAACACGCAGGGCTATGTCGTGCGGGCCTCGTTCACCAACCTGTCGGGCGGCACCGTTTATGCGGGCAGCGATCAGGCCGGTATCGATGGCGGCGCGGCGGAATTCCGCTATGCGCAGGCCCAGGCGCTCGTGCGTCCGTGGCTTTTGCGCGACGCGGTGAAACAGGACAGCGCGGCGCCGGTCTACCTCACCGTCTCGATCATGCCGCTCTAACCGCCGAACTTCGGCTTGATCGTCACCGTCAGATAATCGCGATAGCGGCCCGCCAGGGCATCGCCGACGGCCGGAACCACGACGTTCATCCGGTGCCGGCGACGATTGTCCTGCCCGCCGGGCATCGCATAGTCGACCCGTGCATCGCCGGTCGATATCACCGAATCATCGACCACCGGGCGATAGGCAATGCCTCCGGCGGTTCCATCGCCGCGCCGCAGGTTGAACTCGTTGTCGGATGACAGGCTGAGCTCATAGGCGACATTGGCATAGGCATCGAAGGTCACGTTCGAAAGCGCGCGATCCTGATCGCCGAGTTCGCCGAGGCTGAGCTCGCTGCCCGATGCGGCGGCCAGACCCACCGACGGTTCCACCGTCACCACGATATCGAACGGCTGCCCGAGCTGCGGTGTGTTGTTGCCCTGGTTGAGCATTGCGAAGGCGCGCATCGAGGCACGATAGACGCCGGGCGCCACGACCTGCCCGCGGTCGATCTGCAGATAGAGCGGCGTCAGGCCTTCCTTGATGTTGAAGGTGTCGCTGAGCCGGCCGGCCTGGCTGTTCGAACGATCCGACAGGCGCGCGGTCAGCACCGCACCCGATCCGTCCGACAGGCGGATAACGCGGCCGTCATAGCTGTTCGGGTCGGGTGAATCGACCGACAGGAACAGATTGCGGTTCGACGAGCATTCCTCGGTCCGGATCTCGACCCGGAACTCTTCCGAGACCGGAACCGCGTCGAACGGATCATAGCGCGTCGTGACCGCGTCGGGCTGGATATCGAGCGCGTCGACGCGGCAATTGTTGGGTGCGGCGATGGCCTGCGAGCTGGCGCCCAGCAGCATCGCTGCAACGAGCATGCGACGGATCATGGCTTGATCTCCCCTGGTTCGGTCGGCCGGAGCGTCTTGAAGTCGATGAAGGCCCCGTCTTCCGGACGAATGTCGATATCATATGTATAGCGTCCGGCGCGGATCTGCCACTTGCCTTTGCCGAGCCCCGAGGCACCGAGGCGGCCCTCGCGGTTGGTGAAGACGGGAACGGTCGGCGCGGTCGGGTCGCCGACCTTGGTCGCCGTCCCTTCCGCCAGCGCCAGCGGCGCTCCGGTATTGTTGACGAGCGTCCCGAAGACGGTGACGAAATAGTCGGAGCCGACGGTAAAGCGCGTGCCCGAGTGCAGCCACGGATAGGCTTCTGCCGTCCCCGTGCCGAGATCATAGCCTGCGGGTGCGTCGGGGACGGTATAGAAGATGCTGCGGTTCGAATAGGAGGACAGCGGCACGAGCGCCGGACCAAGCGAATCGGCACGCGCGATCGTGTTGTCCTCGATCTTGCCGCCGATCAGGACATCGGCGCCCTTCAGGCTTTCGTGCGCCGAAACGATGGCGAAGCTGTCGGACAGATAGCGGCCGAGCGCGAACTTGCCGCCCGAGAAGGCGATCGTGCCGCGTGCGCGCAGCGAGGTGACCTGGCTGTCGTCGCCGGTGATGCCGCCGCGATGGGCAACTTCGATATCGCCGCGGTTCGTCCGGTAGGTCGCCGTACCGCTCATGCTGAGATTGTCGTCCGACCGGCGTGCCTCGACGCCCCATGCGATCGTATCGAGCAGCTTGGTCGGCGAATAATAGAAGGACGCGCTCGCGTCGTCGAAGCGGCTGTCATATTGCGCCGACAGCGTCTTCGTCCGGCCGAAGCGCCAATAGAGCGTCGCACCGAACACGAAACCGGCGTCGCGTTCATAGCCCGCCGAGCCGGTCAGCGTGATATTCTCGCGGAGACGGTAGGTCGCGTTCGCCCGCAGGGTGTAATTGTCGCGGGTCGTCCCGCGACCGGTGCGATACTCGCCGCTGAGGCCCGCGGTCAGGCGGAAGTTGATCGGCTGGCTGTAGCGGGCGTTGAAATTCCAGCTGTAGGTGTTCGACGGAGAGACCGTTTCGATCCCGACGAAGTCGCGACTGCGCTTTTCGATCAGCGCGTCGAACCGGCGAACCCCGCCGTTTTCCTGTACGGGCTTGGCGTACCGATACTGGAGCCGGAGCGCATGGCCGGAGCCGAAATCGTCATGACGGCTGAACACGCCCTCGGCGCTCCACAGCCCGATCGGGGTGCCCCATACACCGGTCACGCCGACCTGCTGCGCGCGGCGGGCGATCTGGGCATTGGCGCCCAGGGTCAATTGCGAGGTAATTCCGCGGCGATAGAAGCCGGTGAAGACCGGCCGCTTGGAATAATAGTCGCGCGCCTCATTCTCGTAAAAGCTGCGGATACCGACATTGGCGTCGAACTCGTCGACCCCCTCGGCAAGCAGGTCCGGATCGTCGAAAAAGTCGAACGACACCGTCTGGCGTCCGCCGGCATCATCCTCGATCAGCAGGTCGACCCGGTTGGCACCGCCGGGCAGCGGCAGATCCTGCAGCGAATAGCTGCCGGGAGCGAGCCGGATCGTGCGCGATGGCGCGCCGTTGACGACCAGCGTGACATTGGCTGCTTCGCGCAGTGTGATCCGGCGGCTCGCCGTCGCGTTGAGCAACCGGTCGGGCCGGAAAGTGCCTGGCAATTTGGATACGCCGATCCCGAGCACGTCGACCGAGTCCTGATAGGATACGGTCGATGGCAGAAGGTCGCCGACGGTGAAGCGCAGCGAGCTGTAGGGCCGGTCATAGATCAGGCGCGACCCGAAGCGCGAAAATTTGTGAAAATCGGCCTCGCCATCGTAGGAAAATTCATTTTCGAAGGCGAGCAGGTTGAACAGGCGGCCATCGAACTCGAAATTGACGCGCGGTTTGCGCACACCCTTGTCGACGCCCTTTTCGACGAAGTCGAGCGTCGCCTGATAGGTCAGAAAGGCCGAGAAGGCGTCGCCCTTGTCGGGCAGGATTTCATACTGGCTGTTGGTAAAGCCGAAGCCCACCGATTGCTCGGGCCGCATCGACGGGTCCATGACCATGTTGACCTCGAGCGCGCCGCTGTCGAAGGTCATCGGGAAACCGACGGCTGCAAAGGACTCGATCGGGGCATAGCCGTCGACCGCAGGAACGGCGTTCAGCTTTTCCAGATTCTGCGACGTGACGCTGCGATTGACCGCCGCGGCGACGTCGGCGACCGAAATCGACACCCTGTCATCGGGGGCGATCTTGATGTCGACCTGCCCCATCGGGCCGCGGTCGCGGAGCGGGACGGTGAGATCGACGGTGCGACCGGTCGTGTTGACCGGCGCGCGCGGGCTCGCCGGCGCGGGCGGTGCCGCGAGCTGGCCTGCCGTTACGCCGGGATCGGAGGGATCGACCTGCGTTTCGGCATAGGCGGGCACGACGGCGCCCGATGCGAGAATCGTCGCGACGAGAAGGCGAGAAGGAAGTGCCACGATATTTTGACCCCCCCGATCAGCCTATTGGTCCGTGCGGATGCGCACGGATCCGGACAGGTTGCCGTCGGCCGGAACGTCGGGCAGCTCGACGAACATGGTCCGCTTTGCATTGGCGGGAACGAGGCCGAGGCCGACCTTGGTGTTCATCGCGGCGGCGTCGAGCTGTTTCGACCATCCCGCATCGCTCTTCAGGTCGAGCGTCGAGCCCGCGACATAGCCATGCGTGCGGCCGATATTCTCGAAGGTCACGGTCACGCCGGGCTTGCCGTCCTTGTCGGCGCCGCGGGCAACTGCAACCACGCTGATTTCAGGTTTGCCCTGCACCGGGCGGACTGCGACGACCGAACCGATCGAATAGAGCATCTCGATCTGTGCCTTGCCCCCCTCGGGATTGGCATCGACGGGCAGTTCCGACGTCGAGAACATGTAGAGCTTGCTTTGCGTGATCGCCGGATCGCCGACATAGCGTACGCGGAAGACCTGGCGTCCGCCCGCGGGAATATTGGCGATCGTCGGAAAGATTAGGAAATCGCCATCGGCCGGCGTGTCGGTCACGGGCGGGCCCTGTTCGGGCAGCACGAGCACCTTCGGGCGGACTTCGACCGCCATCGGCTTGTTGCGGTCGTTGACGACCTCGATCTGGGTGGTGGAGCTGCTTCCGATCGCAGTCAGTTCGATGACGATCGGACGGACAAGAATCGCGAAAGCGGGAGCGGATAGGATGGTCAGCCCGCACAGCAGAAACAGGCCCAGCAAGGCCTTGATACGATGCATGATCTGAACTCCCCCCTGGCAATAGCGACGCGCGCCACGGCCATAGTCACCCGATATTGTAAACTTAAAGAAAATGGAAGGAGCCAGCTTTGCCGGCTCCTTCCTTTATTCTTGCCCTGATCAGGCGCCGAGGTTCGGAACCAGTTCGGCAACCAGACGGTCCGAATAGGTGCCTTCCAGCAGCAGCTTGTCGCGGGGCGGAACCGTCACGTTGACGGTGGCCGATCCGGCGCGCGCTTCGTTCGAGGTCGCGACGGTGTTGCCGCCCACGGCGCCGGCCGAGGTCGAGAGACCGATCTTGCCGTCGAACGCGAAGGTGACGATATAGTCGACCTTCTGGATGAACGCGGTGTCGCTGGTCGTCTGGTCCGACTTCAGGCCACCGTTGGTCGAGGTCACCTTCATCGAGAACGGGCTGTTGCAGACGGCATAGTCGATGTCATAGTTGCCGTTCGCAGCGCGAACCGTGTTGTCATCCGGATCCTGGATGTCGAAGTTGAAGGTGCCGTCGGCTTCGGCGGTCGAACCCGGCGCGCCCGGGGTGACGGTCGTGCGGAAGTTCAGGTTGCCGGCGTCGTTGTCGGTGCCGAACTTGCAGAAGGTCTGGACGTCGGCCTTCAGGTCATACCAACCCACGGCGTCCTGGCCATAGCTCTTGCCCTTCCAGTCGAGAGCCATCGCCGGCGACGAGCTGACGACAGCGACGGCAGCGGCCGCCAAAAGATACTTTTTCATCTCTATTCTCCCTATATTCGCGCCCCCCAATAAGGGCACAGACTAGCCGACACCTGCCGGCATGCATGGACCACGGGCCCGCACATCCTTTGAAAACTGGTCGCTAAGGAGCTCCCGCTCCTTCATCCTCGCCACCCAGTCGGGGGGCGATCACAATGGTGACCTGATCGGAATATTTGCCGGCAAGCAGCAAACCCTGACCGGCCGCGACCCGAAGCTGGATCGCGCCCTTTCCGGCTCCGACCGCACCATCGCTTTCGCCTTCGCAAGCCTTGCGACCATCGGCCATGCGTTCACTGGTACAGCTCAAAACATTCTGGTGACCGGGCAGGTCGACGCGCGCGCGATAAGCGACAAGTTCGCTGAACGCGGGATCGCTCGTCCCTTCGCCCTGGAATTTCAGGCCGCCGTGGCGCGACGCCATCGCGACACGCACCGGCGCATTGCACGCGACATCGAACTGCAGCGCGACATCGATCGCGGCGGTCGTATTGTCTTCCGGATTGGCAAGGCCGTCGATATCGACCGACGGGTTGATCGTCGTCAGCTCGCACTTCGGCGTGACGATTCCGCTCACCTGATAGGTCAGCGACGGCGACAGCTCCGGAAAATCGCCGGCGGCAGCGGGCGTCGCTGCCAATCCGGCGGCAAGCAGCGCGGCAGCAAGGGTACGGCAGACGGCATGCGCGGCGCCATTCGCTGCCGCGTCGCTGCTCTGCGAGCCCCTCTTGAACTGGACGCCGAAATCCATCGCATCGCCCCCGAATTCGTCCGAAATCTCCCTCTTCGTCACGATAGACGAAGCCCCAAGCGACTCGAACATTTTGTTAATTTGTAGTTATATTCGCTAAAATGGCAATCGCGGAGTGATCGCGATCACACGCTGTTCTGGAATGAGACAGGCCGAATATGGCCCCTTAACAGATGCCATATATCATTGATAAAATAGGATATAATTCAGATTATCGCCACTTTGGGGACATCGCTGGCGGACGTTTCGCGAATCGGCGATTTAACAGGGTTTGGCATCCTGTAAGGAGCGATGTTAAGGTCATGATATTCCGGCATCAACCGCCGGTGGCCGGGCGATGACGGGTTGCGCCTGACCGCGTTAATCGCGGGGAATCGATTTTTGCCGGACGCGCTGCGGGCAGCTCGCAAGTGGCTGATCCGGAAAGCCAATCCCCATATTGCCGGAATCGGGCTCTTGCCGTGCCGCGCACGCGGCAGTTAACCCTGATTCAGGCTTTCAGGGCCCGCGTTACATCGGAAAAAGCGGCTTGCCATGCCGGATAAATTGCGCTCTGCGCGCCTCGATCGATGGGCTGCGTCCTGCGATTCCTAGCCCACGAACGCGCGCTCGATCACGAAGTCGCCGGGCGACGCATTCGATCCCTCGGTGAAACCCAGCGCCTCGAAATGCGCCTGCAGCTCGCGGATCATCGCCATGCTGCCGCACATCATGATGCGATCGATCGCGGGATCGAAGCGGTCTGGCCCCGCGAGCGGGTGGCCGAACAGGCGGCCGTCGTCGATCAGCGCGCCGATGCGCCCGGTCGTCCGGAAGGGTTCGCGCGTCACCGTCGGAAGATAATGGAACTGGAGCAGCGCCTGGTCCTGTACCAGCGGATCGCCGGCAAGCTGGCTCTCAAGCTCGTCGCGAAAAGCAAGGTCGCTCACATGCCGGACGCAATGGACGATCTGGACCTGCCCGAAACGCTCATAGATGTCGGGGTCGCGCGCGATGCTGAGGAACGGGGCGAGGCCCGTGCCCGTCGACAGCAGGAAGAGCCGTTTGCCGGGCAACAGCGCGTCGGCGACCAGCGTGCCGGTCGGTTTGCGGCCGAGATAGAGGGGATCGCCGGGCTGGATCCTCTGCAGCCGCGAGGTCAGCGGGCCGTCGGCGACCTTGATCGAGAGAAATTCGAGCTCGTCGGCATAGGCGGGGCTCGCGATCGAATAGGCGCGAAGCAAGGGACGTCCCTCGCCGCCGGGCAGGCCGATCATCACGAACTCGCCCGAACGGAAGCGGAAGCCCGCCGGGCGGGTGATCGAGAAGCTGAACAGATGTTCGTTCCAGTGGCGAACGCGCAGCACCTCCTCGACGGTGAGCGAAGCGGAGGGGGCGAGTTTTGCGGCGGCGGCGATGCGATCGCTCATCGGGTCGGACTTTCCTGATTGTGATGCGAAGGGGAGAGGCGCGAGAGGTCGAACCCCGCTGCGGCGAGGGCGCCCGCCGCCGCGCCGAGGGCTTTCGCGACGGACCGCGTCGTGTCGGCCTTGACGATAAGCGCAAGTACCGGCGCGGCCCGATCGAGCGCGGCGGCTCGCCATAGCGCGAGGAGCAGCGCTTCATCCTCGGCGATACGCGAACAGCCTGTCGGCCCGAGCGTGAGCGCTTCGCGCGCGTCGGCATTGAGGAGTGCCAGGGCAACATGGAAATCGGGCAGCGCCGCCAGCGCATTTACATGCGCGAAGCCGCGGTGCAGCGCCGCGGGCGGGCAGGCGCCTTGTGCAGCGGCCCTAGTCCAGCCGCGCATCGCCCACAGGAGGAAGCGTCCGCTGTTGTTCAGGCTTTCGACCGGCCGGTCGATGAAATCATACATGCGCGGCTCCGTTGGTTCGGGGTCGCCTATATGTTATTGCGAGTCATTTGCAAGAATGAAATGGGCAAAATGAAACGGGCAAGGGGAGGTGCTACCCGGGCGCGGTGGATAGGTATCGAAGGGGGAGCGTGGCGGCCCGCCGCGGAGGGAAGCCAAGCTCCGCTACGGGCCGCGACAGTATCTCTACTGCAAAAGTAGAGTGACATTCCTCCGGCGATCTGGCTAGCTGGCGCTTCAACGAAACAACCCAGCAGAGCATCGACTCGTCGCCCTTTCTCTCCCGATAGACCCATGAAAACAGGACTCATCATACGGCATGTGCCGCACGAAGGGATCGCGGGCTTTCGCGAGCCCGTCGAGTCGGCGGGCTATGCGCTCGAGCGGATCGATGTCGAGGATCCGGCGTTCGGCGGCATCGACCTGACCGAGCCCGATCTGTTGATCATGATGGGCGGCCCGATGGGGGTGTATGAACAGGACCGCCATCCGTGGATCGCGTGCCAGCTGAAGCGTCTCGCGCGGCGTCTCGCGGCCGATCGGCCGACCCTGGGCGTGTGCTTCGGCGCGCAGATGATCGCCGCGGCGCTCGGCGCGCCGGTCTATCCGGGGCCGGCGAAAGAGGTCGGCTTCCACCCGCTGAGAGTCATCGATGCCGCATCGCCGCTTCGCCATCTCGCGAATGTCGATGTGCTGCATTGGCACGGCGACACCTTCGACCTGCCGGACGATGTCGAGCTGCTTGCCTCGACGCCGGCCTATCCGCATCAGGCCTTTCGCCGCGGCGCCAATATCCTGGCGCTGCAATTCCATGCCGAAATGGGGCTCGACCCGCGCTTCGAGGCGTGGATCGACCAATGGCCCGAGGCGCTCGCCGAAGCCGGGAGCGATGCGGCGACCATGCGCGCGCGCCATGCCGAATGCGGGCCCGCCGCGGTGGCGGCCGGCCGGCGGATGATGGCGGAGTGGCTGGCGGGCCTGACGGTCTGAATGCGTCAGCCGGCGGCCGCGGCAAGCGCCGCCTCGGCCTCGCGCTGGGCTTCGATCGGCGCAAGCGCGTCCGGGTCGCGCCCATAGCCGCGCAGGAACAGGATCGCGGCGAGCCGCGCCCGGGCATCCTTCTGTCTGGCCGTCGGCGGGTTTTTAAGGCCCCACAGGCTCTCGAAATGGAAATGCGAGGCGGCAAGCCCGACCAGATCGTCGCCGGCCTGCCAATAATCCTCGGTCCACAACAGATCGCCGAAATTGGTTCGCATATATTCGGCGATGCTCTTTTGCGTGCGATGCGGGCCGCGTTCGAAGAAGACGCGCACCAGTTCGGGATTGCGTTCGGCCATCGGGCTGATCAGCCGGAACATCTGCACCGAGATCGGCGCGGTCATGCGTTCGATGATCGTCCGCGCGAGATGCGTCAGCTGGTCGAGCGGCGAATCGCCGGCGGCCGAAAAATCGATCCCGCCGCGAATCGACGCCGCGGTATCCTCGACGACCGACGAGAATAATTCCTCCTTCGACGGGAAATAGGACCAGAGGGTGCGCTTGGACCCGCCAAGCTGCGCCGCGATCGCCGACATCGAGGCGCCTTCGAAGCCCTTCTCGAAAAAATGTTCGCGCGCGATGGCGATGATCTGGGCGCGTTTCTGGAGCCGTTGGCTCTCTCTCTTACCAATCTTCATGTCGGCAATATGGTACCGACCCCCACCCTTTGCAAGAGAAGAAAATACGAAAAAGGGTACCGCATAGTTGCAACTTTTTCGCATTATAGTACCCTTTCTACGCGAATTTATCCACAGAATTCCCCATAAAATATTGAAAAATATGTATAGATTTTTGGGTACCGTACAGTACCATTTTTGAGTTGACATTTGCGGCGCGAATCGCGATTTAAATGGTACCACATAGTACCACAAAGGATTCGACGATGACCGCAACCCGCTTCGGCGGGCTGGCCATGCTTTTGGCCGGCACCGCCACTTTGACCGCCTGTGCCTCGGTCCCCGACCTCGGCGCGCGCCCCGAAGTTCGTGCCCCCGAGAGCATTGCCAGCGCCGCGAGCTTCAGCAGCGACGCCGGCGAGTGGCCCGCGGCGGGCTGGTGGCGCGGCTATGGCGACGCGCAGCTCGACGGCCTGATGCAGGAAGCGATCGCGGGATCGCCCGACCTCCGGATGGCGTCGGCGCGGTTGCGGAAGGCGCAGGCCTACGCCCGGCAAGCGGGCGCCGCGCTGCTGCCGCAGATCGATGCGACGAGCAGCGCAGGCTTTGTCCAGCAGAGCGAGAATAATGGCGTTCCCGCGCAGTTCGTCCCCGATGGCTGGGAAGATACGGCGAAGACCGGCCTCTCCATCTCGCTCGACCTCGACCTCTGGGGCAAGAACCGCGCGACGCTCGCCGCGGCGAAGGCCGACGCGCTCGCCGCGGCCTATGAGGTGCAGGAAGCGCAGCTGACGCTGACCGCCGCGATTGCCTCGAACTACGCCGAACTGGCGCGGCTCCATGCGCAGCGCGATGTGCTCGAACGCACGGTGCAGAACCGGCTCGAGACGCTGAAGCTCGTCGGCGACCGCGTCTATGCCGGGCTCGACAATCAGGCGGCGCTCAAGCAGGCGCGCTCGCGCGTCCCGGCTGCCAAGGCCGAGCTCGCCGCGACCGATGAAGCGATCGCGCTGACGAAGAACGGCATCGCGGCGCTTGTCGGCGCCGGCCCCGACCGCGCGCTGAAGATCGGGCGCCCGGCCGTGATGCTCGACACGGTGCGCAGCATTCCCGCGAATGCGTCGATCGACCTCGTCGGCCGCCGCCCCGACATTGCTGCGGCACTCGCCGGGGTCGATGCCCAGACGAGCCGGATCAAGGCGGCGCGCGCTGCTTTCTATCCGAACATCAGCCTGACCGGGCTGATCGGCCTGCAGGCGCTCGGCATCGGCAATCTTGCCGACAGCGGCTCGCTCTATGGCAGTGCCGGTCCCGCGATCAGCCTGCCGGTCTTCCACGGCGGCGCGATCAGCGCGCAATATCGCGGCACGCGGGCGCAATATGACGAGGCCGTCGCGCGCTATGACGCCACCGTGACCGGCGCGCTCCACGACGTCGCCGACACGCTCGTCAGCCGCCGCGCGCTGACTGACCGGCTGAGCCTGTCGCTTGCCTCGCTGAAAGATGCCGAGGCCGCGCATGACCTTTCGCGCCAGCGCTACGAGCGCGGGCTCTCCTCCTATCTCGACGTCCTCAGCAACGAGGAAAATGTCCTGCAGGCGCGGCGTTCGGTCGCCGACCTCCAGGCGCGCGTCTTCACGCTCGACGTCCAGATGGTCCGCTCGCTCGGCGGCGGATTCACCAAAGCCTGACCCGTTCCCCCACTCCCCAGGAAAGAAGGAATACCCCCATGAATACCACCACCACCACGATGTCGAAGCGCCAGCGCGTGCTCCGCTGGATCGCCTACGGCCTGCTCGTCAAGCTCGTGATCGTCGGCGGCGTCGGCCTGCTCGGCGCCACCATCTACCAGATCGCACATCCCCCCCTCTGATCATTTCCGCACGATGATTTCCAAAGGACAGACCGATGACTCAAATAGCTCTTCTCGACCATGCCGATGATTTCCGCGACGACGGCGCGCGGGCCACCGAAACCGGAGTCGATCGAAAGGCGGCAATCTCGGCCAAGCGCAAGAAGCTGTTCGCCGCGCTCGGCGGCGCGGTTCTGCTCGCCGGCGCCGGCTACTGGCTGCTCGCCGACGGCGATCTGGTCGCGACCGACAACGCCTATGTCGCCGCGGATTCGGCGCAGGTGACCCCGCTCGTTTCGGGCGCGGTGACCAAAGTGTTCGTCGCCAACACGCAGAGCGTGAAGCGCGGCGATATCCTGATCCAGCTCGACGACACCGACGCCAAACTGGCACTGGCGCGCGCCGAGGCCGATTATGCGCGCGCCCGCCGCCAGTTCGGGCAGGCGGTTGCCACCAGCAGCTCGCTCGCCGGACAGGTCGGCGCCGGTGCGGCGTCGATCGACCAGGCGCAGTCGCAGGTGCAGGTCGCCAATGCGGCGCTCGCCAAGGCGCGGATCGACCTCGACCGCCGCGCCGGCATCGCCGATGGCGGAGCCGTGTCGGGCGAGGAACTGACCGTCGTGCGCAACGCCTATGCCACCGCGCAGGGCAATCTGGCGCAGGCGAAGGCGGGGCTCGCGCAGGCGGTCGCGTCGCGCAATTCGGCGGCGGGTTCGCTCGCGGCGAACAATGCGATGATCGCGGGCGTCTCGGTCGACAGCCACCCCGACGTGCTCGCCGCAAAGGCGAAGCTCGATCAGGCGCGCGTCGACCTTGAGCGTACGGTGATCCGCGCGCCCATCGACGGTGTCGTCACCAACCGGCAGGTGCAGGTCGGCCAGCGCGTCTCGGCGGGCAGCGTCGCGATGACGATCGTTCCGATCGGCGCCGTGTATGTCGATGCGAACTTCAAGGAAGGCCAGCTCGAACGCGTTCGCCCGGGCCAGCCGGTCGAGCTGATCTCCGATCTCTATGGTTCGGACGTCGTCTTCCATGGCCGCGTCGAGGGCTTTTCGGGCGGCACCGGTTCGGCGTTCGCGCTGATCCCGGCGCAGAATGCCACGGGCAACTGGATCAAGGTGGTCCAGCGCCTGCCGGTGCGCGTCTCGCTCGATCCGAAGGAATTGAAGAAGCATCCGCTGCGCGTCGGCCTCTCGATGGAAGCCGAGATCGACGTAGCGCCCCGCCGGAAGGCCGTCCCGTGACCGCCGCGGCCCAGAAAGAGGGCCACAGCTCGACGATCCTGACGGGCACCACCCTGTTGCTCGCCGGGGTCGTCCTCGCGGTCAGCAACTTCATGGTCGTGCTCGACACCACGATCGCGAACGTCTCGGTCGCGCACATCGCCGGCGGCCTCGGCATCTCCTCTTCGGAGGGGACATGGGTGATCACATCCTATGCCGTCGCAGAGGCGATCTGCGTGCCGCTTACCGGCTGGCTGTCGAAACGGCTCGGCACGGTAAAGCTGTTCGCGGGCGGCATGCTCGGTTTCGGCATCTTCTCCTTCCTTTGCGGCACCGCGACGAGCCTCACCATGCTCGTGGCGTTCCGGATCGGGCAGGGGATTTGCGGCGGCCCGCTGATGGCGCTCAGCCAGACGCTGCTGCTGCGGGTGTTCCCCAAGGACAAGCATGCGATGACGATGGGCATCTGGGCAATGACGACGCTGACCGCGCCGATCTTCGGCCCGATCCTCGGCGGCACCATCTCCGACAGCTGGGGCTGGCACTGGATCTTCTTCATCAACGTCCCCGTCGCGGCGATCTGTGCCTTCACGGCGTGGACGGTGCTGCGGAAGGCGGAGACCGAGAAGGTGTACGAGCCCGTCGACGGCTTCGGTCTGGTGCTGCTCGTCCTCTGGGTGGGTGCACTGCAGCTGATGCTGGATCTCGGGCGCGAACATGACTGGTTCAGCGCGGACATCATCGTCCAGCTCGCCATCATCGCGATCGTCGGCTTCGCCAGCTTCCTGATCTGGGAGCTGACGGCAGACCGGCCGGTCGTGGATCTTCGTCCGTTCCGGCACCGCGGCTTCACCGTCTCGGTCATCGCGCTGGTGTTCGCTTACGGCACCTTCTTCGCGAGCCTCGTGGTGATCCCGCAGTGGCTTCAGGGCGCGATGGGCTACACCGCGACCTGGGCCGGCTATGCCACCGCGTTCAACGGCGTGGCGGCGGTGCTGATGGCGCCGGTCGTCGCGAAGCGGATGACCCAGGTCGACCCGCGCCGGCTCGTCTTCATCGGCGTACTCTGGCTCGGCGGTACCTCGCTGCTCCGTGTCTTCTGGTGGAACAGCGGCGCCGACTTCTGGACGCTGGCGCTCCCCCAGCTGATTCAGGGTGCGGGCATGCCCTTCTTCTTCGTGCCCTTGACGACCATCGCCCTCGGCGCGGTCGACGAAGAGGAAACAGCCTCGGCGGCAGGGGTGATGAACTTCCTGCGGACGATGGCCGGGGCGGTTGCCGTCGCGATCTCGACGACGCTCTGGTACGACGGCGCGCAGGAAAAGCGCGACGGCCTGTCGGGTGTCCTCCACGGCGCGCAGGCGGCGATCGATGGGCTGATGGCAAAGGGCTACAGCCTCGAACAGGCGCGCCAGATCGTCAGCCAGATGGTCGACAAGGAAAGCGTCGCGCTGGCGACTGGACAGACCTTCGTCTGGGTCGCCTTCGTCTTCGCCGCCGCCGCCTCGATCATCTGGCTCGCCCCGCGGCCGACGCGGGCCGTGGATACCAGTTCGGTGCACTGATCCCGGTGCATCGTGCGGAAGTTCCGGACGGGCATGTCCCCCCGTGGCCCGTCCGGAACGACCCTCAATCGGCGCGAGCCGGCCGGCCTCCCCCTCCCTGAACGGCCGGCTCGCGTTCGATCCTCTCCAAAACCGATCCAATCGCTCCGCGCGCTTCGCGGGCCGGGGATCCTCGTACCCGAATTCCGGCAACTCCCCTCCCGACAACCCCCAAGCAACAAGGACAAGACAATGACCAACTATCCCATCCGATCGCGCCGCCGGCCCGGCTATGGCAAGGCGCTCACTTTATGGCTGCTCTTTGCCGGCGCTTCGCTGTTTGCGACCGATCATCCGGCAGCTGCCACGACGACCGCGGCGGCAAGCGTCGACGCGCAGGCGTTTCCCCGCGAGTTCAAGGAGGCCGACCTCCGCTTCTGGCTGCACCCCCCGCAGTTCGAAACACTCGCCGGCAACCGCGTGACCGGCCGCGCCGCGGTGTCGGTGCAGATCGGCGAGCGCAAGGGCGCCGACGGCAAGGTCGAGCCTGTGCTCACTTACGGCGTCGTCTGGTTCGAGGCGCGCGTCGAGATCGACAAGACCAGCCGCGAAGCGACGCTGAGCGGCATCGTGGTCAAGCGCGTCAGCTTTCCGACGCAGGCCGCGCAGGAGGCACGCTATCAGGCGGGCATCCAGAAGGCGGCGGCGGGAATGACGCGGCTCGTCAGCCTTGACCAGCTCGAAGCGGCGGTCGCGCTCGGCCAGGCGCGCGTGACCGAAGCGAGCGTCGCGGTCGACAATACGCCGCCCGCGATCGTCTTCGCGTTCGAACCCGCGATCATGGTCCATGTCGATGGCAAGCCGGTGCTCCGCGCGATGAAGGTGCCGGGCGTGCAACGCATCGTCAACACGCGCTCGCTGCTGCTCCAGGCCGGCAACGTCTATTATCTGCGCGTCGGTGGACGCTGGCTGACCGCGACCAGCCTGTCGGGCCGGTGGGTCATCGCCGGCGCGGTGCCGGCGAACGTGACGCAGGCGCTCGCCGAGGCGACCGAGCGCAAGCTCGCCGATCCGATGGACAAACCGTCGGATGACATCGTTGCGGTCCTGAAGGCGGGCAAGGCGCCCGCCATCATGGTGCGCAGCGACGCGGCCGAGCTGATCCCCGTGTCGGGCGAACCGCAGTTTGCGCCGATTGCGGGAACGACGCTTGCCTATGTCGTGAACACTCCGGCCGACGTCTTCGTCGTCGCCAACACGAGCTGGTATGTGCTCGTTTCGGGCCGCTGGTTCACGGCGCCGTCGGCGAAAGGGCCGTGGACCTATGTCGCGCCCGACAAGCTTCCCGCCGACTTCGCACGCATCCCGGCCGACAGCGCCAAGGGGGCTGTACTCGCATCGGTCGCGGGCACGCCCGAGGCACGCGAGGCGCTGATCGCGAACTCGATTCCGCAGACCGCGACGATCAACCGCAAGGAAGCGCGCTTCAACGCGACCTATGACGGCGCACCCGACTTCGTGCTGATTTCGGGGACCTCGCTGACCTATGCGCGCAATGCCGCGGTCCCGGTGATCCGGGTCGACGCTTCGCATTATTATGCGGTCAGCAACGGAATCTGGTTCGTCGCCTCGTCGCCGAAGGGGCCGTGGACCGCCGCGACCAGCGTCGCGCCCGCGATCTACACGATCCCCGCGACCTCGCCGCTCCATTATCTGACCTATGTGCAGGTCTATGGCGCGAACGGCGACAGCGTCCATGTCGGCTACACGCCGGGCTATTATGGCACGGTGTCGACGAGGACCGTCGTCGTTTACGGCACCGGCTATCGTTGCACGCCGTGGGTCGGGTCGGTCTGGTACGGGTGCCCCGGAACCTACGGCACCGGCGCCTATTTCGGTTATGCGCGCACGGTCGGCTGGACCTTCGGCTTCGGCTGGGGCGCCTATCCCTATTACGGCCCGTGGTGGGGCGCCTATTGGCCCGGCTATTATAACGCCGCCTATTGGGGGGCGGGCGCCTACCCGGTCGCGGGGGCATGGAACGTCTATGGCCAGTGGGGCAATGCGGTCGTCTCGGGCACCGCGGCGGCGTGGGCCAACCCCTGGACGGGAAACTATGGCCGTGCGGTCGAGGGCGGCTATTATAACCAGCGCACCGGCGGGCGCGGGGTCGGGCAGGCGGCGGTAAACACCAATGCCTATACCGGCACAACGACCGCCGCTGCGCGCGGCGTGCGCTATAACCCTCAGACGGGGAACGTCGTTGCGAGCGAGGGCGTCGCTGCGTACAACCCCTATACCGGACAGGCGGGCGCAGCGAACCATCGGGAGGTGTACAACACCAACACTGGGCGCCAGACGAGCATGGCCGGCGCGGCCGGCGCCGGACCCGAGGGCGCGGGCGCGGTCGGCGGCTTCTCGACGACGGGTTCGGGCGGCACCACCGTCTCGGGCGTTGGCGGGGTCGCCTACGACCGCGACAGCGGCACGGTCTCGGGCGGCGGTGCGGTCAAGGCCGGCGACAATGTCTACGCCGGGCACGACGGCAACGTCTATCAGAAGACCGACAGCGGCTGGGAACAGGTCGAGCGGAGCGGCAACCGGAATGGCGCCGCCGACAGCAGTCAGCGGCCATCGGGCGCGACGGCTGGTGCTCTCGATCGCGAACAGGCGGCGCGAAACCGGGGCTTCGACGGAAGCGGCAGTCAGCGGCCCGTCCGCGGCGGTTCCGGCGAGCGCTTCTCCGGCGGAAACCGCCCTTCGATGACCCGTGGCACCGGCATCGTCCCGCGTAGCGGCGGCGCCCCGAAGGGCGGGGGCCGGCGACCGCGCGGCTGAGGCAGGCTGCGCAGCGGTCCTTATCGGCGCAAGCCGGCCGGCGTCCTCCGGGCTGGCCGGCTTGCGTCCGATGGTTCGTGCGATGACCGATGACCGGATATCGTTCCGGGCATCGGCTCACCAGCCCGATCCGCGAATGTTAAGATTAAGTGATATTCGCCAATTGCGGCGCGCCGTGGCGCCGCCGGATGCGGAATAGCCGGTTTTGCTACAGTTTGCGTGTCCCGACCGTGGCAATGTAGCGCCACTTTAGGGTAACATGATACGTGAATCACGCTTCCACGTAACTTGATTTAGACATCCGATGGTCTATGCCGAGCGCGTGCAGGGTGACCCAGACAATTACATCAGTCTCCTTTCGGCCGCGCAAATTGAAACGCTGCGGCTGGTTTTTGAGCACAAAAATTCCAAGGAAATCGCTCGCATTATGGATGTTTCCCCCCATACGGTGGACGAACGGGTGCGGCGAGCCCTGAAAAAGCTGAATGTTTCCAACAGAGTAGAGGCTGCGACGATCCTCGCCCGTAACGGTGTATTCGACCAGGTTACTCCTTATCAGCCTTTGACATATCAATTGTTCGACCTAGGCGACCCTCCCCAAGCCGCGGATGCCGGTGCGGGGCACAGTTCGACACGGCGGCTTTTCGATATAGGCACTCCGTTTCCTACCGCGTCCCAGCCGGCCAACCGGCATGGGTTGATGGAAAGGATCATCTGGCCAATTCTGATCGCCTTTGCGACCATTTTGGCTTTTTCCGCTCTCTACTCGATCCTTGTCGGACTTGGTCGTGTTCTGACCTGAATGCTGCGGGGGGGTTCCGTCGGCATTCGTTTGCAAGGACCAAAGTCATGTTGAACGAAAGACTCTCCGCAGCGAAAAAGATCGCCTCCGAGCTCCATCAGGCCGAAGACGCGATCGATGAAGCCATGATCCGTATCGCCCAGCTGGCCGCAACGCTGCCCGCCGCGCGCCGCGACATCAACATGTCGGCGATCGTCGGCCAGGAAGCGCTGGCGAAGGTTGCGCATGCGCTGGCAGCCGCTGGCGAAGTGCGCCAGCTTCTCACCGATGCGCACATCTCGCTCACCGTCACGCAAAAGCAGGTCGGTCTCGGAACGCGCATGTTCGGCGCAGGCGTGAAGCCTCCCGAACCGTCGGGCCGTTTCGACGATGGCAGCAACGACGCCGCCGGCGCCGAGGTCATGCACCTCTCGCTCGCCAAGGCATCGTAAGCGCGGACGCGTCATGTGGACCGTAGCGACATATTATGGGGTATTGCTGCTCACTGTAGCGGTCGCGATGTGGCGCGGCGGCTATATGGAACGGTGGGCAGCCTATACCGCCTTGCTCGCTTCGGTCTGCACCACCGTCCTGGCACCTGCTCCGGATTGGTCGCATATTGAATATAGTATCTTCGCAATCGACATCATCGCACTTGCGAGCTTCTGGTTCATCGCACTGAAAACACAGCGTTTCTGGCCCTACTGGATTACCGGTTGGCAATTGATCGCAATTTTCGGGCACCTCCAGAAGCTGATGTTTTCGGAGATATTGGCGCGTCCCTACGCGCTGCTTTCAATGTATATATCCTACCCGATCCTTTTTGTGATCCTTTATGCATCGGGTTCGACCAAACGGACGGGGAATGCCGGGGCTTGATGAAGAACGCCCGAAGGGTTTCATCACATGCAGCAATTCTCGAACCAGGAAATTGCCGATATCAAGTCGCGGATCGACCAGATCCACGATCTTCTCGCCAAGGGCGGTGAAGATCAGCTGGTCGCAACCTCCGCGGCTTTCGGCCTCCCTGCCGAAACCGCGCCGCCGCGGCTGGTGGATCAGCTTGCGCTCAGCATCCAGGTCCGGCGCATGCGTCGCAGCCATTTCGGCACCGCGCAGATGTCGGGTCCCGTATGGGACATGATGCTCGACCTCATGCTCGCCAACGCCAACGGCCGCACGCTGAGCGCGAGCGACCTTGCGACGGGCGCAGGCGTGCCGCTGTCGTCGGGGCTCAGGATGATCGCCTCGCTCGAGGGGGCAGGCCTCGTCAAGCGCTCGATCGACGAACGCGACCGACGCCGTTCGATCGTCCGGCTGACCGATGCCGGTACCGAGCGCATGGCAAGCTATTTCGAAAAATTCGGCGCAGCGATGCGCAGCGGCTATAACCGGGCCGCCTGACAGCAAGCCTGTCGAGCCGGCGAGACCAGCCGCCGGTCCCTAGTCAGTCATGTCGCGCATCATGCGATCGATCTTGACCATCGCATCGCGCTTGATCTGGCAAACACGCGCCGCACTGACATCGAGCGCCAGGCCGATCTCCTGCAAATTCAGTTCCTCGAAGAAATAGAGCTGCAGCACCATCTGCTCGCGCTCGCCCAGCCGCGTGACGCAGACGCGCAGCGCTTCCATCAGGCTTTCCTGTTCCAGCGCCTCGCCCGCACCGATCCGCTCGTCGGCAAAGAGAAAGCTCCCCTCGTCGACCAGCTCGTCGAGCGAGGTCGAGCGGCCGTGCGTCGCGCTCTTCTCGAACGCGAAATAATCCTCGGCCGACATGTCGAGCGCGGTCGCCATTTCGGATGCCGACGGGGCGCGGCGCAATTGCTGTTCCAGCGTCGCGCGCGTCTGCTGGATCTGGCGCGCCGCCGCCATCGCCGATCGGCCGACATCGGCTTCGCGCCGCTGCTGGTCGATCATCGCCCCGCGAATGCGGGTCGTGGCGTAGGTGGCGAAAGCGAAGCCGCGTTCCTCATAGGTCCGGCTCGCCTCGATCAGGGCCATCAGACCGACCTGGATCATATCCTCGAGGTCGCTGGTGCGCGAAACGCGCGAATGAACCTGCCATGCGATCTTCCGGACGAGCGGCGCATATTCCGCGATCAGCGCTTCGGCGCTTTCGCCATAGCCATGCAGGCGCGGCGCGCGACCGCCGGCTCCGAACTGGTCGGGGCGCTCAATATTCATGGGGCTCGTCCTTCATCTGGGCATCTTCGCCGCCGGTCAGGCGCGGCATTTCGGCGCCGATCGTCGCGACGATCTCGGTGGCCTTGTTCGCGGGGATTTCGAGGTAGGAAATGACGGCGACTTCGGGGAAGGTCGCGCGCACCAGCCGCGACAGCGCCGAACGGCACAGCGGCGAGGCGACGAGCGCGAAGCTCCGCGTCGAGAGCAGGAGGGGCTCCACCGCCCCGCCGATCTGTTCGATGATCTTCATCGCCATGCCATGCTCGAACGGCCACTCGGCGCCGGGGTTGGCGCGTACCGCCTGATTGAGCAGCACCTCGATCTCGGGCGCGAAGGTGACGACGGGCAGCGGCATGCGGGTGGGCACGATCGTCTGGATGATCAGTGCGCCGATGCGCTGGCGCACCGCCTCGATCAGGTCGTTGTCGCCGAGCTGCTGCCCCGCGAGACCGACCATCGCCTCGGCGATCTTGCGGAAGTCACGCAGCGGGACCCGCTCGACGAGCAGCGCCTTGCACAACGCCGCGACCCGCGGCAGCGGATAGCCCTGCGGGCTCAGGCTCTGCGCGAGCTGGGGATATTGCGTCTTGAGATTGTCGATCAGCGCCTGGGCATCGTCGAGGCCGAAGAGTTCGTACGCCGATCCGATGATGCTGTTGTTGAGATGCGTCGCAACGACAGTCGCCGGGTCGACCACCGTATAGCCTGCCGCGATCGCGTCGTTCTGGGACGATTTGGGAATCCACAGCGCGTCGAGGCCGAAAGTCGGGTCCTTGCACGCCCGGCCGGTGACCTTGGTGACTAGATCGCCCGAATCGAGCGCGAGCATTTCATTGGGATAGACCTCGTCCTCGCCGACGATCACGCCGGCGACCGAGATGCGATACACATTGCCCGGCAGCGACAGGTCGTCGGTGACCTTCACCGGCGGAACGACGAAGCCGAGTTCCTTCGACAGCTGACGGCGAATGCCGGTGATCCGCGTCATCAGCGGCGCACCCTTGCGTTCGTCGACGAGCGCGACGAGCGCATAGCCGATCTCGAGCTGGCAGGGGCTGACGTCGCTGACATCCGACCATTCGATGTGGTGCGGGTCGGCGACGGGCGCGGGCGGCGGCGGCGCGACCTCGGCGAGTTTTTCGGCCTTGCGGAGTTGCCAGCCAATGCCCCCGGCGATGGCCGCGGCGGGCAGGATGAGCATCTGCGGCATCGCAGGGACGAGTCCGAGCACGAACAACACACCGGCAACTGCCATCCAGACATGCGGCGACGCGAACTGGCTGCCGATCTGGCCCGACAGGTCGTGCGGCGAGGAAACGCGGGTGACGATCGCGGCGGCAGCGATAGAGAGCAGGAGCGCGGGGATCTGCGCGACGAGCGCGTCGCCGATCGCGAGCGTGACATAGGTGCTGCCGGCTTCCGAGAAGGACAGCCCGTGGCTGAACATGCCGAGGATCAGCCCGCCGACGATATTGACGAACAGGATCAGCAGGCCGGCGACCGCGTCGCCCTTCACGAACTTCGAGGCGCCGTCCATCGAGCCGTAGAAATCGGCTTCGGTCGCGACTTCCTGACGGCGTGCCTTGGCTTCGTCGGGGGTGAGCAGGCCGGCATTGAGATCGGCGTCGATCGCCATCTGCTTGCCGGGAAGGGCGTCGAGGGTGAAACGCGCCGATACTTCGGACACACGCCCTGCGCCCTTGGTGATCACGACCAGGTTGATGATCATCAGCACGAAAAAGACGAACAGGCCTACGACATAGTCGCCGCCGATCAGCACCTTGCCGAACGCCTCGATGACATGCCCCGCCGAGGCGGTGCCCTCGTGCCCGTGGACGAGCACGACGCGCGTCGATGCGACGTTCAGCGACAGGCGGAACAGCGTCGCGAGCAGCAGCACGGTCGGGAAGGACGAGAAATCGAGCGGCTTTGACGCCTGCATCGCGACCATCAGGACCAGCAGGCTGATCATGATGTTGGCGACGAAGCTGATGTCGAGGATGATCGGCGATACGGGGATCACCATCAACGCGACGAGAATCAGCATCGCCGCGGGAAGTGCCGCGGCCCCGGCGAGGCGGGTCCAGTTGCCGAACTTCAGGCCGCCGATCATGCGGTGCCTCCCGACAGCGAGGCGAGGCGGCGATACGCGCTCGCGGCGAAGTCCATCGACAGTTTCTTCGGCATGGGCTGGATATCCATCATCGGGAGCGGCGGGCGTCCGCCGCTGCTGGCGCCGCTTGCGCTCGCCATCTGCATGCGCCAGCCGGGCGTCTGGGCGGGCACGCCGGGCATGATGCCGGGGCCGCCGTCCTGATCGAGCTTGGCGCGGAAAAATTCGCGGATTTCGCCGAGGCTGCGCATGCTGCCGTCGGCGTTGTAGAAGACCGGGCGGTTGGCCGCCGCGGCGTCGGGCATCATCGTGGCACCCGCCTGATCGGGATTCTGGCCCCAGGCGGTCAGGAAGCGCGCGGCGCCCGCCGATCCCAGGAAATGGCCGAGGTAGAGATCGACCGGCTCGGCAGCGCGGCCGATGCGGCTTTCGATATAGTCCTGATTGTCCGATGTCAGCGCTGCGGCCATGTTCGATGCCGCGACGGGATCGTCACGCAGGCCGAGAATCTGTTCGCGCAGCATCGGATCGGCGACGCTGAGGCGTCCCGACGCATCCTGTCCGATCGCATTCGCCGCCCAGCCGAGGCCATGGTCGGCGCCGTGGCGACGCAAGGTCGCAAGCCAGGTCTGCCTGGTGAACTGATAGAGGCCGCGCGCCGAAGAGGTCGGCGCCTTGGCGGTCGGGTTGAAGCGGCTTTCGACCCGCGCGACGTCAACCAGATAGTCGAAGTCGACCCCGGTGCGCGCCGATGCATTCTGGACCGCATCCAGGACGGGGACGGCGCCGGGCGCCGGTGTCAGAGAAGGGTTGATCGAATTCATGCAATGGGTTCCGCTTGTTCGGAGAACCAAAAGCAATCATCGTGCCATTTCCTGAAAACCTGTCAGAAAATATATATTTTCAGTAACTTAGGGCGAGTCCCCGATACTGGGTGCCGCGGATCTGGTGGTTCGCGTCAATCCTCTGACGCGTCCAGTCCTTGAGAATGTTGATCCGGATTGCGGCCGCCTCGAGCTGTGCGAGCGTCTGCGTGATCAGCGTGCGCGCCTGCGCCTCGCCCCCGTCGGGAACGCCTGCCCCGCGAAACAGGATGACCGCGGTCGCCAGCTCTTCGGTCGCCGCGATGATCGCGCCGGCGTCCTGCCCGTCGAGCGCGCCGACGAGCAGATCGAGCTTCGCCTGGATATTCGTCATCGGCATTATTCGCTGCGCCCCTGGGCATAGCGCAGCATGGCCAGCGCAATATTCTTGGCATCGGCCGAATAGGTGCCTTCGGCAATGGCGGTGCGCAGCGATGCGACGCGCGCGGAATCGACCGGCGGCGCCTGCGCCGCGAGGTCGGCCGCAAGGCGGATCAGTTTGGCACCGGGCACGGTGGTGGATGCCGCCGTGCGGGCAGCGCCATCCGCGTCCGCGCCGCCTCCGATCTTGCGCACGGGAGCGGTGCGGATGATACCGCCAACCGGCCCGATCTTGCTGTCTCCCGACATAGCTGCCTCCATTTGCCCCGCCCGAAAGTCCGGCGGAAACGTCTCGACAGGGTTTAACGGCGGGGGTCGCGGGAGATTAAGGGCGGGTTACCGAAAAAATGCAAAAAGAAACCCGGCGGTGTCGGAAAGCCGACGCCGCCGGGCCAGTGGGGCTTAACCCGGAAGGTCTTCAGTCCATCAGGCGCGCACGGCCGGGGCCGGTGACGACGGCGCTCATCAGATTTTTCGGATCGTTTCCGCGCAGCGCGATCGTTTCGCCGACGCGCCCGTCTTGCGCCGCGGTTGCGGAATAGCTGACGGAGAAGCTTTCGGTTTCGATCGACACCCGAACGGCGTCGCCGCGGCGGATCGCCGGCGCCGAGGAAGGCGCGGCAAAGCCGGCGGCTGCCGGCGCTGCATTGGCCGGGCCGGTCATCGGCACGCGCAGGCGCCAGCCGAGCGAGGCGCAGCGCACCGCGAGCGTCTGGGCGTCGACCATGGTGACCGAAGCCTGTTCGGGGCACCGCGCCAGTTTGATGCGGCGATCGATCGGGGTCGCGGTGCGGCCCGTCGCGTTTGCGACCATCTGCGTCAGCGTATCGATCGTGGCCCAGTCCTCGGTTGCCTGCTGGGCACCGGCGGCGGGAATGGCGATCAGGCTGGCTGCGATGCAGGCGGCAATCTTGCGGTTCATGACTGAAATCCTCGTTGGTCCGATATTGCCCGATCAATTTGCATGATGCGTGCCAGTCGCGCTTTGCTGCGGCTTTGCGCGGATGGCGGCCCGGGCACGTCAATCTTTTGACGAGCGGCCGGGGCGGGGCCGGACGGCGCGGGACGCGTCGGAACCAAACAACTGATAATCAACATTAAATCAGATTTGGCACGCGGATTGCATAATGCCTTGGTGTTTTTCCGCGCGTCCGGGCCAGTCCGGCCCTGACCCCGGCGAAAGGATTTGATGATGGCAACCGAGAAGCTCTTTGGCCTGCACGCGACGGCGCTTCAGCTGCGCAGCCAGCGCATGATGATGCTCGCGTCGAACATCGCCAATGCCGCGACGCCCAACTACAAGGCGCGCGACCTCGATTTTTCGAAGGCGCTCGACCTTGCGAGCCAGGGCGCCTCGACCAGCGGCGCGATCGAAGGCGCAACCGCCTATCGCGTGCCCGTCCAGCCCTCGCTCGACGGCAATACCGTCGAAATGTCGACCGAACAGACCGCCTATGCGGAGAATGCGCTCGCCTACCGGTCGAGCCTCGCCTTCCTCAACGGCCGCATCAGCACGCTGTCGCGCGCGATCAAGGGCGAATGATCATGAACGGCAATTTCTCCGTCTTCGACATCAGCGGGCGTGCCATGTCGGCGCAGCTCGTGCGATTGAACACCACCGCGTCGAACCTTGCCAACGCCGGCACGGTCGCGGGCAGCGAGAAGGAAGCCTTCCGCTCGCTGAAGCCCGTGTTCCGCACCGTGATGGATGCCCAGGGACGCGCGACCGTGCAGGTCGACCAGGTCACGTCAACCAGGATGGCGCCGGCAAAGCGCTACGACCCGTCGAACCCGCTCGCCGACAAGGACGGCAATGTGTGGGAGGCCGCGGTCGATAGCGCCGCCGAGCTGGTCGAGATGGTCGAGACCGCACGCCAGTATCAGAACAACGTCCAGGTCCTCGAAACCGCAAAGGGCCTGATCAACGAAACTCTGCGGTTGGGACAATAATCATGGCCGTCGATTCCATCGGTTCGCAATATCAGAACTACACGCCAACCCAGCTGAAAGGTCAGCAGCTCGACCAGAAGGATTTTCTGCGTCTGATGACCGCGCAGCTGTCGGCACAGGATCCGTTCAACCCCGTCGACAATCAGGAGATGGTTGCGCAGATGGCGCAATTCTCCAGCCTTGCCGGCGTCAGCGAAACCAACACCACGCTGAAGAGCATTTCGGAGCAGCTCGCGGCGCAGACCGCGCTGCTCAAGGACATCAAGGCCGCGCAGACCGCGCAGACGCCGACCACCCCGACCACCTAATCATCACGCAGGAAGGATCAAATCCATGTCGTTCTATACTTCTCTTTCGGGCCTCAAGGGCGCCCAGACCGACATGTCGGTCATTTCGAACAATATCGCCAACGCCAACTCGATCGGCTTTAAGCGCAGCAAGGCGCAGTTCGGCGACATCTTCGCCTCTTCGCCGACGCAGTCGACGAAAACCGTCGCGGGCCAGGGCCAGCGCCTGATCGGCATCACCCAGCAGTTCACGCAGGGGTCGTATGAAACGAGCGAGAAGACGCTCGACCTCGCGATCGTCGGCGAGGGCATGTTCATCGTGAAGGGCGAGCCGCCGCGCGAGCAGGTCAGCTATACGCGCAACGGCGCTTTCTCGCCGCTGCCTGACGGCACGGTGGTCGACTCGACCGGCCAGAAGCTCCAGCTGCTGCCGGTCGACGCCAACGGCAATGTCACCGACCGCACGCTCGCGGGCGCGTTCGACTTCGTGCTGCCCGACGGCGCGCCGAGCGATCCGACGGCGTCGCTGATCAACGTTTCGGTCGATCTCGACGGCCTCGTCACCGCGACCTACGCCAATGGCGAGGACCAGGTGCTCGGCAAGGTCGCGATGGCGACTTTCCCCGCGATGGAAGGGCTTCGCCCGATCGGCGACGCGCACTGGCAGTCGACCGGCGAGAGCGGTGATCCGACGATCGATGCCGCAACCAACGGCCCGATGGGTACCGTCCGTTCGGGCACGCTCGAACGTTCGAACGTC
Source organism: Sphingopyxis sp. BSN-002 (assembly GCF_022024275.1). Lineage (NCBI taxonomy): Bacteria > Pseudomonadati > Pseudomonadota > Alphaproteobacteria > Sphingomonadales > Sphingopyxidaceae > Sphingopyxis > Sphingopyxis sp. BSN-002. Next base: position 2,309,702 of record NZ_CP091804.1, read on the forward strand.
GATATCACCGAGGAACTGGTCATGCTGATCGCCGCCCAGCGCAACTTCCAGGCGAATGCCAAGGCGATCGAGGGCGCGTCGACGCTGACCCAGACCGTCATCAACATGCGCACCTAAGACCGCGCGATCAGCCGCCTGCCGGGAGTATCCAGATGGACCGTCTCATCTATACCAGCCTCACCGCGATGCGGGGCAGCATGTCCCGGCAGACGGCGATCGCGAACAATCTCGCCAATGCCCAGACGCCGGGCTTTCGCGCCGACATGGCCGAGGCACAGTCGCTCTGGCTCAACGGCAGCGGTTTCGAATCGCGCGCGCTGTCTTCGGAAGAGGTGCTCGGCGCCGACATGAAGGCCGGCACCGTCATCGCGACCGGCCGCGACCTCGACGTCGCGGTGCAGGGCGATGCGATGCTGGTCGTGCAGGCGAAGAATGGCGAGGAAGCCTATACCCGCCGCGGCGACCTGCAACTGTCGCCCAGCGGGCTTCTGACCACCGGCGACGGCAGCCCCGTCCAGGGCGCGCAGGGCCCGATCACCATCCCCCCCGCCGACTCGATCAGCATCGATGTCGACGGCCGCGTCTGGATCGTTCCGACCGGCGGCGATCCGCAGAACCCGCAGGAGGTCGACCGGCTGCGGCTGGCGACCCCGACCGGGTCGGACGTCGTCAAGGGCCTCGACGGCCTGTTCCGCGTCAAGGGCGGCGGGATCCTTCCCGACGATCCCGAAGCGCGTCTCGTTACCCGCTCGATCGAAGGATCGAACGTCGCCGCTACCACCGCGCTCGTCGAGATGATCGAGGCGAGCCGGAGCTGGGATACGCAGCTCAAGATGATCACCGACGCGCGCGACATGGACAGCGCGACGGCGAACCTGATGCAGCTGCCCCGTTAAGGAGAATTGAAATGAGCTTCGGTGCCCTTCACGTCGCACGGACCGGTCTGGATGCCCAGGGCTTCCGCATGCAGGTCATTGCGAACAACCTCGCCAACGTGAACACGACGGGGTTCAAGCGCGACCGCGCGAGCTTCGAGACGCTGAGCTATCAGATGATGACGCAGGCGGGGACGCCGTCGTCGGCGGAAAACCGCTATGCGACCGGTCTCAATCTCGGCACCGGCGTCACGATCTCGGGCACCGCGCGCATCGATACGCAAGGCACGTTCGCAACCACGGGCAACGGCCTCGACGTTGCGATCGACGGCGCCGGCTATTTTCAGGTCCAGATGCCCGACGGGCGTATCGGCTACACCCGCGCCGGCAATTTCGGCCGCTCGCCAGAGGGCGTGCTGGTTACCTCGGACGGCAAGCCCGTCCAGCCGCAGATCCAGATCGCCGAGGACGCGACGAACGTGTCGATCGGCGCCGACGGTACCGTCTCGGCGACCGGCCCCGACGGTACGCTCACCGAACTCGGCCGCATCGAACTTGCGCGTTTCGCCAATCCGGCGGGGCTGCAGGCGATCGGCAACAATCTGCTCGTCGAGACGCAGGCTTCGGGCGCGCCGCAGGTCGGTGCCGCCGGCGAAGAAGGCCGCGGCAGCCTGCGCGGCGGAATGCTCGAGGGATCGAACGTCAACGTCGTCGAGGAACTCGTCGACATGATCGAGACGCAGCGCGCCTATGAGGTCAATTCCAAGATGATCTCGGCCACCGACGAGATGATGAAAAATGCCGCGCAAACTCTGTAACCTCGGCCTGATCGCGCTTGCGCTCGCGGCGGCTCCTGCCGCCGCGAAGGACAAGGTCGCGCCCGACGCCTTTTCCGTGTCGCTGTCCGCGCCGCCCCCGCCGCCGCCGGCGAACGGGTCGATCTTCCAGGGCGGCTACACGCCGCTCACCTCGGGCGGTCGCGCGGGACAGGTCGGCGACATCATCACGATCCAGCTCGTCGAGCGCACCGCCGCGACGAAGAGCAACGCCGCGAACATGCAGCGCGACGGCAGCGTCGGGCTCACCCCGCCGGCGACCGGCCCGCTGTCGCTCTTCAACCCGAGCGATGTCGGCGCGAGCGGCAATCAGGCTTTCAAGGGCAAGGGCGACGCCTCGCAGTCGAATGCGCTGTCGGGCGAGGTCAGCGTGACCGTCGCCGCCGTCTATCCGAACGGTACGATGCTCGTGAAGGGCGAGAAGCTGCTGACGCTCAACCGCGGCGACGAACGCGTCCAGATCTCCGGCATCGTCCGCGCGATCGACGTCAGTCCCGACAACCGCGTCCTGTCGACCCGGGTCGCCAACGCCAACATCCGGTACGTGGGCAAGGGCGAGATTGCGCGCGCCAGCAAGCAAGGCTGGCTGCAGCGCTTCTTCTCGATCATCAGCCCCTTCTGAAGAGGATAATGAAGTGACCAAGCGTCCGACCCTCGTCACCTTCCTGCTGCTGCTTCTGGCAAGCCTTGGCTATTCCGCACCGGCGCATGCCGAGCGGATCAAGGATATGGGCCAGTTCCAGGGCCTGCGCGCGAACCAGCTCACCGGCTATGGCCTCGTCGTCGGCCTTGCGGGCACGGGCGACGACAGCCTCGACTATTCGACGCTGGGGATGAAGGGCGCGGTGTCGCGCTTCGGCCTCACCCTGCCGGCGGGCGTCAATCCGGCGCTGAAGAATGCCGCGGCGGTGATGATCACCGCCGAACTGCCGCCTTTCGCGAAGCCCGGCCAGCGTCTCGATGTGACCGTTTCGGCGATCGGCAAGGCAAAGTCGCTTCGCGGCGGTACGCTCGTCCTCGCGCCGCTCTATGGCGCCGACGGACAGATTTATGCGATGGTGCAGGGCAACCTCGTCATCGGCGGCCTTGGCGTCGATGCCGCCGACGGATCGAAGCTGACGGTCAATGTGCCGTCGAGTGGCCGCATCGCCGGTGGTGCGACGGTCGAACGTGCGGTCGATACCGGCTTTGCTACGGGCGACCAGCTGACCTTCAACCTCCACCAGTTCGACGCGACCAACGCGCAGCGCGTTGCCGACGCGATCAACAAGGCCATGCCTGGGACTGCGGTCATGCTCGACGGCGCCAGCATCGCGATCCGGGCGGGCGGTGGCGGCGACGAACGCATGCGGCTGATGTCCCGAATCGAGAATCTCGACGTAATCCGGGCCGAACCGCCGGCGAAAGTAATTGTTAATGCCCGGACCGGAACGGTCGTTATCAACGGCGCGGTCCGTGTCGGTACCGCGGCGGTGTCGCAGGGCAAGCTCACCGTCTCGATCAAGGAATCGCCGACCGTCGTCCAGCCCGCGCCCTTCAGTCGCGGCGAAACAGCGGTGGAACAGTCGAGCGATATCGCCGTCGACCAGGAATATCGTCCGATGATCATGGTGAAACCGACTGCCTCGCTCTCCCAGCTCGTCGATGCGATCAATCGCATGGGCGTTCCTCCCGGCGACCTTGTCGCCATCCTCGAAGCGCTGAGCCAGGCCGGCGCGCTGACTGCGGAACTGGTGATCATATGACGACGCCCATTTCTTCGATCGGATCGACGACCCCGGCCCCCGCGGCAGCGGGGGGCGGCGACGGCGGGCTGCGCAAGGCGGCCGAGGCCTTCGAGGCGGTGATCCTGCGCCAGCTGATGGCCTCGATGCGGCAGGCGAAGCTCGGCGACGATATCTTCGGATCGAGCGCGACCGACAATTTCCGCGAGATGGCCGATGCCAAGACCGCGGACTCGATGGCCTCGCTTCGCCAGTTCGGGATCGCCGACATGGTCGAGGCACAGCTTCGCGGCCGCGTCGCCGCTGCCGGCACCGGAGGCGTCCAGTGAGCGACCTTCTCAGCATCGGCTATACCGGTCTGCGCGCCTATTCGAAGGCGCTGTCGACCGTCGGCGACAATATTGCGAACGCGCAGACGCCGGGCTATGCCCGGCGCCGGCTCGAACTCGCCGAAGTCCCCGGGGGCACCAACATGGTGCTCTATCGCGGCACGACCTCGCCGGGCGGCGTCGATATCAAGGGTGTTGTGCGCTCGGTCGACCAGTGGCTGATCAACGACGCGCGCATATCGTCGGGCGATTCCGAACGCGCCGCTGCAAAGCTCGACTGGATGAACCGCGTCGAAAGCGCCCTCAGCGACGATACCAACGGCATCAAGACCGCGCTCACCAAACTATACACGACCGCCGACCAGCTGACCGCCGACCCGGCCAACCCGACGCTGCGCGCGCAGTTCCTGCAGGCGGCGAGCGACGTCGCCGCAGGCTTCCAGACCGCCGCCAGCCGGCTGTCGAGCCTTTCCGAGGGGACCGCCGCAGCGGCGACCGACGGGGTGTCGCAGTTCAACACCAATCTGAACGCGCTCGAACAGATCAACGTCGGCCTGCGCAAGGCGCGCGACGGCTCGACCAACCAGGCTGCGCTGATGGACGAACGCGACCGGTTGCTCGACCAGCTGTCGTCGCAGGCCGGCGTCAGCGCCACCTTCGACGACCATGGCGCGGTGACGCTGCGCGCGACGGGCAGCGGCGACCTGCTGGTCGGTGGCGGCGTCGTGACCCCGATCGCGATGACGACGGCGGCCGACGGGCGTGTTTCCTACACGATCGGCGGTTCGCCCTTTCCGAATGCCACCGGCTCGCTCGCGGGCTTCGCCGAAGCGTCGAACCATATCGCCGACCAGCGCGCCGGGCTCGATACGATGGCGACGCAGTTTGCGACCCAGCTCAACACCGCCCATCAGGCGGGGGTCGACGCGAACGGCAATCCCGGACAGCCGCTCTTCACGGGTACCAGCGCGGCGACGCTGAGCGCGACCGCGCTCACGGCAAGCCAGGTCGCGGCCGCGACGCCGACTTCGACGAACGGCAACATGCTCGCGCTGGGCGCGATGCGCGGGGCGAACGATCCCGAGGCGCAATGGTCGGGGCATCTTGCCAATCAGGCGCAGGCGACCGCGTCGGCGCGCGCGCAGGACGCGGCCGCGACCACCCGCGCCGATGGCGCCGCCGCGGCGCGCGACGCCGTGAGCGAGGTCAATCTCGACAATGAAGCCGCCGAGTTGCTGCGATTCCAGCAAGCCTATTCGGCGGCGGCGCGCACCATACAGGTGGCGCGCGAGACGATGCAGACGCTCCTGAGCTCGCTGTAGGAAAGGCCGGACGATGATCAACGCCGTAGGCAATCGCATGACGCGCGAAATTGCGCGCCAGTCGAAACTCGCCGACGCTCTCGAGCGCACGCAGATCCAGATTTCCACCGGCAAGCGCCTTCAGCGCATGTCGGACGATCCGGTCGCCGCGCGCCGCATCGCGACGATCGGTACCACGCAGGCGAGCATGACGACCTGGCAGGCGAACATAAAGACGGCGCAGGCGCAGGTGGCGCAGGCAAGCGGCGTGCTCGGTTCGACGAGCGACCTGCTCGCGCGCGCCAGCGAACTCGCGCTGTCGGCGGCGAACGGGACGATGAACCCGGCCGATCGCGCGACGATCGCGGCCGAACTCAACGCCATTGCCGACGAGATCGACGGCCTTGCCGCGACGCGCGATTCGAACGGCGAGCCGCTGTTCGCCACCGGCGTCGCGCGGGTCGTCCGCTTCGATTCGGATGTCAGTTTTGCCCCGGTGCAGTCGGCCGCGGCCGCCTTTGTGATCGGCGGCAACGCGCTGACGACCAGCCTTCGCGACGCCGCCACCGCGGTCGCTGCAAGCGACGCGACGGGAATCGGCGCGGCGATGACCGGCATTACCGCCGCGGTGGCGCATGTCGCAGACCAGAATGCCTCGCTGGGCCTCTCGGCTGGCCGGCTCGAACGCATCGGCGACGGGCTTTCGGCGCGCGGAATCGAGGTCGCCGACGAACGCAAGTCGATCGAGGATACCGATCTGGAGACCGCGATCGCGCTCCTGAATGCGCAGGACCTGACCCTGGGCGCCGCCCAGGCGGCCTTTGCCAAGATCAACCGGCAGACTTTGTTCGATCTTTTGAACTGAGCGGCCTCAATTTCTGCCGTCTGCTGCCGTTAAGCATAATGATGTCCTGATTTTTCCGGGGTCCGACCCCCCGATTGGAGTGGCCTGCGCATGTTTCCCGTAATCGGCATTGTCGTCCTGATCCTGCTGGTGTTCGGGGGTTTCGCGCTGACCGGCGGTAACCTCGAGCCCGTCCTCCACGCGCTGCCCCACGAGATGCTGATCATCGGCGGCGCCGCGATCGGTTCGCTGATCATCGGCAATTCGGGCGCCGACCTGAAGGCGCTCGGCGGCGGACTGGGGAAGGTCTTCAAGGGGCCAGCCTACAAGAAGCAGGACTATCTCGATTGCATCCTGCTCGTCTCGACGCTGATGAAAATGATGCGGACCGACGGCCCCGTCGCGGTCGAGCCGCATATCGAGGATCCGAAAAGCTCGCCGATCTTCCAGCAATATCCCAAGCTTCTGAAGGACGACACGCTCGTCCACCTGATCTGCGATACGCTGCGCCTCGTCGTCGTGTCGTCGGGCACGCTCGATCCGCACGCGGTCGAGGATGTCATGGACAATGCGCTGAAGAACCATCGCCATCATGCGATCAAACCCGCCGACGGGCTGCAAAGCCTTGCCGACGCGCTGCCCGCGCTCGGGATCGTCGCCGCGGTGCTCGGCGTCGTGAAGACGATGGGCTCGATCGACAAGCCGCCCGAGATCCTGGGCGCGATGATCGGTTCGGCGCTCGTCGGTACCTTCCTCGGCGTGTTGCTCGCGTATGGCCTCGTCGGTCCGTTCGCGGCGCGGGCGAAGACGGTGATCGAAAGCGATGCCGCCATCTATCATACGGTCAAGCAGCTGATCGTCGCCTCGCTTCACGGCCATCCGCAGCCGCTGGTGATCGAGGCGGCCCGCTCGGGCGTCGACCATCACAACCAGCCGAGCTTCGCGGAAGTCTTCGACGGGATGCGGGGCCGCTAAATGGCCGCGCGTCCCAACATGGTGCGGCCGATCATCGTCAAGAAGGTGATCGAGGAAGCGCATGGCGGCCATCACGGCGGCGCCTGGAAGGTCGCCTATGCCGACTTCGTGACCGCGATGATGGCTTTCTTCCTGCTGATGTGGCTGCTCGGCGCGACGACCGAGAAGCAGCGCAAGGCGCTCGCCGACTATTTCGCGCCGACCATCGTCAAGACCAAGGAGGGGAGCGCCGGTTCGAACGGCCTGTTCGGCGGCGATTCGATCGTGTCTGCCGACGACTATCCGCACCGCGCCGGCCAGACCGGGACGCGATCGATCACGATTCCGAAGGACGCCGTCGGCGGCCCCAAGGAAGCGGCCGGGCGCGAACGCCAGAAGGAAAAATTCGCACAGGTCGCCAAATCCATGATGGACCGCGTCCAGAAGAAGGGCGACCTCAAGCGGCTCGCACGCAACCTGCGCTTCACCGTCACCACCGAGGGCATGCGGATCGACGTCGTCGACGACGCCGACTTCTCGATGTTCGTGATCGGGACCAGCCAGCTGACGCCGGCGGGCGCAAAGCTGTTCAGCGAGATCGCGAAGCCGATCGCGGAAACCCCGAACCAGGTCATGATTCGCGGCCATACCGATGCAGCGCCCTGGTCGGCGAAGGCCGGGATGAACAACTGGCGGCTTTCGGTCGACCGGGCCGAGGTCGTTCGCAACTTCCTTGAGTATCGCGGGGTCGCCGGAAACCGGTACGCGCGCATCGAGGGAGTGGCCGATCGCGAGCCCTATAATCCCTCGGATCGATTCGATCCGCGCAATCGCCGCATCTCGATCACGCTCGGCTGGCGCACCGATTAATCACAATTATTGCCAATCTGGCAGCATTGAAAATCCTCAACGGCGCAATCGCGACGCTATTACTGCCAATCTGGCAATAACCCTTTGTTTTCAAAGGCTTGTGTCGGCTTGGATAAGGTTTCGTTTACCATTTTCCTCAATCTCTGTCCTCATCGAAGGCGCCATGGGGGGCGCGGTGGAGACGAACATGACTGTGGTGGGGCAGAACAAGGATCAGGCGGCGCTCGAGGCGCTGATCATCGGGCACAGCCCGGCGGTGGTCCGTTTGCGCGAAATGATCCAGCGGGTCGCCCGCTCGAACGCTTCGGTCATGCTGTGCGGCCCTTCGGGGTCGGGCAAGGAGCTCGTCGCCCGCGCCATTCACGACGAAGGCGTCCGTTCAGGCAAGCCCTTCTCGGCCATCAACTGCGGAGCCATCCCCGGCGAACTCATCGAATCCGAACTTTTCGGGCATGAAAAGGGCAGCTTCACCGGCGCCCACGCCCGCCGTATCGGCCATTTCGAAGCGAGCGAAGGCGGCACGCTCTTCCTCGACGAAATCGGCGACATGCGATTCGACATGCAGGTCAAGCTTCTCCGCGTGCTCGAAGACCGGACGATCGTCCGCGTCGGCAGCAGCGAAGTGAAGAGCGTCGACATCCGCGTCATCTCGGCAACGCATCAGGATCTGGGTACCGCGATCGCCGATGGCCGTTTCCGCGAGGACCTGTTCTTCCGTCTCGGCGTCGTCGTGATCCAGGTCCCGAGCCTTGCGGACCGTGTCGAGGACATTCCCGCACTGATCCGTCATTTCCAGCGCCAGATGCCCGCCGACGCCAAATGCCGCTATGACAATGCCGCGATGGCGATCCTCATGCAGCACGGCTGGCCGGGCAACGTCCGCGAGCTTCGTAACTTCGTCGAACGCGCCAGCGTTCTGCACAGCGGCGAGACGCTTGGCGCCGAGGACGTCCTGATGCTCCTGAACCCCACCGCAGCGCTGGCGCCGCGTCCGGCTGGCCCCACCAGCCCGGCCGCGGTGCCCGCCAGCGACGACGACCAGCCCGCAGCGCCCGCTTTCGCGAAGGCGCCGGCACCCGGCCGTCCGATCGATCTCAAGCGCGAGATCGAGACGATCGAACTCGAACAGATCCACAATGCGCTCGACCTGGCCGACGGGATCATCTCCGAAGCCGCGCGTCTGCTCACGCTGAAGCGGACGACGCTGATCGAGAAAATGCGCAAGTACGGAGTTCAGCAGCAGGCAGCCTGATAACTACCCCACCAGTTTCGGCGCCGCTGAATCGGCACCGGTCGCACCTTTCCCTCTGCCGCCTGTCCCCACTTGGCGGCCGCAGGGAAGCGGCCGGTGCCGAACCCCTTTCAGGATCATGGAATATTACTGGCGCAGCTGGCGCCAGGCCGAGCTGACGGTGACGATGCCGCCGAGCAGCTCGTCGAGATCGTCGGCATCGTTCGCCGCGACCGCGTCGTCGAGCTTGCGGCGCATGCTGCGATAGACGCGCGAAAGCGCGACCGCGACGTCGCCGCCCTTGTCATGATCGAGCCCGACGTCGAGCCCGATCAGGATCGCGCGCGCGCGGTGGGCGGGTTCGGTCGCGGAAACGCGTTGGCCCTGACGCACCATCGACACGAGCACGCCTACTGCCGTTTCCAGCTCGTCATAGAGCATGGTGACGAGCTCGATCGGGTCGGACGCGACCGCCCGGCTTTCGCTCTGCATGCGTCGGTAAAGTCCGGCGGCGCGGACGGTGGATGCGGTTGCGGGCACGGTCGTGATCATCAGTCGTCCGATTTCGTCCACATCTTGATCTGTTGTTCAAGATAGGCCTGCGTTGCCTTGAAGGCGTTCAGCTTGACGTCGAGCGCGGCATATTGCTTCTCGAGCCGCGCCTTGTAGGCGGCTTCGCGTTCCTCGACCTTGCTCAGCTGGTCGGCGAGCGACTTGTCCTTGTCGGTCAGCGACTTTTCGACCCGGCCGATCACGCCGTCGCTCGCGATCGCCTTGTCGCGGATTGCGTCGAGGACGCCGGCGATGCCGGGATCGCTGATCTCGTTATGGGTGCCGTCGCGCAGCGGATTGAACAGGCCCTCGACCGCGCCGGCGTCGGTTTCGAGCATCTTGTCGAGTTTGGTCTTGTCGAGCGTCAGCGTCCCGTCCTTGGCGGTCGAGATACCGATGTCGGACAGCTTGCTGATGCTTCCGTGGCTGGTCAGCACCTTGTTCACGAGCCCCTGAAGCTGGGTTTCAAGTTCGCGGAGACCCGTGGTGACGCCTGAAAGCTTCGATGCGGCCTGCAGGCTCTTCTTCAGCTGGTTATAGACGTCGACGAAGTCGCCGACCGTCTGCTTGATCATGTCGAGCGGACGGTTCGCGCCAAGGTCGACGGGCTGGCCGGGGGCGGCCTTCTTGAGCGTCAGCGAAACGCCGGGCACGACGTCGTCGATCGTGTTGCCGGGACGGCTGAACGCGACGCCGTCGATCGTGAACTCGGCATTGGCGGCGCTCTGGCCGACCGACAGTCCGCCATTGGTTGCAAAGGCGGAAAGGCCCGGATCCGCGCCGGCATCGGCCGTCAGCGTGAAGGCATTGTCGGCGCCGGTCGCGCCTTTCAGGATCAGGCGGCTGCCGCCCTGATCGGCAATGATCGTCGCGGTGACGCCCGCGCCGCTCGCGTTGATCGCGGTGGCAAGCCCTTCGAGGCTGTTGTTGGTGCTGCCGACGGTGATCGTCTTCTGGACGCCGCCCACGGTCAGCGTCATCGCCCCGGTCCCGATCGCGGCGGTCTTGTCGGCGACGACGCCCGAATAGCTGCTCTGCGCCCGCGCGAGGCTGTTGACGACGATCGTCGCGGCGAACTTGTCGGCCTGGAGCCCCGCCCGCGCGGTGGCGCTGAGGACGCTCTCGTCCGATACGGTCGCCTTGCTGCGCAGCGACCCGTCGGCGATCATCTGCTCGAGCGAATCCGCGAAACCGACGAGGTCCGACCGTGCCTGCGCGACGGCGCTGATCCGCGCCGAGTTTGCGGTGGCGAGGCCGCTGAGACGCGCGACCTTGGGATCGCGCGACGCGGCCGCGAGGTCGGTGACGAGCTGCTTGACGTCGATTCCCGAACCGGCACCGAGCGAAGACGCAATGGACGTGAGCATGACAGAATATCCTTCGGACCTCTTAACGGCCCCCTTTTCGGGGCTTTAAGCGCCGAGGGATCAATTTTGTCGGCGGCCGTCGGGGTCGAAGCGATGCGAGGGTGGCACGTCGACCGACGGCTGGCCGGTGCCTTCGGCGACCATGCGTTCGAGCTGGAAGACGAAGGCGAGGACGGTCGCGACCGCGACGAACAATTCCTCGGGAATCGTGCGGCCGGCGCGCGCGGTGAAGTAGATTGCACGCGCGAGCTGCGGATATTCGAGGATCGGCACATTGGCGCCGCGCGCCAGTTCGCGGATCGACAGCGCGACATCGCCGCGCCCGCGCGCGACGACGACCGGTGCGGCATCCTGTCCGGGGCGATAGCGGAGCGCGACCGAGAAGTGCGTCGGGTTGGTGAGCACGACCGTCGCGTCGGATACCGCCTTGCGCGCCGAGCCGCTCAGGATTTCGTGCGCACGCTGGCGCTGCGCCTGCTTGAGTTCGGGGGCGCCGTCGGATTCGCGCGATTCTTCCTTCACTTCCTGCTTGCTCATCATCAGGCGGCGGTTGCGCTGAAACCATTGTGCGGGGACGTCGATCAGCGCGATGACGACAAGACCGCCCGCCATCGCAAGCATCGCATGGCCGATCGCCTTGCCGGCCATCCCGATCGCGCCTTGCAGGTCGGACTGCGCCAGACCCATGATCTGCGGCATCGCGTCGGCGACGAGGAAATAGCCGATCGTACCGAGCAGGAGCACCTTGGCGAGCGATTTGACCAGCTCGATGACGCCCTGCGGACCGAACATGCGCTTGAGCCCGGACAGCGGATTCATCCGGTTGCCCTTGAAGCCCAGCGCCTTGCCGCGCCAGCCGAGCGAGCCGAGCATCGCGGGCGCCGCGATGCTCGCAGCGAGCGCGAGGCCGAAGAGCGCGGCGAGCGGCAGGAGGATTTCGACGCCGTTGCGCATCACCGCCTCGCCGGGCGCGAAATGGGCAACATCGTCGGCGTCGAGCGTCAGGCCACGCTTCAGCAGTTCGCCCGCCGACTGAACGAGCCAGCCGCCCGCAGCGAGCAGCCAGCCGGCGCCCGCGAGCATCATCAGCGCGGTCGCCAGCTCCTTCGACATCAACACATCGCCTTCGCGTGCCGAATCGGCGAGCTTCTTGGCGGTTGGCTGTTCCGTCTTCTGGTCGCGCTCGGTTGTCCCCGCCATCGCTCAGCGCCCCGCGGCGAGGGTGCGCGCCATGTCGAGCGCGTCGGAGAGGAAGCGGGCGATCGCCTCGGCCATCGCCGGGGTCGCCATGCCGAGCAGGATGATGCCGGCGAGCAGGGTCGCGGGCAGGCCGACCGCGAACAGGTTCATTGCGGGGGCCGAACGGCCGATCACGCCCATGATCATCTGGACGAGGATCAGAACGAAGCCGACGGGCAGCGCGATCGTCAGCCCGGCCGCGAACATCAGGCTGCCGAAATGCAGGATGCCGCCGATTGCGGCGAAGGAGGGGAAGGCGTTGCCCGGCGGCAGCGCCCGATAGCTGTCGACGATAATCTCGATCAGCAGCAGGTGACCGTTCGCCGCGAGGAAGAGCGCGGTCGCGAGCATCGAGAGGAACTGGCCGACGACGCTGCTCGACGTGCCGTTGAGCGGATCGGCCATCGATGCAAAGCCGAGGCCCATGGCGTTGCTGATCGCCTCGCCCGCGAGCAACGCTGCGGCGAGTCCCATCTGGAGCACGAAACCGATCGCGAGGCCGATCACGACCTCGCCGATGATCGTCAGGAAGCCGGGAAGCGAAACGATGCCCTCTGGCGGCAACGTCATTCCCGACGCGGCAACGGCGGGCACGCCGACTGCCAGCGCGATCACCAGGCGGAGCTGTACCGGCACGCCGGCAGCACCGAAAACCGGCGCGGCCAGAAAGGCGGCGCCGGGCCGGATCATCCCCAGCATCCACAGCTGGAGCATCGCCTCGATATTCGGGACGGGGATATCGGGGGTCATCGCAGCCCTTGGCGCCCTAGCGGACCAGGTTCGGGATCTGCGCGAAAATGTCCTGCGTGAAATCGGTGAGCAGCACCAGGATGCTGCTGCCGAAGATCGCAAGGCAGATGGCGGTGACGATCAGCTTGGGCACAAAGCTCAGCGTCTGTTCGTTGATCGAGGTTGCGGCCTGCACCATGCCGAGCAGGACGCCGACCACGAGGATCGGGATCAGGATCGGCGCGGAGGCAAGCGCGAGCACCCACAGCGACTGCTGGGCAACTCCGACGAAATAATCGGCTTCCATCGGCTATGTTCCGAAAGAGGAAGCGAGCGAGCCCATCGTCAGTGCCCAGCCGTCGACGAGGACGAAGAGCAGCAGCTTGAAGGGCATCGATATGACCGTCGGCGAGAGCATCATCATGCCGAGCGACATCAGCGCCGAGGCGACGATCAGGTCGATGATCAGAAAGGGCAGGAAAATCAGGAAGCCGATCTGGAACGCGGTCTTGAGTTCGCTGGTGACGAAGGCGGGCAGCACGATCGAGAAGGGCACATCCTTCGGGCTCGCATAATTGGGTGCCTTGGCGATCTTCGCGAACATCATCAGGTCCGACTTGCGCGTCTGTGCCATCATGAAGCCATGCAGCGCATCGCCCGAACGCGAGACCGCGGTGCCGATGTCGATCTGTTCCTGGCCATAGGGCTCGATCGCGACGCGATTCACCTCGCTGATCACCGGCTGCATCACGAACAGCGAAAGAAACAGGCTGAGGCCGACGAGCACCTGGTTCGGCGGCGTCTGCTGGAGCCCGAGCGCGTGGCGCAGGATCGAGAGCACGATGATGATGCGTGTAAAGCTGGTCATCATCAGGAGCAGCGACGGCAGAACCGTCAGCAGGCTCATCAGGACCAGGATCTGCAGCGACAGCGACAGCGGGCGGCCGTTGCCGCCGATTTCCTCGACCGCGCGGGTCAGGCCGCTCGCTTCCTGCGCGAGCGCAGGGGTCGCGGCGGCGAACAGCGCAAGGCCGCCGACGACGGCGGCGCGGCGCAGCCAGCGGGCGCGCGGTGAAAGGCTCCTAGCCGACATGGAAATCGCCCTGGCTGTTGTCGGCAAGGCGCGTCACATTGCCGCGCGAGACCGAGAGCAGGATCTGTTGGCCGGCGAATTCGACGACCGCGAGCTTGGTGCCGGGGCCGAGCGGCAGGACTCCGATCATCTCGACCGGGCGCGCCTGTTTGCCGGCGCCACCGGTCAGCGGAACGCCCATCTGGACGCGCTTCCACAGCCACAGGCTGCCCCACGCCATACCGCCGACGAGCGGCAGCAGGATGAGCAGGCGGAGAATATATTCGAGCATCAGGCCCTCCGGTCGAAACCGGCGATGCCGCGCTCGGGCGCGACGACTTCGGAGACCTGGATGCCATAGCGGCCGTCGACGCTGACGATCTCGCCCTTCGCAATGAGGGTGCCGTTGGCATAGATGTCGAGAAGCTCGTTCGCGGCGCGGTCGAGTTCGACGACGCTGCCCTCGGACAGCGCGAGCAGTTCGGCGAGCGTCATCGAGGTCGAGCCGACCTCGACCGAGACGCGCAGCGAGACGCCGGCGAGCAGGTCGAAATTGGGCGCCCCGGCGATGCTCTTGTCGCGCCGGTCGGCCCGGGCGGGTGCTTCGGCCATGTCAGTCATTGTCGGGTCCTTCTTCGATACGTTCGATCATGATCGCGGCGTTGCCATTGGCTTCACCGATGCTGCCCGACGCAAAATTGCGGCCGGCGACGGTTACTGGAACATTGCGCGGAATGGTTAACGGAATGATATCACCGACCTCCAAAGAGAGCAGTTTGACCAAAGAAATTTCGGGGCGTGCCAGAACCGAGCGGACGGGCAGGCGAACGGTCTTGAGCGCCTTGTTCAGTGTTGCGGTCCACACCGGGTCGACGGCGGGCGCATCGCGCATCTCGGGAACCGGATCGGCGCCGGCGATTCCGCGCAGCGCCGCCTGCGGATAGGCGCAGAGAATTGTGCGTCCCTCGAACACGCCGCCGCGCAGCGTGAAGCGCTGGACGAGCAATTCGTCGTCGGCACGGACGGCCGCGAGCTTCGCCGGATCGCCGGTGACGGCGTCGAGTTCGGGTTCGATCCCCGACTTCCATGCGGCGGCGAGCTGCATTCCCATATCGCGCCCGAGGCGGGCGGCGAACCGCTCCTCGGCGTCGGTCAGTTCTTCGCGTTCGGCGACATTCTGCCCCTTGCCGCCATAGAAGATGTCGACGAGCTGGAGGACGAGCGGGCGCGTCGCGGCGAGCAGCACCGGGCCCTTCAGCGGGGGAGCGTGATAGCGCCAGAACAGGCCGGGCGCGACTTCGTTGCACCAGTCGGCGAAGCGCATCTGCACCGCCGGCGCGCGCTCGACATTGACCGTCGGCGCGCCGAGCGCGCGGACGAGATCGCGCAGGCTGCGCGCGAACTGGTTGCCGACGCTGTCGAGCACCGGGAAGGCATAGCTGTCCTCGGACTTGCGCAGCAGCAGCGACGCCTTCGCGTCGGCGGCCTGCTTGGCCGTGGCATCGACGGGTTTCGGTTCGAGGCTCACTGGATCACCAGGCTCGTGAAATAGACATTGTCGATGCCGCCGAAGCCTTCCTTGTCGCGCAGCACATCGTTGATCGCGTTGGTGAGCTGGCGCTGCAGCTGCTGCTTGCCCTGCGAGGTGGAAAGCAGCGCCGGATCCTGTTCGGCGAGCACCATCAGCACCGCCGAGCGGATCGGCACCTGCTGGCGTTTGATGTTGTTGATCACCTTGCCGTCGTAGAAGGTCGACAGGCTGATCCCGACCTGCAGGAAGCCCGAGCCGTCGGCGAGGTTCGTCGTGAAGGCATCGGTGATCGGATAATAGGTGACCTCATATTTGCTCGGGTCGACCTTGAAGCGGTCGTTCGGGACCGAAACGGTGCCGACCTTCGGTGCCGCCTCGCCGCCTTCGCCGCCTTCGGCTGCGGCTTCCTCGCCGCCTTCGCTGCGCGCGACGAGCTTGGGATAATGATCCTCAGGCTTTGCTTCATGGCCGCCGAGGCCGCCGCCCAGATAGATGCCTGCGCCGGCGCCCGCGCTGATCAGCGCGGTGCCGCCGATGCCGAGCACCAGCAGTTTCTTCATCTTGCCGCCCTTTTTGGGTTCGGCGCCTTCGGGGGTTTTTTCCTTGCTCATGGTCAGGTCCTTCCTGGTCAGGCAAAGCGGCCGCGGCGATCCGCGGTGCGTTCGTCATGGGTGGGATCCGCCTGGTCGGCGGCGGTTTCGATCAGATGGCTGGCATCGGGCGCACTGCTGCGGCCCTGGCTCTGGTTCTGCTGCTGGCGACCGGCTTCTGCCGGCGTGTGCGTCACCTGCGCATCGGCGACGCGGACGCCCTGCTGCCGCAGATCCTCGACGAGCCGCGGCTGCGCGGCCTGGACGATCGTCGCGGTTGCCTCATGGTGCGTGTCGAGCTTCAGCGTCACGCCCTCGTCGCCGCTCAGCATCGAGACGTCGAGGCGACCGAGATGACGCGGCATCAGGCGGAAACTGATGTCGCCCTTGTCCGACTTGGTCGCCGCGATGTCAGCGGCGAGCTGGGCGATCCACTGATCGTCGCTCGTCATGTCGAGCGTGCGTTCGGCGAGCGGCGCTGCCTTTGCGGCTTCGATGAGCGGTGCACCACCCTGCAGCTCGGGCTGCGCGAAGAGAACGGTCATTGCTGCGCCGGCGTCGACCACGGGCTTGGCGGTCCCGGGTTCGGCACGGGTGGCCGGCACCGGCTGCGGCCGCGTCGCCTCGACCACCTCGGCCGGGGTCGATGCGACCGGAGCCGCGTCGGCTTGGCGCGTGACGGATGCCGCCGCGGCTGCTGCGGGCTTCGATGCCTTCTCGGTCAACGGCTTGTCGGCCGTCGGGATCGCGGCGGCGATCACGGTTGCGGCGACCGGTGCTTCGGCGACGGCGGTGGCCGGCAAGACGACCGGCACTGCGATGGCCGGGGCGGCGGTCTCATTGCCGTCCGGTTCGCCGGCTTCGGCGATGCCAGCGCCCTTGTCGCCAGCGGCGGGCGCAGCGGGCTTTGTCGGTGTCGCAACCGCGATCAGAAGCGTCGCGGCGGCCGCGGCGTCGACCGTATCGGCCACGGGACGGGCTTCCGTCTTCGGCGCAGCCGGGGTCTTGATCGGCGTTCCGGCGGGAAGCGCGTCGGCGGTTGCCTCGCCGGCGATCGGCTGGGGCAGCCCGAAGAGGGCAGCCGCCGGAGGCGCCGGCGTTACGGCCGGAACAGCCTGCGCTTCGACGCCGGACGCCATGATGCCTGCTGCCGCCACGGTCTGGATGCCGGGCTGTCCAGCGGCCGGGTTAGCCGCGTTCGGGATCGTCATTGTCGGGGTCTCCGTCGTCGCGGCTTCGGGCAGGCTCGCGAACAGCTGTTCGAAACCCGGCGCGTCGGTCGCGGTGCCAGCGGGCGCGGTCTGGCCGAGCGCGGCAAGGATCGACGCGAGTCCGGTCTGCGCCGGCGTCTGGGGAAGCGAGGCCATCATGCCGCGCCGCCGTCGAGCAGGCGGAGGCTCATCGCGCGGCGGCGATGCGGACGGTTGGCGTCGGTGCGGCGTTCCAGCTCGGCCTCGGCCGAACGGCGGCTGCGCTCGTAAAGGCGGACGGCCGATTCTTCCTTCACCATCGCGCTCTGGGCGATGATGCCGGCCTCGTCGCGGCGGACGCTGGCGTTGACGAGCGGCGTCGCGAGGTTTTCCTTCGCCATGTCGAGCCGCATGCCGAGTTCGCCGATGGTGTTGAGCGCGCGGCCCGCGACCGCACCTTTCGCCATCGCGAGATCGGCGCGCAGCGCCTCGAGGCGCTTCGACAATTCGACCAGGCTCGCGAGCTCGCCGGTGGCGCGCGCCAGATTGGCTTCGGCCATCTGATGTTCGACGGTGCGCACGCGGATGATACGTTTGCGGCGTGCGGTGCGGGCGTTCATGCGGAATATCCTTCAATCAGGGCTTGGCGGGAATTTTCGAAATCGACCTGGGCGTTCGCGGGCTGCGAGACGAAGGCGAGCTGGTGCGCGTGATGCGCGATTGCCTCGTCGAGCACCGGATCGGCGCCGGCGACATAGGCACCCATCAGCATCAGGTCGCGGTTCTCTTCATAGGCAGACCAGAGCTGGCGGAAGCGCGCCGCAGCGGCGGCATGGTCGGGATCGACCGAATCGGCCATCGTGCGCGACAGCGAACGCGCGACGTCGATCGCAGGATAGACGCCCTGTTCGGCGAGCGTGCGCGACAGGATGATGTGCCCGTCGACGATCGCGCGCGCGCTGTCGACGACCGGGTCGTCGATGTCGCCGCCATCGGCAAGGACGGTGTAAAGTGCGGTGATCGAACCCCCGGTCGCATTGTCGTTACCCGCGCGTTCGACGAGCGAGGGGATCAGCGCGAAGGTCGAGGGCGGATAGCCCTTCATCGTCGGCGGTTCGCCGAGCGTCAGCCCGATCTCGCGCTGCGCATGCGCGACGCGCGTCAGGCTGTCGATCAGGAGAAGCACTTTCTTGCCGTCGGCGCGGAAAGACTCGGCAATCGCGGTTGCGCGCATCGCGGCGCGCAGGCGCAGCAGCGGCGGATGGTCGGCGGGAACCGCGACCACGACCGACTTCTTGCGGACCGACGGGGGCAGCTTGGTTTCGACGAAATCGCTGACTTCGCGGCTACGCTCGCCGATGAGCCCGACAACGATCACGTCGCATTCGGTGCCAGCGATCATCTGGCCCATCAGGACCGACTTGCCGACGCCCGAACCCGCAATGATCGCGACGCGCTGGCCCTCGCCGACGGTCAGCAGACCGTTGATCGCACGCACGCCCATGTTGAGCGGTTTCGTCACGCGGCCACGGCGAAGCGGATTGACCTTGCGGCCGGCGAGCGGCCACTGGAACTGCGATTTCACCGCGGGGCGGCCGTCGAGCGGATTGCCCTGCGCATCGATGATGCGGCCGAGCAGCGCCTTGCCGACCGGAACCATCGAGCTTGCGCCATGCGGTTCGACCGGCGCGCCGGTGACCAGCGGCATGTTGGTGTCGAAGGGGAGCACGAGGCTGCGATGACCGCGGAAGCCGACGACCTCGCCATAGACATAGTCGTTGTTCGCCGACTTGATGCGGACATTGCTGCCAAGCGGCTGGGGAAAGCCCGACACCTCGAGCATGATGCCTTCGTGGGCGACGAGCGTGCCGATACGGCGCGGGCTTGCGTCGGTCAGGTCGACGGGAGCGAGCAGCTGCTGCGCGGTCATGGCGAGGCGGCGCGTCATGCGGCGACGCCTTCGCTGCCGAGCGCGGCGCGCAGTTCGTTCAGATATACGGCACGGCCGTGCTCGATCCAGCCTGCCGAGGTTTCGATGCGGACGGTGCCGCGCACCATCGACGGATCGGCCTCGATCGGCAGGGCAATCGGCGCATCCATCAGCAGCGCGGCATCGGCGGGGTTGACCCACAGGGTGCGTGCCTTGTCGGCCTCGGCAACCATTGCGGCAGCGGTTTCGGCCTGCGACTGCAGCCATCCGGCGTCGATCGCGGCGCTGTCGACAATTTGACGCACGAGCCGTTCGACCGTCTCGGCGATCAGTTGCGCGAGTTCCTCACTCGGCTCGTCCTGCAGCGCCTCGGCCCCTGCGACGAGCGCGAGCAACTGGCCACGTTCGACTGCGAACGCCGCTTCGGCGATCCGCTGGCCTTCGGCGAGGCCGAGCGCGAACGGATCGTCGGCTTCGGGCGCAAAGGCGGATTCGGCAGGTACCGCCGGGGCGACGGACACGCCGCCGAAGTGCAGCGGACGAAAGCCGCGGGCTTCGGCCATGATCTGCGCGAGCGAGATCGCGCCGGTTTCGGCAGAGCGGTCAGACATAATCGTCGCCCGCACCCGCGATCATGATTTCGCCCGAGGACGCCATCTGCCGGACGACCTGCATGATCGCCTTCTGCGCTTCGTCGACATCGACGCGCTTGACCATCGTCATTTCGGTCATCTCGTCGCGGATCGTTTCCGATGCGCGCTTCGACATGGTGGCGAGGCAGCGATCGACCATGTCGGTGTCGGTGCCCTTGAGCGCGATCGCAAGCTGCGCCGCGTCGACCGAGCGGAGCACGGTGCCGAGACTCTTGGCGTCGAGGTCGCGCAGGTTCTCGAAGATGAACATCTCTTCCTCGATCGTCTGGGCGAGGAACTTGTCCTGCTTCTTGAGCGCGCGGATCGTGCGTTCGCTGAGCTGCTTCGGCATCTTCTTCATGATCTTGGCGACGTCGCTCGGACCGCCGATCGGCTGTTTGGCGACGCGCTGGCCGCCGACATTCGCGGCGGCGAGCACGGCTTCGAGATCCTCGATCGCGGCGGCCGGAACGGCGGTGAGCTGGGCAGCGCGCAGGACTAGTTCGGACTGGAGCCCCTCGTCGAGCGTTTCGATCGCACGCGCTGCGACATCGGGGACGAGCACCGACAGGATCAGCGCGCCGACCTGCGGATGCTCGTTGGCGAGCAGCGCGCTGATCGCATCGACGTCCATCCAGCGCAGCATCTCGAGCGAGGCCGCGCTCGACTGCGGCGCGACGGCGGCGAGGATATTGTCGGCGCGGACGTTGCCGACCGCTTGGTGGATCACGGTGCGAATGCGCGTGTCGGCGCCCACGGCCAGCGCGCTGACACCGCGGCTCTGGCTGACGAACTGGTCGAGCGCCTGGTCGATCTGGCCCTCGCTCGCATTGGCGCTGTCGAACATCGACTTCGCAAGCTGGCGAACCTCGTCGGCGTCGAGATGCTTCAGGATCGTCGCGGCTTCTTCTTCCTCGAGCAGCATCAGCAGGATGGCGGCGGCCGAGGCCCCTTCGAGCGCAGGCTTTGCGCGCGGGGTTTCGATTTCCATATCGACGTCGAAATCGTCAGCCACGGGCGCCCTCCTGCATCAGCTGGCGGACGACGAGCGCGGCGCGCGCCGAATCCTGGCGGACGAAGGCGCGGACGAGGTTTGCGCGGGCTTCATAGCTCGGCGCGGCCTCGATCATCTCGAGCGTGATTTCACGACCCGAGCTGCTTGCCGGGGCGGCGAGCGCCTGCCGGTCGGCGACGGCGAGCAGGCTTTCTTCCAGCTTCGTGTTGCGTTCGGCCCGCTCGGCGGCGCGCGCCTTGGCGGCCTTGATCATCGGGCGACCGATGAAGAAGAAGGCGAGGATTGCGGCGAGCACTGCGCCCACCTGCTTCAGCAGCGGCATGAACCAGGGTGCGTCATAGAAGGCCGGCTCGGCGTCCTCGACCTTGGCAAAGGGACGCTGGCTGATTGCAACCTGATCGCCGCGCGTGGCGTCGTAGCCGACCGCGCCCTTCACCAGCGCATCGATCTTTGCGATGTCGGCCTGCGTCAGTGCCTTCTTGCCCTGGTTGAGCGCGACGGCCACCGAAACACGGCGGAGCTGGCCCTGCGGCTGGTGCGTGACCGAAATCTCGCGGCCGACTTCATAGGCGCGGGTGGCGTTTTCATTGCTGTTCGTCTGCGCCGGCGGCGGTGCGCCGGGGGTCGAGGGAACGGGCGCGGTGTCGGTGACGGTCGAAGCCTGCGGCGGCTGGTTCGACAGCGCCCCCGGAATGCCGACCGCGGGGGCAGTGCCTTCGCCGCTGACGGTGCGGGTGACCTGTTCGCTGGTGAGCGCACGGTCGTCCTTGGGGAAGCTCTCGCGCGTCGCCTGGCTTTCCGACATGTCGACGTCGGCGTGGACTTCCACGGTGTAGTTGCCGGTGCCGAGCATCGGCCCGAGCAGGGTGTCGAGCGCACGGCGGAAGCGTTCCTCCATCTGCGTCTGCAGCTGGAAGGATTTCATGTCGGCGTTCGACACGCCATCGCTGAGCAGCGAGCCGCGCTGGTCGATGACCTGAACCTCGTCGGCGTTCATGCCGGGGACCGACGACGCGACGAGGAAGCGGATCGCCTGGACCTGACCGTCGCTGAGCGAACGGCCGTTCTGGAGGGTCAGCATGACCGACGCGGTCGCGGGCTTGTCTTCGCGGACGAACAGGCTCGGTTCGGCGGCGGCGATATGAACGCGCGCGACCTTGACCGCGTCGATCGTCTCGATCGTGCGCGACAGGTCGGCTTCGCGCGCCGAACGCAGCGTCTCGCCCTCGATTGCCCGGCTCGATCCCATCGGGAGCGAGGAGATCAGGCTGTCGCCGCTCGGCTGTGCCTTGGGCAGGCCCTGCCCCGCGAGCGCGATGCGCGCCTGATACAGCTTGTCGGCATCGACGGTCAGCGCGCCGGTGGTCGGATCGATCGTGTGTGCGATGCCTTGCGACTGCAGCGCATCGGCGACCGCAGCCTTGTCGGCGTCGTCGAGCCCCGCGAACAGCGGAGCCTGCGGCGCCGAGGTGGTCATGAAATAGGCGAGGGCGGCAATGCCGATCGCGCCGGTGGTTGCGATCATCGGCAGCGCGCGCTGGACGGCGGGCTGGCGCATGAATTGCTGTACCGGCGCAAAGCGGCCGCCCATCGGGGCGGGGAGGCGGTTGGCGGTGCCGTCGACGGGCGTGAGGGTCTGGGTTTCGGCCATGGGTTACACCGGCATGTTCATGATGTCGCGATACGCGGAGAGAAGCTTGTTGCGGACCTGCAGGGTCGTCTCGAAGCCGAGCGAGGCCTTCTGGCGTTCGATCATCACGCTGACGATGTCGTGCGTGTCGCCGCGTTCATAGGCCTCGCTGAGTTCGCTGGCTTTCGACTGCTGGGCGTTGACCTGCTGCAGCGCGTTGCTGATCGCCGCGCCGAAATCGGGGGTGGAGCCCTGACCGGGACCCCCAACGCCGCCGTCGATGCCGCCCGCGGCGCCGCGGCCCGCGGCGCGTTGCAGCGCCTGGTTCTGATTGAGAATCGTACTGCGCATCTGCAGCAGCCGGCTCGGGTCAATCGTGCTCATAAGCTTTCATCCGTCCTGGTGCGTAGCGGTGGGCCCGCACGCCCAAAGAGTAATGCAAAGCGCGTGCCAAAAATCTTTTTGGCGCTTTTCCAGTGCCATAAGTGGTTGGGGATGACCGTTAACGCCGCCTTCGGCATTTTTTTGACACGCCGGCTTAATCGCTGCCGCCGCTCGCCGTTACTGCATCCGTGACCGCTCTCGAGCCCTCACATCACGGGAATGGCCATCGAGGCCGGAAAGGAACAACATGACTGTCATCAACACCAATGTGAGCGCGCTCCGCGCCCAGAACAGCTCGCGTGTTGCCGAGCGCGCCCAGTCGCAGGCGATGGAACGCCTCTCGAGCGGCAAGCGCATCAACAGCGCGAAGGACGACGCCGCCGGCCTCGCCGTCGCGACCCGCATGCAGGCTGCTTCGCGTGGTTTCACGCAGGCGATCCGTAACGCCAACGACGGCATTTCGCTCGCCCAGACCGCCGACAGCGGCGCCGGCAGCATCTCGGACATCCTCGTTCGTATGCGTGACCTGGCGATGCAGGCTTCGACCGGCACGCTGAGCGATGCCGACCGTACGCTGGTGCAGAAGGAAGTCACCGCGCTGATCTCGCAGATCGGCGACATCACGACGCAGACGACCTTCAACGGCAACAAGCTGCTCGACGGCAGCGTCACCGCCGGCTTCGACATCCAGACCGGCATCAACACCGGTGAAAAGGTGAACATCACGATCGGCAACCTCACCGCCACGACGCTGGGCGTCGGCACCCTCTCGGTTGCCACCGCTGCCGGTGCTACCGCTGCCCTGGCGACGCTCGACACCGCGATCACCACGGTCGCCGGCGAACGCGCCAACCTCGGTGCGCAGCAGAACCGCCTGACCGCAGCTGTCGACAATCTGACGGCCCGCGTCACCAACCTCGACGAATCGCGCTCGCGCATCGAAGACACCGACTTCTCGGCGGAATCGACGAAGCTCGCTGCCGCCCAGATCCTGTCGCAGGCATCGACCGCGATGCTCGCCCAGGCGAATCAGAGCGCGCAGGGCGTGATGAACCTGCTCCGCGGCTAAGCGGTAAGGGTCGCAAACAAGTTCAGGCACTATTTGGTTGGTCCCTTTAATGCCTGATCCGACGCCCCGGCTCCCCACAGCCGGGGCGTCTTTGTTTTCTGTTTCGGCGTGACAGGAACCGTTCCCGGCGCGAGCCGGGACAAGACCTCCTCAATGAAAATCGCGCGACTTGGGCAGAATGCGGACGTTACGCGGATGTCCGTGCCGCTGGGCATAATCGCCTTCGGACCGCCCGCGCGGTACTTGTGGATGCTTCACCTCGTCGGCGCGGCAGACCTCGGGATCGAAGCGCCGGTCGCTTCCCAGCGCGTCGAGCATCGCGGTGCGATCGACGATCCGCGTCGCCATCAGGTGGATCACCCCCTCCTTGCTCCGCTGCACCTCGCCATCGGCGAGCATCAGCCGCGACGCCATGACGGCGCGGCGATAGCGTTCGAAATGGCGCGCCCAGAGCAGGATGTTGACGATCCCGCCCTCGTCCTCAAGCGTGATGAAGATCGCATTGCCCTTGCCGGGGCGCTGGCGGATCAGCACCACGCCCGCGGTTCGCACGATCGACCCGTTCTTTGCCGCCGCGACCCGGGTAGCGCTCAGCACGCCTTCGCGTTCGAAATCGGGGCGCAGAAATGCCATCGGATGGCCCTTCAGTGACAGCCGCGTCGTCTGGTAATCGGTCAACACATGCTCCACCATCGGCGTCGGCGGCAGCTGCGCATCTTCCTCGAAGCCAAGCTCGTTCGCCTCGGCCGCGCCGAACAACGGCAATACCCCCTGCCGCACCCGCCGTGCATCCCACAGCGCTGGCCGCCTATCGAGCCCCATCGACCGGCACGCATCGGCATCGGCGATCAGGCGCAGCGCCCGCGATGGCAGGTTCGCGCGGCGCGCAAGCTCCTCGACCGAAGCGAAGGGGGCACCGACACGCGCCCCAGCGATTGCCTTCGCCCATTCCTCGCGAAACCCGTCGACCTGCCGGAAGCCGAGCCGCAGCGCGAGGCTGCCGTCTTCGCGCTGTTCGAGGCTGTTGTCCCAACCGCTTGCATTGACGTCGACCTCGCGCACTTCGACACCATGCTCGCGCGCGTCGCGCACGAGCTGCGCGGGGGCGTAGAAGCCCATCGGTTGCGAATTGAGAATGCCGCACGCGAAGACCGCGGGGTGGTGGCATTTCAGCCACGACGACACATACACGAGCTTGGCAAATGACTGGGCATGGCTTTCGGGAAAGCCATAGCTGCCGAAGCCCTCGATCTGTTTGAAACAACGCGCGGCGAAGTCCGGTTCGTAGCCGCGGCGGACCATGCCTCCGATCATCTTCTCCTTGTACTGATGGATCGTTCCGACGTTTCGGAAGGTTGCCATCGCTCGCCGCAATCCATTGGCTTCATCGGGTGTGAAGCCCGCCGCGACGATGGCCAGCTTCATTGCTTGCTCTTGAAACAGGGGAACGCCTTCGGTCTTCCCCAGCACCTCTTCCAGCTCGTTGGCTTCCGATCCAGCGCGTAATGGTAGTTCGGGCTTTTCCTCCTTGTTACGCCGCCTCAGATAGGGATGGACCATATCGCCCTCGATCGGTCCGGGGCGGACGATCGCCACCTGAATGACGAGATCGTAGAATTTTTTGGGACGCAGCCGTGGCAGCATGTTGATCTGCGCCCGGCTCTCGACCTGAAAGACGCCGATGCTGTCGCCCTTGCAGAGCATGTCATAAACAACCCCGTCTTCGGGCGGGACCGACTTCAGGTCATGGTCGCCCAGATCGTGAAGCCGCATCAGGTCAAAACATTTGCGGATGCAGGTGAGCATGCCGAGCGCGAGGACGTCGACCTTCATCAAGGCGAGTTCGTCGATATCGTCCTTGTCCCACTCGATGAAGGTGCGGTCCTCCATCGCGGCATTGTGGATCGGCACCGTCTCGTCGAGCCGGTCCTCGGTGAGCACATAGCCGCCGACATGCTGCGACAGGTGGCGAGGAAAGGTCAGCAATTGTGCAACGATCCATTGCAGCCTCGCGATATCGTCCAGCTCGGGGTCGAGACCCGCTTCGATGAAGCGTTCGACCGGCATCTCGCTACCCCAGCTGCCCCAAGTCGTGTCGGCAAGCCGCTGCGTGACATCCTCGCTGAGGCCCAGCGCCTTCCCGACCTCGCGGACTGCGCTGCGTGGTCGGTAGTGGATCACCGTCGCGGCGATACCCGCACGCCGCCGTGTGTAGCGGCGATAGACATATTGCATCACCTCCTCGCGCCGTTCGTGCTCGAAATCGACGTCGATGTCGGGCGGCTCGCGCCGCTCCTCGGACAGGAAGCGCGTGAAGAGCAGATTGTTATGGATGGGATCGATCGAGGTGATCTCGAGCAGGTAGCAGACCAGCGAATTGGCTGCCGAACCGCGCCCCTGACAAAGGATGGGCGGGTCTCGCGTTCGCGCATGCTGAACGATGTCGTGGACAGTCAGGAAATAGCAGGCGAAGTTGCATTTGCGGATGAGCGAGAGCTCCTCGTCGAGCACCTCCTGCCAGCGATCAGGCAATCCATCGGGATGGAGTCTGTGTGCAGCTTCCATCACCATATGTTCGAGCCAGCTTTGGGGCTCCCATCCTTTAGGGACCGGCTCGTGCGGATATTCATATTCGAGATCGCGCAGCGAAAAGCCGATGAGATCGAGAATCCTTGCGCTTTCGTCGACCGCCTCGGGGCACGGGCGGAAAAGGCGGCGCATTTCCTGCGGAGATTTCAAATGGCGCTCGCCATTGGCGCGCAGCAGGCGGCCGGCATCGTTCAGGTTCGTCCCTTCGCGAATGCAGGTGATGATGTCATGGAGCGGCCGCTGTTCGCGCGTCGCGTAGAGAGCATCGTTGGTCGCGAGCAAGGGGATGCCGACCCGGTCAGCCAAGGCGCTCAGCCGGGTGAGATGACGGCGGTCGCAGCCGCCATGGGGCATCGTCACACCGAGCCATAGCGAACCAGGTGCCCTTTCAGCGAGGCGGTGGAGTATCGCTTCATCCTTCTCGGTCGCCATCGCGATCAGCAGCAGATCCTCGCAGTGGATCAGCAGATTCTTGAGCCTCATCACGCAGTCGCCCTTTACGGTGCGGCGATTGCCGATGGTCAGCATGCGCGTGAGGCGCCCCCAGCCATGGCGTGAGGTCGGATAGGCAATGATGTCGGGGGTGCCGTCGTCGAAGACTAGCCGGGCGCCGACGACGAGCTTGAACGGCGGCAGCCCGATCCCTTCTTCGGCGGCTTCCTCGCGCAGCTTGCGCAGTCCAGTGAGCGCCCGCACCACCCCCGCGACGCTGTTGCGGTCGGCGATGCCGATGCCGGGCATGCCGAGCGCAATCGCCCCGGCCACCATCTCGCGCGCATGCGAAGCTCCGCGCAGGAAGCTGTAGTTGGTCGCAGCGACCAATTCGGCGAAGCCGGGGTCGGCGGGCTCTTCATTCATGCGAAGACCCCATGGATATACCAGCGCGGATCGGGTTTCTCGTCATAAAGTCCATGGCGGAAGAGCCAGTAGCGACGACCCTGGACATCCTCGACGCGATAATAGTCGCGCGTCAGTCCGCCATTGTCGCGGCGGCGCCACCATTCGGCGGCGATACGCTCGGGACCTTCGTAGCGGCGCACGGCATGCGTCGCACGGCGCCAGCGGAACTGGTGCGGCGGGCCGTCGGGGACTTCGGCGATCACTTCGATCGGCTGCGGCGGGTCGAAGAGGTGGAAGGGGCGTGTCGGGGGTTCGCCGGGAACGGGTGCCTGCCAGGGCAGCGGTGCCGCCGCGTCGATCGCGGGGAGCGCGAGCTGTGCCTGCTCGGGGATATGCGTATCCTCGGCCATCAATTTTTTGACACGTCGCCGACCGAGCCGCGTCGTCATCCGGTCGACGAGCTCGTCCATCGCCGCTTCGCGGACCTCTCCGCCTTCGAGTTTCAGCTGCGTCGCGCCGAGCGGGTCGAGCCGCGGCACCGCGAGGCGGATCATGTCGAAGCCGAAGCCGGGGTCGAGCGGGTCGGCGAGGCTGTCCATCCGCTCGGCGAACAGCCGCATGACGAGGCGCGTGTCGCGCGTGGCATGACCGGTCTCTACCTCGATGCTGCGCGCGAGCCCGTCGCTGCGGAAGAAGGTCGCGCGGAAATGGCGGCCGCCCTTGCCGCGTTCGGTGAGGTCCGCGATCGCTTCATCGGCGAGTTCGGCGAGGATTTTGGTCGCATGCGCGGTGCTGGCGAGCGGTTCGGCGAAGCGGCGCTCGACCGCGACCGGCGGCGGCGCGATGCGCGGGTCGAGCGGGCTCGGCGCGTCGCCGAGGATGCGGCGGAGAGCCAGCGCGGCACCGGCGCCGAAACGCGCGGCGATATTTGCCATAGGTCGGCTGGAAAGATCGCCGAGCGTCTTGAGTCCCGCGCGGACGAGCGCGGTCGTCGCCTCGGGCTCAAGCTCGAGTGCCGCGACGGGCAGGCGGCGGATGGCTTGCCCCTCATCGGGGGCGGGTCGCGTCTGGTAGCGCGCGAGCGCCCGCGCCGCGTCGGCGGTTGGGCCGAGCGCGTGGCGCATGGTCATCCCCAGCCGCGACAGCCGCATTTCGACATCGGCGATCAGACCGGCTTCGCCACCCGCCAGATGCTCGGCCCCCGCAATGTCGAGGATCAGCCCGTCGGGAGCGTCGAGCGCAACGAGCGGCGTATAGCGGTTGCAGCCGAGTGCAAGCCGGTCGAGCCAGCCATGATCGGCAACCGGGTCGTGCTGGACGGTGATCAGCCCCGGCACCTGCGCGCGCGCGTCGGCAAGGGGCATGCCCACGGTGAGCCCGACTGCCTGCGCAGCCGGATCGACGCTCGCGATGCGCAGCGCGCCGCGGACCTTCTCGGCAAAGATCAGCGGGGCGTCAGGCGGCCGCGGCGCCGTGCGGTACAGCCGCTCGGCGGGCAGGTAGGGGAAGAAGAGTGCCAGATAGCGCCGGCTCCCCGAAGCGATTTTCGTCATGGTTCCAGTCCAGTCGCCAGCGGCCGCCCGCGGGCCCGGCGCGCCAGCGCAAGAGTTCGAGATCGAAGGCAGGCGCGCCGGGGGCATTGGCTTCGAGTGCGCGTGAGGCCGCCGCGGCGACGCCCCAGCGCGTTTCGGCGACGCTCGGCGCGGGCACGGCATTGAGACGGAGCATCAGCAGCGTCGTCCCGGCGTCGCGTGCGCCGAGCGCAAGACGGCGACCTGCAGTCAGGTCGAGTAGCGGGAATTTCCCCCAGCTTTCGACGATCACCGCCGCCGATCCGGCGCAGCGGATCGCGTCGTTCGCGCAGGCGAGCAGCATTTTGGGATCGGGGGTTTCGACAAGCAGAAGCCGGTCGGGGTCCCCGCCGAGCTCGGCGATCCCGGGCGCGTAGATATGCCCGGATCGGCCCGCGGCATCGGCGCTGCGGAGCCAGATCAGCGGCGCCTTGCCGGGGGTGCGAAGCGCGAGGAGCGCGGCGAAGGCCGCAGCGCTCGTTCCATCGAGTGCGTCGGCGGCGAAAAATTCGTGGGTCTTTCCGATCGCGAGCCCACCGCCGAGTGCGGCGTCGAAACCCGCATGCCCGCTCGCCAGCCAGCCCTCGGCTTGGCGGCTGGCGGGACCGTCGGTGACGGCCAGCCGGGCGATACGCTTGCGCAGCCCGGCGAGAGGTTGGGACGACTCGCGCATCATATGTTCCTGATATGTTCTATTAGCGCCCGACGCACGGCGCTTGTCAACAAGAGTCAGGAAATGCCCCTTCCGGAAGGGGTTAGCGCGCGGCCGTTTCGCTTGCTCCGGCACTATCCCCGCCCAGCGCACGGAACAGCGCGATTCGAGTCTGGACGAGCAGCAATTGCGTCCCGATCTCACTCCGCCGTGCCGAATAGAGGCTGCGCTGGGCATCGAGGCTGGCGAGGAAGCTGTCGACCCCACCTTTGTAGCGCGCGTCGCTGAGCATCGCGGTATCGGTGGCGGCCGATGTGTTCGCGGCGGCGGCGCGGACGCGCTCGGCGATCGTGCCCTGCACCGCGAGCGCGTCGGCGACTTCGCGGAACGCGGTCTGGATCGCGCCTTCATAGGATGCGAGCGCGGCATCGCGCTGCGCCTTCGTCACGTCGACACCCGCGCGGCGGCCACCGAAGTCGAAGATCGTCGCGGTGGCATCGCCGCCGACCGAGTAATTGAACGAGCCGCCGTCGAACAGGCTGCCGAGCGCGTCGCTCGCGAAGCCGAGCAGTCCGGTGAGCGAGATCGTCGGGAATAGCCGCGCGCGCGCGACGCCGATGTCGGCATTGGCGGCGCGCAGGCGATATTCGGCCTCGATCACGTCGGGGCGACGGAGCAAGATTTGCGAATTGACCCCGGCGGGCAACGATACGACGCCGGGCGTTACCTCGGCGAGTCCGGCGGGCAGAAGCGCGCGGTCGATGTCGCCGCCGACAAGCAGCCGGATCAGATTCTCGTCCTGCGCGAGCGCGGTCTTCTGCTGCGCGATCGAATCCTCGGCGGTTGCGAGTATCTGCTCGGCCTGGCGCAGGTCAGTGCGCGGCGCGACCCCGCCGTCGAGCCGTGCCTGCGTCAGCCGGACATTCTCGCGCGCGTTGGCGGCAGTATCCTCGGCGATCTTGAGCAGGTCGCGATCGGCGCCATAGGCGGCCCAGGCATTGGCGAGATCGGCGATCAGCGCGACGCGTACGGTGCGCGACGCCGCCTCGGTCGCCAGCGCGCTGTTGCGGTCGGATTCGGCGGCGTTGGCGAGGCGGCCGAACAGGTCGAGTTCGAACGCGGTTACCCCGCCGCGCAGCGAGAAATCGCCCGCACCGCCGCCGGTACCGCCATTGTCCGAATAGCCCGCCCCCGCGCTCAGTCCGAGCGCCGGGAACTGCCCCGCGCGGCTGACGCGTGCCTGCGCGCGGGCGGCGGCGACATTGGCATAGGCGACGCGGAGGTCGCGATTGTTGACGAGCGCCTGGTCGACGAGACTCTGTAGCCGCGCGTCGGTGAACACCGTCTTGTACGACAGGACCGGCAGCGCTTCCTCGCTCTGGAGGAGATAAGCATCGCCGACCGGCCAGCTCTGCGACACCGGCGGTGCGGGCAGCACCGTCTTCGGCGCGAGCGAGCATCCGGCGAGGAGCAGCGGGGCGACGACAAGGGTTAGATTGCGCTTCATGCCGTCACCTCGGCGCCGCCGTTCTTCTTGCCGAACCGTGCGCGTACCGCGGCAAGCCCATCGCGCACGCCGCGGCGCACAAGGACGAAGAAGAGCGGGATGAAGAAGATCGCGAGCAGCGCGGCGGTCAGCATGCCACCGATCACCGCGGTGCCGATCGCGACGCGGCTGTTCGCACCGCCGCCGGTTGCGATCGCGAGCGGCAGCACGCCGAAAATGAAGGCAAAGCTCGTCATCAGGATCGGGCGGAGACGGATGCGGGCCGCCTCGACCGCGGCCTCGATCACGCGTTTGCCCTTTTTCTCTTCCTGCTCGGCGAATTCGATCATCAGGATCGCATTTTTCGCCGCGAGCCCCATCGTCGTGAGCAGGCCGATCTGCAGATAGACGTCATTTTCGAGCCCGCGCAGCGTCACCGCGAAAACCGAGCCGACGAGCCCGAGGGGAATGACGAGCAGCACCGCAAGCGGGATCGACCAGCTTTCATAAAGCGCCGCGAGGCAGAGGAAGACGACGAGCAGCGACAGCGCATAGAGCAACGGGGCCTGCCCCGACGACAGCCGTTCCTGATAGGAAGAACCCGCCCAGGCGACGCTGGTGCCGGGGATTTCGGCGGCCATCCGCTCCATCTCGTCCATCGCCTCGCCCGAGCTGGTGCCGGCTGCGGGCTGGCCCGAGATTTCGAACGCTGGGACTCCCTGGAAGCGCGAGGTGCTGCTCGGCGTCGTCGACCAGCCGAGGTCGGCGAAGGCCGAGAAGGGCGACATCTCGCCGTCCGACGAGCGGACATACCATTGGCCGAGGTCTTCGGGCTTGGCGCGATATTGCGCGTCGCCCTGGACATAGACGCGCTTGACGCGCCCCTTGTCGATGAAGTCGTTGACGTAGCGCCCGCCCCACGCCGTCGACAGCGTGTTGTTCACGTCGCTGTTGGTCAGGCCGTAGGCGGTCAGTCGCTGCGAATCGATGTCGATCTTGAGCGTCGCCACGTCGGGAAGGTCGGAGAGGCGCACCGAAGTCAGCTTCGGATTGGCGTTGGCCGCGGCGAGCAGCTTTTCGCGCGCCGCCACGAATTCGTCGCGGCTCATTCCGCTGCGGTTCTGGAACTCCATCGTGAAGCCCGACGCGTCGCCGAGCCCGCGGACCGCGCCCGGAACGAGTGCGAATACCTGCGCATCGCGGATTCCCGACAAAGCCTTGCGTGTGCGGTCGGCGATCGCATCGGCGGTATTCTCCTTGCCCGGCCGGCTGTCCCAGTCGACGAGGTTGATGAAGCCCTGACCGGTGTTCTGGCCGACGGCGCCGCCGCCCCCGCCGCCGCCCGCGACGAGGAAGAGCGCGCCGACGTTCGCCTTTTCCTGCGTCAGCAGATATTTCTCGATCTGGTCGCGCACCTGCAGCGTGCGCTCCTGCGTCGCGCCCGCGGGCAGACGGAACTGGATCTGGACGCGGCCCTGATCCTCGTTCGGCAGGAAGCCGCTCGGCAGCCGCAGGAACATCACCGCGAGCAGGACGAGGATCAGCGCATAGATGCCGAGGAACAGCCATTTGCGGTCGACGACCTTGGTGACGCTGCCGACATAGGCGTTCACCCGGCGGTCGAACCAGGTGTTGAAGCCATGCTGCGCGCGCGTCATCGCGGCATGCGCGCGCGGGAAACGGTGCGGTTTTTCGGGCACGTCTCCATGCTGCGGGGGCTTGAGCAAGGTCGAGGTCAGCGCCGGGCTCAGAATCAGCGCGACGAGCACCGACAGCGCCATCGCCGAGACGATCGTCACCGAGAACTGGCGATAGATGACGCCGGTCGAGCCGCCGAAGAAGGCCATCGGCAGGAACACCGCCGACAGCACGAGCGCGATCGCGATCAGCGCGACCTGCAGCTCCTTCATCGACTGGATCGTCGCCTCGCGCGCCGACATGCCGGGATTCTCTTCCATCAGGCGCTCGACATTCTCGACGACGACGATCGCGTCGTCGACGAGCAGGCCGATGGCGAGCGTCAACCCGAACAGCGTCATCGTGTTGATGCTGAAACCCAATATGTAAAAAACGCCGAAGGTGCCGAGCAGCACGACGGGCACTGCGATCGCAGGGATCAGCACCGCGCGCCAGCTTTGCAGGAATACGAACATCACGAGCACGACGAGCAGGATCGCCTCGAACAGCGATTTCTGCACCTCGCTGACCGACAGCTTGATGAAGGCGGTCGCGTCATTGGCGTAGCTGTAGGTGAGCCCGTCGGGGAAGTCGGCGGACAATTCCTCCATGCGCGCCTTGACGCGGTCGGCGGTTTCGAGCGCGTCGGAGCCGGGCGAGAGCGAGATCGACATGCCCGCGCCGGGGTGACCGTTGATGCGGACGATCGTCGCGTAATTTTCGGCGCCGATCTCGACCCGCGCGATATCCTTGATCCGCACGCTCGACCCGTCGGGCAGCGTCTTCAGCACGATATTCTCGAACTGCTCGGCGGTCTGGAGCCGCGATTGTGCGGTGACCGTCGCGTTGAGCATCTGGCCCTGCGGCGCCGGCGTGCCGCCGACCTCGCCCGCAGCAACCTCGGCATTCTGCGCGGTGATTGCGGTGACGACGTCGCCGGGCATCAGCGACACCGCGGCGAGCCGCTGCGGGTTGAGCCAGATGCGCATGGCATGCGGCGAGCCGAAGACGTTGACGTCGCCGACCCCCTCGACGCGCGACAGCGGGTCCTGGATGTTCGACGACAGGAAATCCGACACGTCCTGGAACGAGCGCGTGTCGGTGGTGTCATAGACGCCAACGAGCAGCAGCGTATCCGAATTGGCCTTGGTGACGCGGATTCCCTGGCTTTGCACCTGCGCCGGCAGACGCGAGATTGCCGAGGCGATCTTGTTCTGGACCTGCACCTGCGCGATGTCGGGGTCGGTTCCCTTGGCGAAGATTGCGGTGATATTCGCCTGTCCGCGCGAACTCGACTGCGAGCTGAAATAGAGCAGGCCGTCGATTCCGGTCAGCTGCTGTTCGAGCACCTGCGTAACGCTGTTCTCGATCGCCTCGGCCGATGCACCCGGATAGGTGGCGCGGATATTGACCTGGGCAGGCGCGATGTCGGGATATTGCTCGATCGGCAGGGCGCGCAGGGCCCCGAGTCCGCCGAGCATGACGATGATCGCCAGCACCCAGGCGAAGATCGGCCGGTCGATGAAGAGACGCGACATGGGGGCTCAGTTTCCTTTCGCCGCGCCCTTTTCGGCGCCCTTGCCCGCGGGCGCGCCCAGACGCTGCGGACTGCTTGCCGGAACCGGCTTGATCGGAGCACCCTGCTTCAGGTTGCCGACCCCCTGCGTAATGACCTTGTCGCCGGGCTTCAGCCCGTCGGTAACGACCCAGTTCGGGCCGACGGTGCGTTCGGCGACGATCTTGCGCCGCGCCGCCTTGTTGTCCTTGCCGACCAGATAGACGAAAGCCGATCCGTCGAAATCGCGCTGCACCGCCGCCTGCGGTACCAGCATTGCGGTCGGATTGATCGCCTGGTCGAACAGCGCGGTCACGAACATGCCGGGCAGCAGCAATCCCTGCGGGTTGGCGAAGCGCGCGCGCAACGTCACCGTTCCGGTTCCTTCATTGACCGTCACTTCGGAAAACTGGACCGTGCCGGCGAAGCCATAATCGCTGCCGTCCTCGAGCTTCAGCCGCACAGAGGTGCTGCCCGGCGTCACCCCGCCACTCGCGAGCGCCTGACGCAGGCGCGTGAGGTCGGCGCTCGACTGCTGCATGTCGACATACATTGGATCGGTCTGCTGGATCACGGCGAGCGGGGTCGCCTGCCCCGCGCTCGCCAGTCCGCCCGGTGTGACGAGCGAACGGCCGATGCGCCCGCTGATCGGGGCGGACAGCGTCGTATAGCGCAGGTTGATCCGTGCGGTTTCCAGCGCGGCGGCATTTTGCGCCACCGCAGCCCGGGCGGCGCGGGCGGCCGCCAGCGCATCGCTGTAATCCTGTTGCGACACCGCTTGGATCTTTGCCAGCGGTTCGAAACGCCGTGCCTTCTCCTCGGCCGCCTGCACATTGGCCCGCGCGCTGGCGAGATTGGCTTCGGCCTGATCGACCGCCGCCTGATAGAGGCTCGCGTCAATCTGATAGAGCGGCTGACCGGCACGTACGAAGCCGCCTTCGGTAAACAGCCGGCGGCGCACGATACCATTGACCTGCGGCCGCACTTCGCTCGTCTCGAATGCGACGGTGCGCCCACCGAGCGACGTGGTGAGCGGTACCGGTTCGACCTTCACCACGACATAGCCGACCTGCGGCGTGCGGTTGCCGCGTCCTTCGTCTTCCTTGCCCGAACAGGCGCCGAGCGAAAGTGTTGCAATGCAAAGGGCCCCGATCAGGAGCAACGGCGTCTTGTTCGTCATTCGATAGATCCGTCTCGGGTTATTGCCGGGCGGCCGGGGAGTCGGCGCTATTCAACCTATTGCAATGCACCATGCAAGCGCTTTCAGGCCGTTGCGACAAAGTGCGACACTTTAGTTCGCAACGATCGAAACGACCCTGTCGTGATATTGACACCGGTTACCGTTGGCGATAGCGAGAGACCAACACCCGATAATTTTCGATGAGCGAGGATGCCGCCGATGTTTGCCAAGACCTATCACGCCACGCACCCCGACATGATGGAATGCGTCGACAACGAAGACCTGCGCGACCGCTATCTGGTCGGTGGGATGTTCGAGGACGGCAAGGTCAATCTCAATTACTCGCACAACGAACGCTTCGTGATCGGCGGCGCGGTGCCGAAGGGCGCTGCGCTCCGGCTTCCGGACCAGAGCGAACCCGCATCGGCGGCCGGTCGTCCTTTCCTCGAACGGCGCGAGATGGCGGCGGTGAATATCGGCACTTCGGGTGCCATCACGGTCGACGGCCAGCGCTTCGAGATGAAGAACAAGGAATGTCTATACATATCGATGGGCTCGAAAGAGGTCGTTTTCGAAGGCGACGGCGCGCGCTTCTATCTCGCGTCGCTTCCGGCGCATAAGGTCTGCCCGATCCGGCACATCACGCTCGATCAGGCAAACCCGCTCGCCCGCGGCGATCTGGCCAATTCGAACCAGCGGACGATCTACCAGCTGGTGATTCCGGGCGTGTGCGAAAGCGCGCAGCTTCTGCTCGGCCTGACCGTGCTCGAAGAGGGGAGCGTCTGGAACACGATGCCGCCGCACCTCCACGACCGTCGCAGCGAAATCTATCTCTATTTCGATCTGCCCGAGGCGAACGACCGCGTCTTCCATTACATGGGCGAACCCGACAGCATGCGGCATATTGTCATCGCGAACGAGGAGGCGGTGATCAGCCCGCCCTGGTCGATCCACATGGGATCGGGGACGAAGAAATACGCCTTCATCTGGGCGATGGGCGGCGAGAATCTCGACTATACCGACATGAACGTCCTCGATATCTGCCAGCTCAAGTGATGGCGGGCCTCTTCGATCTTTCGGGCAAGGTCGCGCTGGTCACCGGTGCCAACACCGGCATCGGGCAGGGGATCGCGGTGGCGCTCGCCGGGGCGGGCGCCGATATCGCCGCCGCGGGCCGCTCGCCCGCTGACGAGACGGTGGGCAAGGTGCGCGGGCTTGGCCGCAGGGCGGAGAATTTCAGCGCCGACCTGTCGAGCGCGGGTGCGGCACAGCCGCTGGTCGATGCGGTGCTCGCCGAATTCGGACGCATCGACATCCTCGTCAACAATGCGGGGATCATCCGCCGCGCCGACGCGGTCGATTTCACCGAAGCCGACTGGGACGCGGTGATGGATACCAATCTCAAGACGCTCTTCTTCCTGTGTCAGGCGGCCGGCAAGCATATGATCGCGCGCGGATCGGGCAAGATCATCAACATCGCCTCGATGCTGACCTTCCAGGGCGGCATCCGCGTGCCGAGTTATACCGCGTCGAAATCGGGCGTCGGCGGTCTCACCAAGCTGCTCGCGAACGAATGGGCGGCGAAGGGTGTGCAGGTCAATGCGATCGCGCCGGGCTATATCGCGACGAACAACACCGCCGCGCTGCAGGCCGACGAGACGCGCAACCGTCAGATCATGGAGCGCATCCCCGCGGGCCGCTGGGGCGATCCTGCGGACATCGGCGGCGCGGCGGTCTTCCTCGCCTCTTCGGCGTCGGACTATGTGCAGGGCCATATCCTCGCCGTCGACGGCGGCTGGCTCGCGCGCTAGCATCGTCCCATGACCGGCCGCCTTGTCTTTTTCGGGGAACTGCTGATCCGCCTCACCGCGCCGGGCAACGAGCTGCTGATGCAGTCGCCGTCACTGGCGCTGCATGTCGGCGGTGCCGAGGCGAATGTCGCGATCGGGCTCGCGCATCTTGGCCATGATTGCGCGATGGTCAGCAAGATACCCTCGAATGCTCTGGGTCGCGGAGCAGTGGCGGCGGTGCGCGGCGCAGGCGTCGATTGCACCGCCGTCACGCCTCACCCGGGGCGGATGGGGCTTTATTTCCTGAGCGTCGGGGCGGGGCTTCGCGCGTCCGAAATCGTCTACGACCGCGCGGGGTCGAGTTTTGCGGCGACCGGGCCGGAGGATTATGATTTCGACCGGCTGCTGGCAGGCGCGGGGCTGCTCCATCTGTCGGGCATCACGCCTGCGCTCCGCCCGCGCTCGGCCGCGGCGGCCTTGGCGGCGGCGCGCGCGGCGAAGCGGCTCGGCGTTCCGGTCAGCTTCGACGGCAACTATCGCGCGATGCTGTGGGAGGCGTGGGACAGCGATCCGCGCGCCATCCTGTCCGAGCTCATCGGTAGCGCCGACATCTTGTTCGGTAACCACCGCGACCTGTCGCTGGTGCTGGGACAGGAATTCAGCGGCGAGGGCGAGGACCGGCGGCGCGAAGCGGCCGAGGCGGGCTTCGCTGCCTTTCCGGACCTCAAGCTGATCGCGTCGACCGCGCGGCACACCGTCACCGCCGATCATCACCGGATCGCTGCACGCGTCGACCTGCGCGCGAGCTGCCACCAGACCGACGAGATCGACGTCACCGGCATCGTCGACCGGATCGGTGCGGGCGACGCCTTTGCGGCAGGCGTTCTGCATGCGCATCTGGCCGGCGGCGATGCCAGGGCGATGGCCGAATCCGGCCTTGCGCTCACCTGTCTCAAACATTCGCTGCCGGGCGATGCGAGCCGTTTCGGCCAAGGCGATATCGACGCCTTCCACGGCGGCGGGCTCGATGTCCGGCGCTGAACTGACGCGGCGCGGCCTGCTTGCGGGCGGGCTGGGACTGGCCGTTAGTTCGACGGTGTCGGCGCGGACCTATATCGCGTCGGCGGAGACCCGAGTGACGGTCAATGCTCCAGTTGGCCCCTATGTCGGATCGATCGTCGCGCCGCCGCGCGACGGTGCGCTCGCGGCGATCCGCTTTCGCGGCATCCGCTATGGTCTCGATACCGGCCGCCGCCGCTTCCGGTCGCCCGTCGTGCCGCCTGATCACCGGGAGCCCTTCGACGCTACCGGCGACTTCGCGCCCGCCTGCCCGCAGCGGGGCGACCGCTATGCGCCGGTCAGCGAAGACTGCCTGTTCCTCAACATCTGGACTCCCAACGTCTTGCCGCGGCCGTCCGACAAGCGGCCGGTGATGGTCTATTTTCACGGCGGCGCTTATTCGACCGGCAGCGTCACCGATCCGGTCAACGATGGCGCAAGGCTCGCCGCGCGCGGCGATGTCGTGTTGGTGACGGTGAACCACCGGCTGAACGCGCTCGGCTATCTTTATCTGGCAGGCCTCGACCCGCGCTTTCCCGACAGCGGCAATGCCGGGCAGCTCGATCTGATGGTCGCGCTGCAATGGGTCCAGCGGAACATCGCGGCCTTCGGCGGCGATCCGGGCAATGTCACCGTCTTCGGCCAGTCGGGCGGCGGCGCGAAGATCGCGACGCTGATGGCGATGCCCGAGGCGAAGGGCCTGTTCCACAAGGCGATCACGATGAGCGGGCAACAGGTTACCGCCTCGGGGCCGCTCAACGCGACGAAGCGCGCACAGGCGTTTCTCGATACGCTGGGGAAGGGCGTCGATCCCGCGACCGCGCCGGTCGAGCAGATCGTCGCGGCGCTCTCGGCGACCGATCCGGTGCTCGGCGGCGGCGTCTATATGGGGCCGGTGGTCGACATGAAGCATCTGACACGCCACCCCTTCTGGCCCGACGCGCCGCCGCAGTCGCTCCGCATTCCGATGATGCTCGGCAATGTGGTGATGGAGACGCGCGCCTTTTATGCGCCGGACAGCAAGCAACTTGCGGGCCTCGGCTTCGACAATCTTGCCCAGCGCGTCGCGCCCGAGATGCGGATCGATATCGAGCCGTCATGGGTCGTGAAGCAATTCCGCGCCCGCTATCCGAAGGCCGAACCGCTCGAGCTGTTCCACCGCATCGTCACGTCGGCGCGGAGCTGGCGCGGGCAGGTCGAGGAAGCCGAAGCGCGCGATCGGGCGGGGCATCCGGGGTTCGTTTATCAGCTCGATTTCGAGAGCGCCAAGCACGCCGACGATATCGCCCTCAGCTTCGGCACGGTCGCCGACGCAACGCTCGCGCAGCAGGCGATGAGCGACCGGGTGATGGATGCCTTCGTCCGCTTCGCACGCACCGGTAATCCGGGCTGGCCCGCCTATACGCTGGCCAAGCGGCAGACGATGATCTTCGATCGCGAGAGCCGCGTCGAGAAGGATCCGCGGCAATGGGAGCGCGAGCTGTTCGCGCGCGTGCCGTATATCCAGCCGGGCAGCTAGACGATCTTACGCGCCGCGAGCCAGTTCCGGAACAGCTCGGGCCAGATCGCTACGGGCAGGCCGGCGGCTTTCAATATGCCGAAGCCATGTTCGCCTTCGGCAAAATAATGCGCCTCGCACGGCACGCCGGCCGTTCGAGCGGCTTCGTGGAGGCGAAGGCTGTTTTCGATGTTCACGACGCTGTCGTTCTCGGCGTGGAGCAGGAACAGCGGCGGCATGTCGGTGCGGACGTTGCGTTCGGGCGAGTAGAGTTTCTCGCGCGCGGCGTCGGGGTTGATACCGATCAGCTTCTCGCGGCTGACCGCATGCGCAATCGCCGGGTCCATCGAGACGACGGAATAGAAGCCCGCCGATACATCGGGCCTTGCCGACAGCGCGTCGGCGGAATCGACGGGCGCGTAAACCTTCGCGTCGAAACGCGTGAGCAGGCTGGTGGCGACCTGTCCGCCCGCAGAGAAACCGCCGAAAGCGACGCGCGCAGGATCGATGCCGTCGGCACCCGCGCGGCTGCGTACCAGCCGCATCGCGCGCTGCGCGTCGCTCAGCGGGACGTCGGCGCCGTCGATCCAGCCGTCGCCAGGCAGGCGGTAGAAGAGGACATAGACGGTGATCCCGCGATCCTTCAGCCAGCGCGCGAGCTCATAGCCTTCCTTGTCGACCACGACGTAACGATAGCCGCCGCCGGGAGCGAGGATGACCGCGGCGCCATTGGGCTTTGCCGGGCGGAAGATGTCGAGCCGCGGGCGCGTGATCCCCTGTAGCATCCGGTCGCTCGCATCCGGATCGTCGCTGCGCTGGACGACCTGCTCGACGAGGCCGGGCGGGGGCTTGATATGGCCCCCGGGCCAGAGCGCGACGCTCGCATCGGGCGTCAGGCCCGCGGGCCGCGTCCACGCCTCTTTCGCCGCCGCGCTCGCAAAGGGCAGCGCGAGGCTTGCCGACAGCAGCGCGCGGCGGTCCAGCGTCACGGCGCGGGCGCCTTGTTCGGATAGGCGACGATCAGCACCAGCGGTTCGCCGCCGGTCTGGCGGATGCCGACCTTGGCACCCTTGTAAAGCCACGCGGCGGTCCCCGCCTTCAGCGCCTTTTCCTCGCCATCCGAATGGACGACGCCGGTGCCCGACAGGACATAATAGATTTCGTCATGGTCGATCGGATGCACCCCGATCGCGGCGCCGACGTGCAGCGCGCGCTTGCGGAATTCGAAGCTGCGCGGGGCCGGAACGCTGTCGCTGATCCGGTAGGCGGTCGACATGCCGATCGCACCGTGCGGCGGCGCTTCCTCGCGCACCGTCGTGGCTTCGTCGATCACGACCATCGCGGGCGCAGCTGCCCCGCTCAGCAGCAGTGCGAGCAGTGCACTCACTTCACGCCTCCGCGCGAATCGAGATCGCGCGCCGACAGATGTTCCTGCGGCATCGGCGCGGTCTGCGCGGGGTACATCCCCGACTTCGGCTCCATCGTCGCGAGATCCCATTCGGCCTCGACGAAAGGCGCGCGGACGGGCGCAGCGACCTTCGGATAGGCGCTGACCTGCTTTTCGTCGTCGATCACCTGTCCGCGGCCTTCGGCGACGAAGAAGAGGATACGGATCTCCTCGGCGTCGCGCGCCCACGGCCGCGCGCCCGCGGTTGCGAGAACAGAGGTTTCGACATCGCGCACCGGCAGGATGTGATAGCCGCCGACCGGCGCGAGCGGCACCTTGGCGCGGATCAGCTTGGCCTGCGTCTCCCCGTAGCGGCCGAACTCGGGTAGCGCATTGCCATGGCGGTCGACCGCCAGATTGTCCTTGCCATAATAATCGAGGTCGCCGTCGCCGCCGAGCATCAGGAAGGGCAGGCCCTCGTCGGTATCGTTGCCCCCGCGCATGACATTGCCGATCGCGGTGATCTGGCCGGTCACATAGGGATGGCCGGTCCATTCGAGATTCATGAGGTTATAGTGCACCGCGCGGTGCTTCGGGTTGTAGATCAGATTGTTGATCATCAGCACCTGCGCCCCGCCCTTCACCAGTGGCGCGCGCTCGACATTATGTGCCCAGACGTTGCGGTAGAAGACGATGCCGCTGGTATTGTCATGAACGAGCGAGCCCTTGCTGTGCTCGCCCTTCGGGTGGCTCGCATCGGCGAGTCCCTCGGCGGCGAGATTGTTCGAGAAGGTAACGTTCTTGCTCGTTCCCTCGCGCCATTCGGCGACATCCTTGCCGTTGAAGCGCGGGCCCGACGCCGACATATTCTCGTCGATTGCCCACAGAAAGGTGCAGTGATCGACGATGACGTTGTGTGCGCCGACGGTTGAAAAGGCGTCGGCTTCCCAGCCGCTTCGCTTCGGCTGGCCGTCGACCCCGGTATAGACGCGCAGATGGCGCATCACGACGTCGTGCGTCTTGAGGTCGATGCCGGTGCGGATCAGCGTGATGCCGGGACCGGGCGCGGTCTGGCCGGCGATCGTCAGCCAGGGCTCGGTAATCGTGAGCGTCTCGCGTCCCAGATCGATGACGCCGCCGACCTCGAACACGACGATGCGCGGCCCCTTCGCTTCGACCGCGGCCCTGAATGACCCCGGGCCGTCGGCCGCGAGCGTCGTCACGCGAATGATTTTCCCGCCGCGTCCTCCTGCCGTCACCGCCGCCGGACCGACCGCGCCGGGGAAGGCGACCGTCGTCGAATCAGCTGCGAACAGGGGTGGCGGGGTCAGTGCCGGCGCCAGCAAAAGTGTCGCAAACCACAGCTTTTTCAGCATCGCTCTCTCCTTGTTGAAAGGGGTCTTGACATAGACGTCACAATCCTTCAATCCTTTTTGACACCGGTTACCTAAGCCGGTCAAAAACAGAGCCAAGGGGGAGAGGGCGCCCTGCCAGCCGCATCGCGGCGGTCGAATGCGTACTCTCTGAAAATTCGGGACGGGCGATTGCTCGATTTGCCTGTCTCGCAAAGGTAACCGGTGTCAATTCTTGCCAGAGGCGGGAAGGCACTGCGATAAGGGAGGATGATGATGGCAATTCACAACGCGCGGGGCATTCGCACGCTCACCAGATTGGCCTGCGGCGCGTCGCTCGCGGTGCTCGCAGCTTCGCCCGCCTGGGCACAAGATACGGCTGAGGCTGCACCCGCAGCGGAAGATGAGATCGTCGTCACCGGCTTTCGCGCCTCGCTCGAGGCGGCGCTCAACGTAAAGCGCGACTCGGTCGCAGCCGTCGATGCCGTCGTCGCCGAGGATATCGCCAAATTCCCCGACCAGAACCTCGCCGAATCGCTCCAGCGCATTCCGGGCATTTCGATCCAGCGCGACGGCGGCGAGGGCCGTGCGATCACGGTCCGCGGTCTCGGCGCGCAGTTCACCCGTGTTCGCCTGAACGGGCTGGAGACGGTTGCAACCTCGACCGACGGTGCATCGTCGAACCGCGACCGTGCGTTCGACTTCAACGTCTTTGCGTCGGAACTCTTCAGCAGCATCGTTGTCCACAAGACCGCGGAAGCCTCGCTCGACGAAGGTTCGCTCGGGGCGGTCGTCGACCTCAACACGGGCAACCCGCTCGGTGCGAAAGACGGCCTCCATGGCGCTCTCTCGCTCGTCGGATCGTACAACGACCTGTCGAAGGATCTGGGGCCGCGCGTCGCGGGCCTGCTCAGCTGGCGCAATGTCGACGGTACCTTCGGCGTCTCGGTTTCGGGCGCCTATTCGAAGAGCGACACGCTCGAGCTCGGCAACAACAGCGTCCGCTGGGCGCAGGCGCGCTTCGATTCGGTCAACGGCACCAACTGCTGGACGACCGCGAACAGTGGCGGCACCTATGTGCCCGGCACCGCCTGCAATCAGGCCGCGCTTGCCTTTCACCCGCGTATTCCGCGCTACGGTGAAATCGACCACCGCCGCGAGCGCCTGGGCCTGACCGGTTCGATCCAGTTCGCGCCCACCGAAAGCACCAAGATCTCGCTCGATGCGCTCTATTCGCGGTTTCGCGAGGATCGCGAGGAAAAGTGGGGCGAGGTCCTGCTCCGGTCCAACGAACGGTCGATCAACGTCGTCAATCCGGTCTATGATTCGAACAACAACATGATCTCGGCGACGCTCAACGACGCCTGGGTCCGCACCGAACACTATCTCCGCCAGTCGAAAACCGAATTCACCCAGTTCGGCGGCAGCTGGGATCAGGATCTCGGCGACAGCTTCCG
Organism: Sphingopyxis sp. BSN-002; assembly: GCF_022024275.1. Taxonomy (NCBI): domain Bacteria; kingdom Pseudomonadati; phylum Pseudomonadota; class Alphaproteobacteria; order Sphingomonadales; family Sphingopyxidaceae; genus Sphingopyxis; species Sphingopyxis sp. BSN-002. The sequence goes on from NZ_CP091804.1 coordinate 2,353,689, forward strand.
TTTCACCCTGCTCGGCGGCTTCTCGAAGTCGGATGCCGACATTCCGGTCGAGACGACGATCGTCTTCGACGACCGCGACGCGCAGGGATACAGCTACGACTATAGCGACATGAAGCGGCCGGTGCTGACCTTCGGCACCAGCGTCACCGATCCTGCGAACTTCCAGCTCGCCGAGATCCGCGACCGCCCGTCGAACGTCACCAACAAGTTCAAGACCGCGCAGCTCCGCACCGAATGGGACGTCACCGACGGCTTCCAGGTGAAGGCGGGCGGTATGTGGCGCCGTTTCAACTTCGACGCGGTCGCCTTCACCCGCGACAGTGCGGTATGCGGCAACGGCGGCACCAGCCTCGTCACCAGCACATCGGGGACGATCGCCTGCTCGCCGACCAGCCTGTTCGGCCCGACCGCGGTCTACGGCTTCCCGGTCACTCCGGCGCTGGCCGAACTGTTCACCCTCGGCAAGGCGGGGCAGCCCTCGGGTACGACGACGCAGTGGCTGATCCCGTCCTTCCCCGCCGCGACCGATTTCACGCAGCTCTACAATCGCACGGCGGCGCCTGACACCGGCAACACGCGTGCGGTGCAGGAAACGACTTCGGGCGGCTATCTGCAGTTCGACGTCAAGGGCGAGCTCTTCGGTCTCGAATATGCGGGGAATGCCGGCATCCGCTATGCGCATACCGCGCAATCGTCGCGCGGCGTGCTGTCGGGCAGCACGGTTACCGTGAAGCGCAGCTACGACGACTGGCTGCCGTCGATGAACATCGCCCTCTATCCGGCGCACGACGTCATCGTCCGCGGCGCCATCGCCAAGGTCATCACGCGCCCGACGCTCGGCAACCTGACCCCGGGCGGCACGATCGACGGGTTCAACTATCGCATCAGCTACGGCAATCCGCAGCTCGACCCCTACCGCGCGACCAACTTCGACCTTGGCGTCGAATGGTATTTCGCGCCGGGAGCGGTGCTGTCGGCCGCGGGCTTCGTGAAAAAGGTCGAAAGCTTCCCGATCAGCCAGGCCTTCACCGCGACCTTCGCGTCGACCGGGCTGCCGAAGGAGGCGCTGCCGCCAAGCTCGCCCGCCTTCATCAACTTCGATCCGAACCAGCTCTATACGATCACCGCGAACGTCAATGGCGCGGGTGCGACGCTGAAGGGGGTCGAGCTGGCGGCACAGGTGCCGTTCACGGCCTTCGTCGACCAAGGCTTCATCAGCCACTTCGGCATCCTCGCGAACGCGACCTTCATCAAGTCGGACGCCGACTATAATGTTCAGGGTCCGGCGACGACGCCCGGCGGCGCGCTGGTGAACGCGGTGCGTTCGGCGACGCTGTTCGGGGTGTCGAAGCGCGCCTACAACGGAACGCTCTATTACGATGATGGCGCGTTCAGCGCGCGTATCTCGGCCAGCTATCGTAGCCGGTACATCGATGCGAACAGCGGCACCGGCAACGTCTTCGAGGGCTATGGCGCGACGTGGAACATGGACGCGTCGGTCCGCTACAAGGTGACGGAATGGATGGAGCTGTCGGTCGAGGGCAACAATCTGCTCGATACCTACCGCTATCGCTTCACCGATTTCGACGCCGACCGCAATTACGAGAACAACCATTTCGGCCGCACCATCCTGTTCGGTGCGCGCTTCAAGATGTGATGATCGACAGATAGTCCCGGAAAAGGCCCGGTCTTCCAAGCGAGGGCCGGGCCTTTTCTTTGTCCGAGGAGAAGAATGTGACCGACCGGCGCGAGATGCTGAAACTGGCGGGCGCGGGCCTGATCGCGAGCGGGCTGCCCGGCGCCGCGCGTGCGGAGGCAGCCGAGCCGTCGGCGGCGCCGGCGTCTTCTTGGGCGAGGGGCCTCGACGGCCAGCGCAAGGCCGACCTCGGCGACGGGCGTTTCCTCAATCCGATCATGGCCGGCGACCATCCCGATCCTTCGATCCTGAAGGACGGGCGCGACTATTACATGACCTTCTCGACCTTCGATTCCTATCCGGGGCTGGTGATCTGGCATTCGCGCGATCTGGTGAACTGGCGACCGGTCGGTCCCGCGCTGACGAAGAATATCGGAGCGGTCTGGGCGCCCGAACTGGTGAAGCACAAGGGACGCTATTTTCTCTACATCCCGACCAAGGGCCCGAACACGAGCTGGGTGATCTGGGCCGACCGCATCGAAGGACCGTGGAGCGATCCCGTCGACCTGAACCTGCCGAACCATATCGATCCCGGCCATGCGGTTGGCGAGGACGGGTCGCGCTGGCTGTTCCTGTCAGGGGGCGATCGCGTGCGGCTGTCGGATGACGGGCTCAGTCGCATCGGCGATCCCGAACATGTCTATGACCCGTGGCGCTATCCGTCGGACTGGGTGGTCGAGGGATTCTCGCCCGAAGGGCCGAAAATCATGCGGCACGGCGACCATTTCTACATGATCACCGCAGTGGGCGGCACGGCCGGGCCCCCCACCGGGCACATGGTGATCGCTGCGCGTTCGAAGTCGATCCATGGTCCCTGGGAAAATTGCCCCGCGAACCCGATCGTGCGCACGACCTCGCTGACGGAGAAATGGTGGTCGCGTGGTCATGCGACCCTGATCGAAGGCCCGGCGGGCGACTGGTGGAGCGTTTATCACGGTTTCGAAAACGGCTATTGGACCCTCGGGCGGCAGACGCTGCTCGACCCGGTCGAGTGGACCGACGACGGCTGGTTCCGCATGAAGGGCGGCGATCTGTCGCAGCCGATCGCCAAACCGAAAGGCGGCGTCGCGGGACCGCATGGCATGGCACTGTCGGACGATTTTGCGACGCTCGCGCTCGGCGCCAGATGGAATTTCTTCAAGCCCGCCGCCGACGAACGCAGCCGCGCGCGCGTCGAAAACAATACGCTGGTGCTGAAGGCGCGCGGCAAGGCGCCGGTCGACAGTTCGCCCTTGCTGTTGATTGCGGGCGATCAGGCGTACCGCTTCGAATGCGACATCGAGATCGCACCGGGCGGCACTGCCGGGCTGATCCTCTTCTACGACGAGCGGCTCTATTGCGGACTCGGCTTCGACGGCGAGCGCTTCGTGACGCACCAATATGGGATCGAACGCGCACGCCCCGCCAATCCGCACGGCCGCAAGATGCGGATGCGGGTCACCAACGATCGCCATATCGTCACCTATGACACCAGCGGCGACGGCGGGAAGACGTGGGTTCGCTTTGATCGCGGGATGGAGGTGTCGGGCTATCACCACAATGTCCGCGGCGGTTTCCTGATGCTGCGGCCCGGCCTCTATTCGGCTGGTGAAGGCGAAGCGCGCTTCCGCAACTTCAAATTCGAGGCGCTCGCCTAGAGCGTCACACCCGATTTCCAGATCGCGATGTCGCGTTCCTCGTTGAGTTCGGCCTTCGTCGGCATGCCCGAGGCGGTCGCGGCGATCAGGTCGAGCAGCGCGTCGGCGCTGTCGTCGAAGCCCGCGTCGAGCACCTGTCCCGCATCGAAATCGATCCAGCCCGCCTTGCGCTGCGCAAGCGGGCTGTTCGACGCGATCTTCAGCGTCGGCGCGGGAAAGCCAAGCGGTGTCCCGCGGCCGGTGGTGAACAGGATCACCGTCGCGCCCGCCGCGGTCAGTGCGGTCGACGACACCGCGTCGTTGCCAGGCGCTTCAAGCAGGGTCAGGCCGGGCAGGCTGGCCTCGCCGCCATAGCGCTGGACATCGACCACCGGCGCCTTGCCGCCCTTCTGCACCGCGCCGAGCGACTTTTCCTCGAGCGTGGTGATCCCACCGGCGATATTGCCGGGCGAGGGATTCTCGCTGACAGGCTCGCCGTTGCGGATGAAATATTGCTTGAAGTCCTGCACCAGCGCGACAGTCGCGTCGAACACATCGCGCGACACCGCGCGCTCCATCAGCATCTGCTCGGCACCGAAGATTTCGGGGATTTCGGTGAGGATGACCTTGCCGTTCGCAGCGGCGACCGCATCGGCCATGCGCCCGACGAGCGGGTTCGCGGTCAGGCCCGACAGCCCGTCCGACCCGCCGCATTTGACGCCCAGCACCAGCTTCGACAGCGGCACTTCTGTGCGCGGGGTGTCGGCACAGGCGTCGACCAGCTCGTCGACCAGCGCGAGGCACGCGGCCTCGTCGTCCTCGACCGCCTGCGCCGACAGGGTGCGGATGCTCACGCGGCGTTCGGGCGCGATTCCCTCCAGCAGCGGGGCGAGCTGGTTGCTCTCGCACCCCAGCCCGACGATCAGCACGCCACCGGCGTTGGGGTGCTGGGCGAGCGCCGCAAGCAGCGCGCGCGTGTGGCCGAGGTCGTCGCCGAGCTGCGAGCAGCCGAAGGGATGCTTGAAGGCATGCACGCCATCGACGCGCCCGGCGTGGCGCGTTCCCGCAATCCTTGCGACGCGCGCGGCGAGATTGCCGACGCAGCCGACGGTCGGGATGATCCAGACCTCGTTACGCGTGCCGACGCGTCCGTCGGCGCGGACATAGCCCTCGAAGGTCTTCGAAGACGGGTGGGTTTGCGCAGCCTCAGGCGCTTCGTAATGATAATCTCCAGCACCGCTCAGCGCGGTCGCCAGATTGTGGCTGTGGACGTGCGCGCCGGGCTCGATGTCGGCGGTCGCCAGCCCGATCGGGAAGCCATATTTGATTACCGGCGCACCCTTGGCGATCGGCACCAGCGCGACCTTGTGTCCGCGCGCGACCTGATCGGCGAGGCGGAGGTTGATACCGCCGATCGAGAGATCGGTACCCGCGTCCAGATCGGCGATCGCTGTCGCGACATTGTCCGACGGATGGATATGCAGCGCCGTCACCGGTGTCATATCGACCGCGGCAGGGCCATCGTTCGCCATCCCGTCAGCCTTTCGGTGGCGCGACCGACTGGCGCTCGATGAAGGTCGAGGGCATCACCGGGCTTTCGTCGTCGGCGGCCTTCGCGTTCGGGCCGAGGAAGTCCGACACCAGCGTGCGGGCGGCGCGCGATCCCATCTCGCGGATTGGCCAACGTACCGTACTCAGCGCGGGCCAGATATGGGTTGCGGTCGGCGAATCGTCGAAGCCGATGATCGACAGGTCGGCAGGGACCGAGAGGCCCTTGCCGTGCGCGACGCTCATCACGCCCGCGGCCATTTCGTCGTTCGACACGAACACCGCGGTTGGCGGCTGCGGCAGGGAGAGCAGCGACTCTCCGGCCTCGACGCCTGCGGTGTAGCGATAATTGCCGGGCGCATAGAGTTCGTCCGGCAATGACAGGCCCGCCCCGGCGAGCGCTTCGCGAAAGCCCTCCTCGCGCTCGGCGGCCGACCGGAAGCCGACGGGGCCGCGGACGAAGCCGATGCGGCGATGGCCGAGCGCGATCAGCTTGCCGACCGCCTCGGCGACGACCTCGCGGTCGTTCGACGACACGCAATGCCGCGCATCGTCGAGCAGCGCCGAGCCGACGCGGACGTAGCGCACGCCCAGATCCTCGCAGAGCTTGGCGAGATCGTCGTTTTCCGAAATCGGCGGCAGCAGCATCGCGCCGATCGGGCGCTGCTTTTCGAGGAAGACGCGGACGTCCTCGAGCATCCTGTCCGACCCCCGATCGACCGGACGGACGAGCAGCGCAAGGTCGCTGTCCTTGATCGCGTCGAGCACGCCCTGCTGAAAGTTCAGGACGGTCTGCGCATTCGGATTGTCGTGAAGCAGCGCGATCAGGAAGTTGCGGCGAAAGGCCAGCGCGCGCGCCTGCGGATTCGGAACGAAGCCCAGCGTCTCGATCGCTTTGCGCACCGCATCGCGCGTCTTGTCGCTGATGAACTCGGAACGGTTGATGACGCGGCTGACGGTCTTTTTCGAAACCCCGGCGAGGGCTGCGACGTCGTTGATCGTCGGTTGCTTTCCATTCTGTCCGCCCGTGCGTGCCGCCATGATCTGTTTTCTTCCCACTCCGCGCTGCGCACCAAAGCGCCTGTCCTCGAATTCTCCGGCCGATTCCTTGTCCTAGTGGGGACTCGGCCGGGCAAAATCAACCGTGGGTACGGCTAATTGCTTGCTTTTGACACCGGTGTCTTTTAGGACATCCGGCGGAAGAGGGAAATGACAAAGATGCCGGCAACGAACGAACAGCAAAATATCGCCAAGGCGTTTCTCGCGGCACGCGCGAAAAAGACACCGCTTACCCTGTATCCCGGCGCAATGCCCGAAACGATGGGCGAGGCCTATGCGATTCAGGATGCGGCGATCGGATTCGACGGCCGGATGGTCGGCGGCTGGAAGGTCGGGCGTATCCCGGCGGAGCTGGTCGGCCGCTATGGCGACAACCGGCTGGCCGGCCCCATCTTCAGCGACGAAATTTTCGACGGCGGTGCGGGCGAGCGCCCCGTCATGCCGGTCTATACCGACGGCTTCGCTGCTGCCGAGGCCGAGGTTCTGCTGTGCCTCGGCGATGTCGGTACGCGCGATTACGACATCGATTCGGTGCGTGACTGCATCACCGACGCCCGCACGGGGATCGAGATCGCAAGTTCGCCTTATCCGGCGATCAACCGGCATGGCCCCGCGGTCACTGCTTCGGACTATGGCAACAACAAGGGACTGATCCTTGGCCCTTCGATCCCCGACTGGCGGACCGCCGACCTGATCCGCATGCCGGTCGAATTCTTCATAGACGACACGCCGGTGGGTGCGGCGACGATGGAAACGATGCTCGACGGTCCGTTCGGATCGGCGCTGTTCCTGATCCGCACGCTGCGCGCGCGCGGTATCGCGATTCACGCCGGTACGTGGGTGTCGACCGGCGCGATCACCGGCATCCACGAAATCCGTCCCGGTCAGCGGGGCGATGCGCTCTTCGACGGAAAAATCCGCGTCGGCTGCACGATTACCGGATAAGACACAAGAATCGGGAGAGAGATATGGCGCAGGCATTTGCGGACGGAGGTGCGGCGTCGCCGGTTCCCCGGTCCGGTCGCTACCGCTGGCTGATCGTCGGGGTGCTGTTCGCCGCCACCACGGTCAATTATATCGACCGCACCATGCTCGGCCTGCTCGCGCCGACGCTCGGCACCGAGCTCGGGTGGAGCGAGAATGACTATGGCAACATCGTCACCGCCTTTCAGGCCGCCTATGCGCTAGGCTTCCTCCTCATGGGCTGGATGATCGACCGCTTCGGGCCGAAAATCGGCTATGCGGTCGCGATCTCGATCTGGACGATCGGCCATGTCGCGCACGGCTTCGCTTCCTCGGTCGTCTCGTTCATGCTGGCGCGCGTCATTCTCGGCGTGGGCGAGGCGGGGCATTTCCCGTCGGTCGTTCGCGCATCGAGCGAATGGTTTCCCCAGAAGGAGCGCTCCTATGCCATCGGCTGGGTCAACAGCGCGACGACGATCGGCGTCATCCTGACCGCGCCCACGATCGCGCTGTTCATGCGCTTCCTCGGCTTCGACTGGCGCGAGACCTTCATCGTCACGGGCGCATTCGGCGTGATCCTGCTGCTGCTATGGCTCTGGCTCTACAGCAATCCGCGCGAGAGCGGGAAGGTCAGCGAGGCCGAACTGGCGTGGATCGAGCATGACCCGCCCGAAAAGATCGAGCGGCTCGGCTGGGGTGCGATCGTCACCAAGCGCGAGGCCTGGGCCTATGCGACCGGCAAGTTCCTGACCGACCCGGTCTGGTTCCTGATGCTCTTCTGGCTGCCCAAATATTTCAGCACCACCTACAATGTCGATCTGAAGGTCGTGCTGCTGCCGATGATCATCATGTACCTGCTCTCCGACGTCGGCAGCATCCTCGGCGGCTGGGTGTCGTCGAAGCTGATCCAGACCGGGCGCAGCGTCAACTTCGCGCGCAAGGCGACGATGCTCGGCGCGGGCTGCTGCGTCCTGCCTTTGCTGTTCGTCTCTGGGCTCGACAATATGTGGCTCGCGGTCGTGCTGATCGGCATCGCGCTCGCCGGGCATCAGGCCTTTTCGTCGACGATCCTGTCGATTCCGCCCGACATGTTTCCGAAGCGCGCCGTCGGTTCGGTAATCGGGCTGGGCGGCTTTGCCGGCGGCGTCGGCGGAATGATCATGGCGAAGTCGACCGGCCTCGTACTCGATGCGACCGGCGGCAATTACACGCTCATCTTTGCGGCCTGCACCACCGTCTATTTCCTCGCCGTGCTGGCGATCCACATCCTCAGCCCGCGCCTCGAGCCGGTGACCGTCGAAAGCAAAACCTGATTCCATGTCGCGCCCGCTGCTGCTCTCCCCCGACCGCCTCTTTCCGTCCGATCCGGTCCAGCGCGATATTGCGCGCCGGCTCTACAAGGAGGTTGCGGGGCTGCCGATCATCAGCCCGCACGGGCACACCGATCCGCGCTGGTTCGCTGGCAACGCGCCCTTCGGCAACGCGACAGAGATGCTGCTGCACCCCGACCATTATGTGTTCCGGATGCTCTATTCGCAGGGGATTCCGCTCGATGCTCTTGGCATCCGCAACCCGCAAGCCGATCCGCGCGAGAGCTGGCGGCTGTTCGCGCAGAATTACCACCTCTTTCGCGGCACTCCGTCGCGGATGTGGATGGACTGGGTGTTCGCCGAGGCGTTCGGCTTCGATGTACAGTTCTCGGCCGAAACATCGGACCTCTATTATGATCGTATCACCGAGGCGCTCGCGACCGACGCCTTCCGCCCGCGCGCTCTGTTCGACCGCTTCGGGATCGAGGTGATCGCGACGACCGAAAGCCCGCTCGATACGCTCGAGCATCATGCCGAGATCCGCGTCGCGAACGCGAACGGCGAATGGAGCGGTCGCGTCATCACCGCCTATCGCCCCGATCCGGTGGTCGACCCGGAATTCGAAGGCTTCTACGCCAATCTCGCGCGCTTCTCCGAGTTATCGGGCGAAGATGCCTACAGTTACGCCGGCTATCTCGCCGCGCACCGCAACCGCCGCGCCTTCTTCGCCGACATGGGCGCGACCTCGACCGACCACGGCCACCCGACCGCAGCAACCGCTGACCTGTCGGACGCCGAGGCCGAGGCGCTGTTCGCGCGCGTCACCGGCGCCGATGTCAGCGCCGCCGATGCCGAGTTGTTCCGCGCGCATATGCTGACCGTCATGGCGGGGATGAGCCTCGACGACGGTCTGGTCATGCAAATCCACCCGGGTGCGTTCCGTAACCACAATCCCTGGCTGTTCAAGCATTACGGGCGCGACAAGGGTGCCGATATTCCCATGTCGACCGACTATGTCCATGCGCTGCGCCCGCTGCTCGGCCGCTATGGCAATGAGGCGGGGCTGACGATCATCCTCTTCACGCTCGACGAGACCAGCTACGCGCGGGAACTGGCGCCGCTTGCAGGGCACTATCCGGCCTTGAAGCTCGGCCCCGCCTGGTGGTTTCACGACAGTCCCGAAGGAATGCGCCGCTTCCGCAATCAGATGACCGAGACCGCGGGCTTCTACAACACGGTCGGCTTCAACGACGACACCCGCGCTTTCCTGTCGATCCCTGCGCGCCACGATGTCGCGCGCCGCATCGACTGCGGCTTCCTCGCGCAGCTCGTCGCCGAGCACCGGATGGAGGAATGGGAAGCGGCCGAACTCGCGACCGACCTCAGCTACAATCTCGCCAAGGCCGCGTACAAGCTGTGAGGCTGTCGGCTGAAACGCCGCTCCCGGCGTCGGTGCAGGCACCGGGTTATGACCGCGGCGTGCAGGCGGCGGGGATCGTCCATATCGGCATCGGCGCGTTTCATCGCGCGCATCAGGCGGTCTACACCGACGACGCGATGGCGGCGGGCGACCGCGATTGGGGCATCGTTGGCGTGTCGCTGCGTTCTGGCGATGTCGCGTCGCAGCTGAATCCTCAGGACGGGCTCTACTCGGTGAGCATGCGCAGCGCGGCGGGTAGCGAATTGCGGTTGATCGGGGCCGTACAGAAGGTGCTGGTCGCGGCGGACGATCCGCAGGCGGTGGTCGATGCGATCGCTGCACCGACGACACATATCGTCAGCTTCACCGTCACCGAGAAGGGTTATCTGCGCGGCTCCGACGGTGCGCTCGATCTCGACGCTGCCAAGGGTGCGTCGAGCCTCTACCGCTTCGTCGGTGCGGCGCTTGCCGCGCGCAAGGCGTCTGGCCTGTCCGGATTGACCCTGCTCAGCTGCGACAACCTCGCCAGTAATGGCGCGGCGCTGAAGGCGCTGATGCGCCAGTATCTTGCCGCGGAATATTCCCATCTGGTGGATTGGTTCGACCGCGAATGCTGCTGCCCCGCGACGATGATCGACCGCATCGTTCCCGCGACGACCGATGCCGACCGCGCCGCCGTCGAAGCGGCGCTCGGTGTACGCGACGAGGGTGCGGTGGTCACCGAAGGCTTCAGCCAGTGGGTGATCGAGGATGATTTCGCCGGTCCGCGTCCGCGCTGGGAAAAGGTCGGTGCCGAACTGGTCGCCGACGTCGCGCCCTATGAGACCGCGAAACTGCGCATGCTCAACGGCGCGCATTCGGCGCTTGCCTACATCGGGCTGGGGGCGGGGCATGAATTCGTCCATCAGGCGATCGCCGACCCCGCCATTCGTCCGGTCATCGAACGGCTGATGCGCGATGAAGCCGCGCCGACGATCGATGCCGCGCCGGGGCAGGATCTGTCGGCCTATGCCGACGCGCTGCTCGACCGCTTCGCCAATCCGGCGCTCCATCACAGGCTGATCCAGATCGCGATGGACGGCAGCCAGAAGATTCCGCAGCGCTGGCTGGAGACGCTCGCTTGGCATCAGAAGCGGGGGCGGCGCTGTCCGTCGCTCGAAGCCGCCATCGCGGCATGGATCGCCTTCCTGCGGAGCGAGCATCCGGTTGACGATCCGCTGGCCGACAAGCTGCGCGAAGCCGCCGCAGCTCCCGACGCGATGCAAAAGCTGTTCGGTGACGGCGGCCTGATCGCCTCGGACTGGCGACCGGAGACCTAATTACATCCGTTCGCCCTGAGCTTGTCGAAGGGCCGTTCTTTCTTTTGCGGTGCTGAGGGGAAGAACGGTGCTTCGACAAGCTCAGCACGAACGGATTTGGGATGAACGCTAAACCGGCACCAGCAATCCCCGGCTCTCGCGTACCTCGGCGTCGAGCCAGTCGATGAAGGCGCGGATGCGCGGCTGGGGCGCAACGTCGCGGTGGAGCGCCAGCCAGAAAGCGCGCGCGACGACCTGATCGCGCCGCACGCGCACCAGCCCCGGATCGCCCGCGGCGAGGAAGCAAGGCAGAACGCCGACCCCCGCACCGCCCGCGATCATCCGCCGCTGCGCGAGGATCGACGAGGAGCGGACATTGGCGCGCAGCCCCGGCTCTATCTCGCCCAGATAGTCCAGTTCGGGCGCGTAGAGGATATCGGGCATATAGCCGATCACCGGGATGCCCGCGCGCGACAGCGGCGCGGCGGCGACCGCCTCCTGCCAGTCGGGCCGATCGGCGGGGGCGTAGAGGCCGAGGCTATAGTCGGACAGCTTGCGCGTGATCAGCGGGCCTTTGCGCGGCCGCGCGAGAAGCACCGCCATATCGGCCTCGCGCCGCGAGGGGTTGAGGAAGCCCGACGAGGCGACGAGGTCGATCTCGAGCTCGGGATGCGCTGCGACGAACCCGCCCAGCCGCGGCGCGATGAAGCTGTAGCCGAATCCTTCGGAGACGCTGACCCGCAATTGTCCGGACAGTGCCGACCCACCGGCCTGCGCGGAATGGATGCGCGCCGCCGCCGCCGCCATCGCTTCGGCGTGCGGAACGAGCGCCCGGCCCGCTGCGGTCAGAACGAAACCCGTCGGCGCGCGTTCGAACAAGGTCTGCTGGAGCGCGGCTTCGAGCGCGCTGACCTGACGGCTGACCGTCGTCGCATCGACATGCAACGCCGCGCCGGCGCGCGCGAGCGTGCCATGGCGTGCGACGAACAGGAAATATTGCAGCTTGTCCCAGTCCATAAGCTGCAAATATGCAGGATATGCCTGCAAGTCTATCCCTTGCAATCGCCCCGTAACTCGGCTGTGGCAGCGGCAACATTTTACGGGAGACTCGGATATGCGACAGATCGACCACCACATCGTCGGCGGGGCCGGCGGCAGCAGCCGCTTCGCGGATGTCCTCGACCCCAACAACGGCGGCGTACAGGCGCAGGTGGCGCTCGGCGACCGCGCGATCCTCGACCGGGCTGTCGCGGCCGCGAAGGCCGCACAGCCGGCCTGGGCGGCGACCAACCCGCAGCGCCGCGCGCGCGTGATGTTCGAATTCAAGCGGCTTGTCGAAGCCAATATGAACCAGCTCGCTGAAATGCTCTCGAACGAGCATGGCAAGGTGATCGCGGACTCGAAGGGCGACATCCAGCGCGGCCTTGAAGTCATCGAATTCTGCTGCGGCATCCCGCATGTGCTGAAGGGCGAATATACGCAGGGCGCGGGCCCCGGCATCGATGTCTATTCGATGCGCCAGCCGATCGGCATCGGCGCGGGCATCACCCCGTTCAACTTCCCCGCGATGATCCCGCTGTGGATGGGCGGCGTCGCGACCGCGGTCGGCAACGCCTTCATCCTGAAGCCCAGCGAGCGCGACCCATCGGTCCCCGTGCGCCTGTCGGAACTGTTCCTCGAAGCCGGCATGCCCGAAGGCATCTTCCAGACCGTCCATGGCGACAAGGAAATGGTCGATGCGATCCTCGACCATCCCGACATCGGCGCGGTCAGCTTCGTCGGTTCGTCGGACATCGCGCATTATGTCTATAATCGCGGCGTCTCGGCCGGGAAGCGCGTGCAGGCGATGGGCGGCGCGAAGAACCATGGCATCGTCATGCCCGACGCCGACCTCGACCAGGTCGTCAACGACCTGACCGGCGCGGCCTTCGGCTCGGCGGGCGAGCGCTGCATGGCGCTGCCGGTCGTCGTTCCCGTCGGCGAGGACACCGCGAACCGGCTTCGTGAAAAGCTGATCCCCGCGATCGAGGCGCTGCGCGTCGGCGTGTCGACCGATGCCGAGGCGCATTACGGCCCCGTCGTGACGCAGGCGCACAAGGAAAAGGTCGAAGGCTGGATCGCGAAATGCGCCGACGAGGGCGCCGAGCTGGTCGTCGACGGCCGCGGCTTCACGCTGCAGGGGCATGAAAAGGGCTTTTTCGTCGGCCCGACCCTGTTCGACCATGTCACGACCGACATGGAATCATACAAGGAAGAGATTTTCGGCCCCGTGCTGCAGATCGTCCGCGCGCCCGATTTCGAGACCGCGCTCGAATTGCCCAGCAAGCACCAGTACGGCAACGGCGTCGCGATCTTCACGCGCAACGGCCACGCCGCGCGCGAATTCGCTGCGCGGGTCAACGTCGGGATGGTCGGCATCAACGTGCCGATCCCCGTGCCGGTCGCCTATCACACCTTCGGCGGCTGGAAGCGCTCGGCGTTCGGCGACACCAACCAGCACGGCATGGAAGGCGTGAAGTTCTGGACCAAGGTCAAGACCGTCACCGCGCGCTGGCCCGACGGCTCGCCCGACGGCGGCAACGCCTTCGTCATCCCGACGATGGGGTAAGCCGGCGTTGCTGCGCCGGCTGCTCATTCCCCTGATGCTTCTGTTGCTGCTGCCGGTTCCGGCGGCGGCGCAGAAGATGATCGCGCTGTCGTTCGACGACGTGCCGCGCGGTCGCGGCGCTTTCTTTAAACCCGAAGAACGCACGAAGCGGATCATCGCCGAGCTGAAGAAGGCGAAGGCGCCGCAAGCCGTCTTCTTCGTCAATCCCTGCCGGATCGGAACAGGCGATGGCGTCGGCGGAGCCGAACGGATCGCAGCCTATGTCGCGGCGGGTCATGTCATTGCCAATCACAGCTGCACCCATCCGCATCTGAACGCGACCACCGCCGAGGCCTATCTCGCCGACATCGACGCGGCAGAGGCGTGGCTGAAGGATCAGCCCGGCCATCGCCCCTGGTTCCGCTTTCCCTTCCTCGACGAGGGCGGGAAGGACAAGACGAAGCGCGACGCCGTCCGCGCGGGTCTCGCGGCGCGCGGGCTCCGCAACGGCTATGTCACCGCCGAAAGCTCGGACTGGCGGCTCGAGGCGCTCGCTGCCGACGCGGTGCGTGATGGCAAGAGCGTCGATCGAAAGGCGCTCGGCGAACTTTACGTGCGCTGGCATGTCGAGGCGGCGGACTTTTCCGATCGGCTGATGCAGCAGGCTATCGGCCGCCAGCCGGTCCAGATGATGCTGCTCCACGAAACCGATCTGGCCGCGCTCCATATCGGTGAACTCGTTCGTGCGCTGCGCAAGGACGGCTGGACCATCGTCAGCGCCGACGCGGCCTATGCCGATCCGATCGGCACGCTCATGCCCGACACCCCCGCCGCGAATGGCACGCTGACCGAAGCGCTGGCGTGGGAGAAGGGTCTGCCTGCGCCGCGCTGGTACCGTTACAACGAGGACGCGCCCGCGACCGCCGAATTCCGCGCCAAGGTGCTCCACGAAGGGGTCGGCGAATGAAACCCGCTTCACCTGCCGGGCATTTCTCCTCCCGAAGGAGACGAGAGATGCCCCGCTTGATGCTTCCCGCCGCGCTGTTGCTCCTTGCCGCGTGCAGCGGCGGCGATGACAAAGCCCCGCCGGACGACGCGACAGCGACCGGCTCGCCCGACAAGGCCGACCCCGCTGCGTCCGATGGCGTGGTCGATGCAGATCTGCCTGCCGAAGCGAAGAAGACACCCGCAGCGCCTGAAGCCGAGCGGGCCGTCGACGGCGACGGCATTCCTGAAGCCATCCGCGGGCGCTGGGCTCTCAAGGCGGCCGACTGCACCGCGAAACGCGGCACCGACCTGACGGCGCTGGTGATCGACGCGACGAACCTGCGTTTCTATGAATCGCATGGCGAACTGGTACGCGTTCGCTCCAGCGGCGCGACGCAGGTCCTTGCGGATTATAAATTCAGCGGCGAAGGGCAGGACTGGGACCAGCGGGTGCAGCTCGAACTCGCCGGCGACGGCAAGACGCTCGTCCTTCGCGACCAAGGCAAGGGTGCCGCGGCCGAGCCGATGCGCTATACGCGCTGTACCTGAAGATCTGACGAAAGGGAGACTCATCATGGACATTCGTTTGCTTGCAATCGCCGCCGTCCTGCCGCTTGCCGCCTGTACGCAGGAGAAGCCGCCCGTCGAGTCGACCCCGCCGCCCCCCGCCGAAATGACGTGCAGCGCCGATGCAGCGGCAAGCTTCGTCGGCCAGACCGCCAGCGCCGATGTCGGCGCCGCGATCGTCAAGGCGACCGGCGCGCGGACGCTGCGCTGGGGGCCGCCGCGCTCGGCGATGACGATGGACTATCGTCAGGACCGCGTGAACATCATGTACGACGACGCCTACAAGATCACGCAGGTCACCTGTGGCTGAAGGCCAATCGAAAACCGGGGGGCGGCGTAACCACAGCTCGGCGTCCCCGTTCGAACCGGTCTACGGCTACAGCCGGGCGGTCCGGGTGGGGAACCGCATCGACGTCGCGGGCTGCGCGCCGATCGAGCCCGACGGCAGCTCGACCCCCGGCGACGCGGGTGCACAAGCTGCGCGCTGCCTGACGATCATAAGCGAGGCGCTCGAAGCGCTCGGCGGCTCGCCCGCCGATGTCGTCCGGACACGCATGTATATCACCGACCCCACCGACGCCGATCTTGTCGGCCGCGCGCATGGCGCGATGTTCGGCGACATCCGCCCTGCCTCGACGATGCTCGTCATCCCCGCACTGATCCGCCCCGAGTGGAAAGTCGAAATCGAAGCCGAAGCCATTTTAGAGAAATGATCATGACCGACCAGTTTCAGCTTACCGACGACCAGCTCGCCATTCAGGACATGGCGCGCAAGTTCACCGCCGACCGCATCACGCCCTTCGCGGCGGAGTGGGACGAAAAAAGCCATTATCCCGTCGAGGTCTGGAAAGCGGCGGGCGAACTCGGCTTCGGAGCGATCTACGTGGCCGAGGAATCGGGCGGCATCGGGCTTGGCCGATTGGAAGCCGCGCTGATCATGGAGGCGATGGCCTATGGCTGCCCCGCGACCAGCGCCTATGTCTCGATCCACAATATGGCGACGTGGATGATCGACCGCTTCGGCGGCGCGGAGATCAAGGCGCGTTTCCTGCCCGAGCTCGTCAGCATGGAGAAGATCGCGAGCTATTGCCTGACCGAACCCGGCTCGGGCTCGGACGCCGCGGCGCTCAAGACCACCGCGAAGAAGGACGGCGACCATTATGTGCTGAACGGCACCAAGCAGTTCATCTCGGGCGCGGGTTACAACGACATCTATGTCTGCATGGTTCGCACCGGCGAGGAAAAGTCGAAGGGGATCTCCTGCCTCGTCATCGAAAAGGACACGCCCGGCCTCAGCTTCGGCGCGCCCGAGAAGAAACTCGGCTGGAATGCCTCGCCGACCGCGCAGGTGATTTTCGAGGACTGCCGCGTGCCGGTGGAAAATCTGGTCGGCGCCGAGGGCGACGGTTTTCGCTTCGCGATGGCGGGGCTCGACGGCGGCCGCCTCAACATCGGCGCCTGTTCGCTCGGCGGCGCGCAGCGTTGTCTCGACGAGGCGATCGCCTATACCAAGGACCGCCAGCAGTTCGGGCAGCCGATCGCCGATTTCCAGAACACCCAGTTCATGCTCGCCGACATGGCGACCGACCTCGAAGCGTCGCGCGCGCTGCTCTATCTCGCGGCGGCGAAGGTCACGGCGAACGCCCCCGACAAGTCGCGCTTCTCGGCGATGGCGAAGCGGCTCGCGACCGACAATGGCAGCAAGATCGTCAACGACGCGCTCCAACTCTTCGGCGGCTATGGCTATCTGCGTGATTATCCGATCGAGCGTTTCTGGCGCGACCTGCGCGTCCACTCGATCCTCGAAGGCACCAACCAGGTGATGCGGATGATCGTTGGAAGGGACCTGCTGCGCCAATGACCGAAGATGTTTTGATCAGCGTCGACGGCCGCGTCGGCCGCCTGTCGCTCAATCGTCCCAAAGCGATCCATGCGCTCAACCTGCCGATGTGCCAGGCGATGATCGAGGCATTGCTCAAATGGCGCGATGACGACGCCGTCGAGGCGGTGATCATCGACCATAGCGAGGGCCGCGGCTTCTGCGCCGGCGGCGACATCCGCATGCTCGCGGAGAGCGGTGCGAAAGACGGAACCGAAGCGCGCCTCTTCTTCCACACCGAATATCGCCTCAACCATCTGCTCTTCACCTACCCCAAGCCCGTCGTCGCCTTCATGGACGGCATCACGATGGGCGGCGGGGTCGGGATTTCGCAGCCGGCGAAATATCGCGTCGCGACCGAGCATACGCGCTTCGCGATGCCCGAGACCGGGATCGGCCTCTTCCCCGACGTCGGCGGCGGCTGGTATCTGCCGCGGCTCGAAGGCCGCGTCGGCGTCTTCCTCGCACTCACTGGCGCGCGGCTCGACGGCGCCGAATGCGTCGCGCTCGGCCTTGCGACCCACTATCTGCCGTCGGAGAAGCTCGCCGAGGCGAAGGACCGCATCGCGCAGCACCCCGACCGCATCGGCGGCATTTTGGGCGAGCTGTCGGTTACCGCGCCGCCGGCCGCGATCACCGGCCAGATCGACAAGATCAACCGCCTGTTCGCGAGCGACACCTATGAGGACATCCTCGCCGCGCTCGAAGCCGATGGCGGCGAATGGGCCGGAAAGGAGCTGGCTGCTCTCCACAGCAAGTCGCCGCAGACCTGCAAGGTCGCGCTTCGCCAGCTCAGGGAAGGCGCCGAAATGCACGATTTCGCGGCGCAGATGACGCAGGAATATGCGATCGGCAGCCGCGTTGTCGCGATGCACGATTTCATCGAGGGCGTCCGCGCGCTGATCGTCGACAAGGACAACAGCCCGAAATGGGACCCGCCGACCCCCGAAGCCGTCACCGACGACTGGATCGACGCGATCTTCGCGCCGCAGCCCGAATCCGAGAAATGGACCCCTCTAACCTAAGCCGTCGCCCCGGCGGAGGCCGGGGCCTCACCGTTGAGATTCCGGCCTTCGCCGGAATGACGAAGGAGATTGCCGAATGACTTACGAAACCCTCCTCGTCGAAACGCGCGGGGCCGTCACGCTGGTGACGCTCAATCGTCCGCAGGCGCTCAACGCGCTGAACTCGGGCGTGCTCGACGATCTGATCGCGGCCTTCGCGGCATTCGAAGCCGACGACAGCCAGCGCTGCGCGGTGCTCACCGGCTCGGGCGACAAGGCGTTCGCCGCGGGCGCCGACATCAAGGAAATGGCCGACAAGCCGGCCGCCGACTTCTACCTCGAGGACTTCTTCTCGAAATGGACGAGCGACTTTGTGAAGAAGGTCCGCAAGCCGTGGATCGCCGCGGTCAACGGCTTCTCGCTCGGCGGCGGCTGCGAGCTGGCGATGATGGCCGACTTCATCATTGCGTCGGACAAGGCGAAATTCGGCCAGCCCGAAATCAAGCTCGGCGTCGCGCCGGGCATGGGCGGGTCGCAGCGGCTGACGCGCGCGATCGGCAAGGCGAAGGCGATGGAAATGTGCCTGACCGGCCGCATGATGGACGCCGCCGAAGCCGAGCGTTCGGGGCTCGTCGCACGCGTCGTGCCGCATGAGACGCTGGTCGACGAAGCGGTGAAGACCGCGACCACGATCGCGTCGATGCCGCCGATGGCTGCGATGGTGAACAAGGACATGGTCAACGC